>NZ_CAIJDS010000058.1:0-47185 GCF_903819475.1 Rhodococcus sp. UFZ-B548
TCGGGGCCACGAGCCCCATCAACTACCGGGCACCCCGCTCAAGCGCGAAGAGCCATTGAACGAGGCCGGAGCAGTCGAACGAGTCCGGTCCGGTCGCGCCCCAGACGTACGGTGCGCCGATCTTGGACTCTGCGGCTGCCAATGCGCGGCCTCCATCCGAGGAAGCGAAAGCTGACACTTTCGCCGGATTCGTGACGACGGAAACTCCGGCGGTGTTCCAGTCCGGAAGCAAGGGGGCCTGAGCGTTCGCGGTGTCGATACTGACGGCAAGGGTTGTCAGTGAAAGAGCGCCGATGACAAGCGCCCTTCCGAGTGCGTTCTTCGTCGTGCTGGGGCTGGTGAATCGGTGGTGCGACATTTCTCGTGTTGCCTTCGCGTCGGTGCGTCCCGAAGCAGGTATCCGGCTGGGCGTGATCGGGCTTCGGCTTGTGACACACAGCCTGGTTTCGCCTCGACGTGTTCGCGCCGGTCAGTTGGACGGGATGCATACCTGTTTTCGAGTGGCGTGTCGGCAATCGTGACGTCTCGCGAAGTGGCAGAAGAAAGAAGTAGGTACCGATGCAGGTACTACGGTCGTCGCCGCGCCGGTGCGTGCGCGGCAACATCGAGTTCGATACTTCACCCGGAGAAAAACCTCACCTGAACTGGGATTTGATCATGATTGTCTCCGCAAGTCGAACCGATGCATTCATCGAGTGGCGCACCGCCGTGGTCGATTCTCGACCTGTCGACTTCGGCGTCGGTGGGCACGGCGAGACAGTGCTGTTTCTGCACGGTTGGGGGTTGTCCCCTCGCGCCTATGGATCTGCGCTTGCTGCCGTCGTTCACCGGGGATCCAGGGTGATTGCGCCTGCGCTTCCGGGACTTGGCGGTACGGCTGAACTAGACCGAGCCGATCGCAACTTCGAAGGTTATGCGGCGTGAGTGACGCGGTTTCTCGACGCGGCCGGAGTTACCGGTCCGGTGACCGTCGTCGGGCATTCGTTCGGCGGCGGTGTAGCGACAGCAGTGGCGCGGGACTTCCCCACGCGAGTCTCGCGCTTGGTTCTGGTGAACTCGGTTGGTGGTGGCGTGTGGTCGAGTGCTGGTGGTCAGGAGCGCCCGATTCGTGAACGTCCGTGGTGGAACTGGTGTGGGTCGGCGATGGTCGAGGCTGCCGAGTCGGTACACGCTCGCAGAATCCCGCAGTTTCGACTCGACGAGTTCGCGTTCAACGCGCTTCGCAACGCCCGTGGAGTGTGGCAAACGGGCAACCTCGCGCGGACTGCGGATCTCATCGATGCACTCGAAGAGATCGCAGTCCGCGCGATGCCTGTTGTCGTGTTGTGGGGAGCTGATGATCATGTGATTCCGCGAACGAGTTTTCATGCTGTCTGCGCCGCCTTGGGTGATCCCGAGGTTCGCGAGGTTCCTGGCAATCACAATTGGCTTATCGACGATGCGGAATTGTTCGGCCAGGTGCTGACGGAATCACTGGCCGGACGCGCTGTCAGTGCGCCTGTTCTGTCTCCTTCGTTCGCGTTCTGTTCGACCACGCGGATTGCGCAGTGACCAGGCAGCCGGCGATCAGGGTGATGACCGCGATGACGCGCACGGCGCTGTCCGCGCCGGTGGTGAAGGCACTCAGGACGGCGTCGTGAGCGAGGGGAGTGTCGGCCATCTCGAGTCCGTCTGCGACCGTGCGTGGCGCGGCGCCGTCTCCATCGCGCATCGAGTCGGGCAATGCGCTGATGAAACGGCTGGTCAAGATGGTGCCGATGACGGCGACGCCCAAGGCGCTGCCGAATTCTCGTGCCGTCGCCTGCAGTCCTGAACCGACGCCTGCCTGTTCGAGGGGCAGCGAGTCCGCGATGTCGTGAGTCAATACGGGGAGCGCGGCTGCCGCGCCGATGCCGATGACGACGAGCCACAACGCGTAGGCGAAATAGGGAGTGTGGGCTGTGCTGGTCGACAGCCCGAACATGCCGACCCCGATGAACGCGAACGCTGCCGCCACGGTGATGGTGGAACCCAGACGAGCCGAGATCAGCGGCACGAAGCGAGCACCGAACAGCAGTGGAATGGTCAGCGGTATCACCGCCAGGCCGGTGGTGAGAACGCTGAAACCCTTGGCATACTGCAGAAATGAAGCGTTGACGTAGAACAGTGCGAACAGACCGAAGAACGCGACGGTCATTCCCAGGCATCCCGCGCGAAGCAGAGGAAGGCGGAACAACCGCGGATCCAGCAAGGGTTGCTCGACGCGGAGCTCGACGATGATCCATGCCGCATAAAGCGCCGCCGACGCGACGAATGCTGAGATCACCGTGATGCTGCCCCAACCACTTTCGGGTCCTTCGATGACACCGACCAGCAACCCGAACGTCGCCGCCGTCAGCAAGACGGTTCCGACAGGGTCGAGACCGCGGTGATTTCGAGGGGTGCGAGGAGCGAGATAGGCGACTGCGGCAGCACCTGCCAACGCGATGGGTACGACGGCGACGAACAACCAGCGCCAGGACCCGGTCTGCAGAAGCGCGCCACCACCGACATTCCCTGCCACGCCGCCGAATCCGGTCGACGATGCCCAAATGGCAATTGCGCGAGGACGCTTCTGTGGGGGAGTCGCGTGCATGAGGATTGCGAGGCTGTTCGACAGAACACAGGCGGCTCCGACTCCGGTGACGCAGCGGCCGATCAGCATCACCGCCACTGTGGGGGAACTCGCGGACACGGCGGCGCCTGCTGCGAAGAGGATCAACCCGATGGTCAGCACCCCTTTGCGTCCGAAGCGATCACCGAGTGCCCCGCAGGGGATCACCAGACAGGCGAAGACCGTGACGTAGGAATCGACGATCCATAGAAGCTGCGTCGAGGAAGGATGCAGAGACCCGGACGTCAGGAGCGGAACTGCCAGGTTGATGGCAGCGACGAACGCAATAACGAGGACGGTGACCGCGCACAACGTTGCGAGCACCAATCCTTGTCGCGCGTCCGAGTTCGCCCGACTCTCCGTCGGTATCGAAGTATTTGTGGACAAGACGCACCTCTTTGCGGAAATTTGTTCTATTGCGGGAGTTGTTGATCGACAGCCAATTCGGCTACTGAAACGACAGTAGGGATCTCGGTAACGTGCGTCTACTGCAAAGATTGCAGTGTATAGTTGCGTATGGTGCAACTATGGCGATGGATATGGACCTCAATCTTTTGAGAGTGTTCGACGCTCTGGTGGCGGAGGGCAGTGTCACCGGCGCGGCCGAGCGATTGAACTTGTCGATACCGGCAACCAGTAGGGCTTTGGGGCGTCTCCGGCGTGCGATGGATGACCCGATCTTTGTTCGTGCCGGGCGTGGGTTGGTACCGACGCCCTTTGCGTTGCGTGCAGCACCTCAGGTCCGATCGCTCCTGGAAGGGGCGCAAGGCCTGTTGATCGACCGCAAGAACTTCGAACCAGCAGAGCTCGAGCGGACTTTCGTGATCCGAATCAACGAGGGCACGGCGGCCAGCCTCACCCCGGCTCTGGTCAGGCGTTTCGCGGCGGAAGCGCCGAACGCTGTAATCCGTTGTGTCGGAGAGGGAAACGAGGACGTCGACTCGCTGCGGAACGGTTCGATCGATCTCGATATCGGCGCTGATCCGTTGCCGTCCTCTGATGTGTGCAGTGAGATTCTCTACCGAGAGGGTCATGTGGGCTTGGTATCGAAGTCGTCGCCGTTGGCCCGCACGGCTCAGCCGACATTCGCGCAGTTGTGTGAGCATCCACATGTCTCGACATCCAGACGTGGCCGGACACACGGACCGATCGACGACGCGTTGTCCGCAGTCGGAATGCGCCGGCGGGTGATCGCGGTGGTTGCCTCGCCCGTTGCGGCGGCGCTCATGGCGGCCGACAGCGATCTCGTTGCACTGGTGCCGGAAAGGCTTGCCCGATACTTTGCCGCTCGCCTCGATGTCGCCTGGTTTGCGGTGCCGACCGAACTACCGGCCGTCACCATCCACCAACAGTGGCACGGTCGGCTGGACCACGATCCAGCACACAAATGGCTGCGCGAACAAGTACGTGAGGCAAGCGTCTAGCTGGACTCGGCAGATGTTCTGTACTCTCGCAGTCATGCAACAGCGGAGCACGGGAACGGTGACACGGTCACTGTTGCTGATTCTGCTGCCGTTCATCGCTCTTCTCGCCGTGCCTCCGCTTGGATCGTCGGGTAGCGCCGCGGTGCTGGGAACTGCGATTGCCGTCTTCGTGGTCGCAGCCCTCGCAACGTCGTCGAAGTACGAACTTCTGCAGCTGTGCGCGGTTTCGGCCACTGGCCCCTCTGATGACGAACGCTGCCTGCGTGGCGCTTTCCGCAGGCAGAGCAGCCCGGACGCGCCCGGCCGTCCACAGCCTCGAGCTCCGGGAATCGGTCTGTAGATCGGCCGTCGGCGGGAGTGAACTCGTCGTAGGTCGGTCAGACGTCTTGCGTCCACGACCATTCCCGCGCTCTCATCTCCGGTGAGCGTGCCTCTCGGTGAGGTTCATTCGTCATGCTCGATTTTGTCTACTACCCCGTGTCCGGAATCCTCTGGTTCTGGCACAAGGTCTTTTCACTGATCTCCGGATCACCCGACAACGGCGTCGTATGGGCGTTGTCGGTCGTATTTCTGGTCTTCACGCTCAAGGCTTTGCTGTTCAAACCCTTCGTCAAGCAGGTCCGCACCCAACTGGTGATGCAGAAGCTGCAACCTCAGATCAAGGCGTTGCAGAAGAAGTATTCGGGTGATCGGCAGAAACTCACTGTCGAGATGGCCAAGCTGCAGAAGGAACACAACTACAGTCCGTTGCTCGGCTGTCTGCCGATGCTCGTTCAGGCACCGGTGTTCATCGGCCTTTATCACGTCCTGCGATCGTTCAATCGGACTGGAGCGGCATCGCACGTCCCGTTTCTGAGCCCGACCGAACCGATGTCGGTGGCGGACAACGCGAATACGGCCAACTACTTCTTCAGTGCCTCGGACGTGCAGTCGTTTCTCGACGCCAAACTGTTCGGCGCGCCGTTGTCCGCCATGATTTCGAGTCCGGCAGCGCAACTGGAAGCGTTCGGCGACGTCAGCCGTATCTCCATCATTCTGGTTGCCGTACCGCTGATGATCTTCGCCGCCGTCGCTACACATTTCACGTCGCGGGCGTCCATCGCGCGCCAAGTGGACACCGGAACCGTCAACCCTCAAACAGCGATCATGAACAAGCTCGCATTGTGGGTGTTTCCGGTGGGTGTGATCGCTTTCGGTGCTTTCGCGCCCGTGGCGATCCTGCTGTATTTCGTGAGTAACAACTGCTGGACGCTGGGACAACAGCATTTGGTCTACGGCCGGATCGCGGCGGAGCAGAAGGAAGATGAATCGTCGCCGACACCCGGAGTGACTGCGCCCCCGTCGCCCAGGGTGGCTGCAGCACCGCCGCTGCCGGGTGCAAAGCCGATCCGCGCCAAACGCAAGCGATGACAGAAAAGCGACCCCTCCCTACCGGCGGGTAAGGCACGTACGCTGGAATGCATGACCAAATGGACCGCAGAAGACGTAGTCGATCAGACCGGCCGCACATTTGTCGTCACGGGGGCGAACAGCGGACTGGGTGAGGTAGTCGCACGGGCGCTTGGCAAAGCCGGGGCCGACGTCGTCCTCGCCTGTCGTGACACCACGAAGGCCGACGCCGTAGCCGCCGAGATCGGACCCAACGCGGTTGTCCGTAAATTGGACCTCTCGGATCTGTCGTCGGTACGAGCCTTTGCCGACGCAACGGAGAAGGTCGACGTCCTGGTGAACAACGCCGGCGTGATGGCGGTTCCGTTTCGCCGGACTGTCGACGGATTCGAAATGCAGATCGGCACAAACCATCTCGGGCACTTCGCGTTGACCGGATTGCTGAAGGACAAGCTCACCGACCGTGTCGTGACGATGTCCAGTGCCCTGCATCAGCTCGGAACTGTCGATCTGGACGATCTCAATTTCGAGCGTCGGAAGTACAACCGCTGGTTGGCCTACGGGCAGTCCAAGCTTGCCAATTTGTTGTTCACGTACGAACTTCAACGCAGGCTTGCGGCCTCGGGATCTTCGCTCAAAGCGCTTGCTTCGCATCCGGGATACGCGTCGACGAACCTGCAGGGTCACACCGAGTCGATCCAGGACAAGCTGATGGGAATCGGCAATTCGATCTTCGCGCAGTCCGCGGAGATGGGTGCGCTTCCCGAACTGTGGGCGGCCACTGCGCCGGATGCTTTCGGCGGCAGTTACATCGGACCGGACGGTCCGTTCGAGCAGCGAGGTTATCCGAAGGTCGTGGGGTCGAACAAGAAGTCACACGATTCGAAGACAGCCTCGGGCTTGTGGACGCTGTCGGAGAAGTTGACCGGAGTCTCGTTCGGGATCTGATTCAGATATGAAGGTGGCCGCGAACTTCGAGAAGTTCGCGGCCACCTTGATATTCGTTCGAGCCAGATGTTGTTCGGGTTACAGCGTGACAACCATCTTGCCGGTGTTCGCGCCGCGCATCAGGTCGATGAACGCTTGCGGTGCATTCTCCAGGCCTTCGACGATGGTCTCGTCCCACTCAATCTTGTTGTCGGCGAGCCACCCTGCCATGTGGGTGCGGAATTCGCCACCGAGGTGACGGTAGCCGCCCACAAGGAATCCGCGCAGTGTGAGCTGCTTGCCGATCACCAGTGCCAGGTTGTGGGGAGCGGTGGGCTTCTCGGTGGTGTTGTACTGAGCGATGGCTCCGCACAGGGCAATCCGGCCACCCTGGTTCATGGCATCGATGGCGGCTTCGAGATGCTCGCCACCGACGTTGTCGAAGTACACGTCGATGCCGTCAGGGGCGGCAGCGGCGAGCAGTTCGGTGATCGGGCCGTCGTGGTAGTCGAATGCCGCATCGAATCCGAGTTCGAGAAGTCGGGCAACCTTCGCCGGTGAACCGGCGCTACCGATTACTCGCTTCGCTCCGAGCAACTTGGCGATCTGACCGACGAGCGATCCGACGGCACCGGCTGCGCCGGAGACGAATACGGTATCGCCTTCCTTGAACTCCGCAACCGCAGTGAGGCCGGCATACGCGGTGAGGCCAGTCATGCCGAGGGCACCCAGGTAGGCCGTCGCCGGCGCGATGGACGTGTCGGCCGGAGTCACTGCGGATCCGTCGAGGATGGCGTATTCACGCCATCCGAGGCCGTGGACGACAACGTCGCCCACAGCGCGATCAGCCGACTTGGATTCGACGACCTCGCCGACAGCACCACCGTCGAGCGGCGCACCGACCTGGAACGGCGGAAGGTAGGACTTCACGTCGTTCATTCGGCCGCGCATGTACGGGTCGACGGAGATGGCGATGTTGCGGACCAGGATCTGGCCGTCTTCGAGTTCGGGGAGTTCTACTTCGGCGGTGGCGAAGTTCTCCGAGGTGGGCCAACCGTTCGGGCGTGAAGCGAGACGGATTTCCCGGCTGACAGTGGTGGTGCTCATTCGTCGTCCTTACTTACTTCGAGGGTGACCTCGATGTTGCCGCGAGTTGCATTGGAGTACGGGCACACCTGGTGCGCCTTCTCCGTCAACTCGACGGCCTGATCATGGGGCAGATGGGGGAGTGAAACCTCCAGCGTCACAGCGAGTCCGAAGCCTCCTGCACCGTTTGGGCCGATGCCGACCCGCGCGCCGACTGCGGAATCAGCCACGTTGGCCTTCTCGGCGCGGGCGACCATCTGCAGAGCGGAGTGGAAGCATGCTGCGTATCCGGCGGCAAAGAGCTGCTCGGGGTTGGTGCCTTCGCCACTGCCACCCATTTCCTTGGGAATGGCGAGGCCGAGATCGAGGCGTCCGTCCGAAGTGCGAGCGTGACCGTTGCGGCCTTCGCCGGTGGCAAGTGCTTCTGCGGTGTAGACGATGTTCATGACTTCTTCTTTCCGTCGGAGTGGGCATTGGATGCTTGAAGTGACTCACCGAGACGAGTGAGAACGTCTCGAAGTTCTGTGAGTTCGTCGTTACTCAGACCAGTGGCGCCTGCGAGCTTGGCCGGGATGTCCTCGGCCTTGCTGCGCAAGGTGGAACCCGCCTCGGTCAGGTGAATCTCGACGCGACGCTCGTCCGTGGTGAGGCGTCGGCGTTCGATGAATCCCAGACCCTCCAGCCTCTTGAGCAGCGGCGACAGGGTTCCGGTATCGAGATCGAGTGCCTCACAGATCTCACGCACGCCCCGGCCGTCTCGTTCCCAGAGTGTCAACAGGACGAGGTACTGGGGATACGTGATTCCCAGGTCGTCGAGCATTGCCCGGTACGCGGCCGTAGTGGCCCGCGACGCCGAATAGAGGGCGAAGCAGACCTGGCGTTCGAGAGCGAGTGGGTTGGTCACGAGAACAACTGTAGCGCACAGTTAAGTTGTGCACAACAAAGAAGTGTCAAATAGATCTGCGGATGCACAGCCGTCTGGCTACGGCGTCGACAGAATCTCGGATACGCACTCGAGGAAGGTAAGCACTGCCTGGGCCGCGGGTGCCGGAAATCGGGTGCGCACTGCCAGCCCGTCGTTGGTGCGCGAAAACCAGAACTGAACGTCGTCGGCGCTCGACACGCGACTGAGTTGCTGCGGATTGATCGGCGCAGGTTGTGAGTCGCCGGGCCGTGATTCGCGGGGGCGAGATCCACCGGGCATGGTCCGGTAGTCGGCGTAGGACACCGAGAAGATGTCTCGGCGAGTGGGCGAAACCTCGGGCCCCAAGCTCCTCAACACTTGTCTCGACGACACGGACGACAGTGAAAGTGCCTCGTGGAAAGCGAGATTGACTGCCCGAGCAGTGCTGTGAAGATCATCCATGCTCGTCACGGTGATGGGTGCATTGGCCACCAGCCAGCCGAAGGTGTGGTTGTGCCGCGGTTCCCGACGCGTGTGAACAGGGAACAGAAGGCGTGTGTCTCTCTTGTCGGTCAATTGTGTTGTGGCCAAACCGATCGACGCAAGAATCGCACCGAACGACGAGTGTCGATGATCGGCGCAGTTCTGGTCGAACAGCTCTGCTTCGTCGGCGTCGAGGAGCATTCGGGTGTCTGTGCCCTGGGGCGACATGGTCCCGGCGGGCAGCCCCAGATCTACGGGAAAATGGGGAGTGTCACCCCCGCAAGATCGAAGGAAAGACCGCCACCCCGAAATGCGGTGGTCGCCGGGCTCTGGATCCGCGGTTGCCGATTCACGGAAGCAGTAGTTGAGGAAACTCCCGGGCTCGGGCAAGAGATCTGACGCGATCGGATTACGGTCCGCCCGCGTGTATTCACGATACAGAGTGCTGATCTCGGTAATTGCGATGCTCATGGACCAGCCGTCGCAGATGGCATGGTCGAATCCGCAGATCACTGTCGACTGGTCCTCGCGGGTGATGGCCCCGAGAAAGTAGGCGGGAAACGCAAAAGGATTGCACCATCGATCCAAGCGCTCGCCCAAGAGTTCTCGCACCTGTTCCGGCGTTCGCGCGTCCGCCACTGTTTCCTCACGGAGGCGCAGATCGACGACATCGGCGACGTCGACGGACAGCGCCGAGGATTCATCCGCTTCTTCGGCCTGGGAGAACGAGCACGACAGGGCGTCGTGACGGGACGTCCATTCCTCGAAGCTGGCTCGGAGTGCGTCCGTGTCGATCGGGCCGGGAACGTCGAAAGTGGCAGCGAGCCAAGTCGTATCGCCGCGGCTCCCGGCAAGATGCAGCTGCTGATTCGAGGTCGGAGGAACCGGATATGTCGATCCGGTGGAGATTTCGCTCGGCGTCCACTGCAGGATGCGGCCCGGCCGTGCCTCGAACCTGTCGAGAAAGGTGATGTGCATCAGGCGGTCTCCACTTCCTGACGTGCATCCGCCTGACGAACGACACGGTAGTCGCCGGTATCGGCGACCGTTCTCAGGACGTTGCGGAGGTGTCGAAGGTACCGATCCACCGATGTGTGCGCTTGCTCGGTATCGGGAAAACTGACCATCACGTACGTACGGTCTTCCTTCCGGTTGATCCACATCGACAGATCACCCGTCGTTCCTGGCCCACCGAGTGCGCGCGCTTCGAGTTCGTCGTGGTGCTCGGCACCTGGAATCAGGCGCATGTCGATGTACGACACCATCGGCGGGACCGAGGTTCCGCCGATGTCGGATCCGGTCAACTTCGACACCTGGGCGATCACCGAGTGAATGGACACGTCCGCGAGTCCCTTCACGGCTGCGCGAGCAGCGTGAGCAAGGGGGAGTGCATCGGTGAAGGTGGTGACACCACTCAGCGTGAACGAGACCGGGACGAGATTGATGAACCAGCCTTGAGAAAACAGGTATCTCGGATCGGAACGAGTACCGACTGCGTTGAGCGCGAAGTAGTTCGCTCTGTCAGCAACTTCGATCTCGGTGAGGGCGAGGGCTGCGAAGATCCCCGTGGAGAATCCGACGCCATTGGACTTGCACAGCGCTGCGAACGCGGCTGACTCGTCGCTGTCGAGAACGTCGATATGTGTGCGGGTCGACCGGGTCTGTTCGCCCTGCGCGACGCCGAGGTCGAGGGGGAACTTCGGGAGTTGTCCGGCGTTGGCGGCGAGAATCGAAATCCATTGCTGCACAGGTTCTGCGGCTAGGTCGAGGTTCTTCGCCGCTGCCCGTTCTTCGCCGCTGTACTCGACGTAGCTACCGGGAGAGGGAAGTTGAGCGTCGATGCCGGCGCTTTCGGCGATGTACAGCGCACGAAGTTCTTCGACGCCCAGCATCAGCGACAGGCCGTCGGTGTGCGAGTGATCGACGCCGTAGTAGATGGTGAAACCGGCGCCGGTGCCGTGCTCGACGGCGCCACTGGTGAACGAAGGCCATTGCAGTGGGCTGGTATCGCCTGCGAAACTTCGGCTGACATGCTCGCGAACCGCATCGGTCGTGTTCAGGGAACCGACGCTGTGCGGCGCGAGTTCGATCGTCGATTCATCCACCACGTGACGGTCGATGGCCCCGCTACCGCCAGGATCTTCGGATGGTCTCACCTCGAACCAACTGTGAAGAGTGTTGTGCCGCAAGACAAACGCCTGGACCGCCCGACGCAGTGCCTCCCGATCGAGATCACCGGGCAGAGTGAACGTGAATCCGATCCACGGTGACCAGTCGACGCCTTGTGCGCGCTTGTGATCGGCGGTACGAATGTGTCCCTCTTGTAGGAACGAGAGAGGTTGGTCGCTCAGTGGTGCTCGAGATGCTGCCGTCAGGGACTGCTCAGTAGGCCTGAACTCGGTGAGCGTCCCGGCTTTCGGTGCCCAGAGATCGATGGGTGTCATTTCCATGAGAGTTCTCCTCGATCGGTGCAGCGGTATTGATCGGTACAGCGGTGTTGGTCGGAGGTGTGCATGTGTCGGTCGAGAAGGCAAAGTCCTCCATTTCGCGGCGTAGGAGTCCCGCGAACTGATGGATGTGGCGGCTTGTGCGCGCGTTGCCTGGGTGGCGTATGGCCAGATTGAGCCCTTCGGGAGTCCGTGTGAGCCAGATGTAGACGTCGGTTCCCGAATGATCGCGACTACGAAGGCCTCTGGTCTGCCAGCTCGTCCATTGCTCGGCACCAGGAACGTGACGAACGTCCATGTACGAGAGCACGAACGGCAGGTGCTGCGGGGAGTCGATCAGCTCGCACACTTTCGAATACGGCAGGGCCGCTGCGGGACGGACGCGTCGCATCTCCGTGCCGGCAACCTTGGCCAGATCGCTCACGGTTGCTGCGGGGGCAATCGGAATCCTCACCGGCACAACACCGATGAACCATCCCAGCGACGCGGCCCATCGAAGCTCCGAACGGGTGTGTTGCGGCACCACGACGCGGAATTCGTCTGCACCGGTGAGATCGCCGGTCACCTTGGCCGCGCACGCGAGTATCGCGGCCAGGAATCCTTGGTTGCTGCGCTTGCTCGCTTCTGCCAGGCGTTCGGCTCCCCGGGCGCTCAGAAGCCAGGCGGACAGGCTCTGCTGAGGGACTCGGCGTCCGGCGACCGGTTCGGGCAGCGCTGGAAAGAGCGGAGCCTCGCCCTGCGCGTAGAACTCGCGCCACGTCTGCACAGCCGGGTGAGAGCAGTCCGCGTGTCCCACGAGATCTCGTTCCCTGGTGCCGAAGTCGATGTAGCTTCCGGTCTCCGGCGGCGAGGGAGGGCTTCCCTCGCTCGCCGAACGGTAGATCGTCTGCAGTTCGTGCGCGGTCAACGCCACCGAATATCCGTCCAGCAGAGCGTGATCAGCGGCAAAAACCACGGTGAAATGGTTGGGACCTTCAATTGTCGCGAACTGGTACGCAGGCCAGACAAGTGGATCGGTCGACCGGTCGAGCAGTTGCTGTAGATGCGTGAAGACGGACATCGAGGACGCAAGATGTCCGACTTCGTTGCCCAGAATTCGGACGTCTCCGGGACCCGCGGTGCGTCGGACTATCGCTTCGCCCTCCATGGCGACTCGTGTCCGGAGCACTTCGTGGCGATCGATCCAGTGATCGAGAGTGGCCGCCCAGATCCTTCGGTCGAGTCGGTCGTGGATGCGAAACGAGGTACCCAGCCACGACGGAGTGCATCCGTCGTTGTGATGGTGCGCCTGCCGTTTCGCCTGCTCGGCATGTTTCAAGTGTGCTTCGTGTATGTAGCTGGCGGGACGCTGGTCGACAGGCCACAGCTCGGACGGATTCACTGCGGCAGGAGTCCACTCGGTGACGGTCCCAGGAGGTAGGGGATAGTCGGCAAGTTCCGTGAATTCCATTGGGAAACCTGATCTCTCGAGATGGCGAAAGGTGGGGATCGTGAACGGGGCGGATGTTTGTAACCGAGAGTGACAGATGATTAGTCAAGGCAAGTAGAACGCGACCTGAGGCTCCGCGCAACTGCTTCGGTCCGGGATGTGACGAGGAACATTCTGCTCGTTATTTCGGACAATTCGAATACTGGACATCCGGTTTACTGCCCTGGTCACCTGTCAGTTGATCGATCAATCACTCTGGGGTGAAACAAATTTCAACAGACCGTTGTGAACTCCGTCGGACGGCGAAGAATGTGCGCATGCGAATGTCGGAATATGTTTGTGTGTAGCAATTTTCGTAAGGGTTTGACTGTATCTCTTTTAATTGCAACAGGGTTCGTGTACAGCCGTCGTGCCCGTTCGGCGCGCGGATTGTTCACCGAGTATTGACATGCTCGGCATCCGCCGGTCGTATGCAGACGGTATTTGTAAGCGATGACTGATCCGATGGAATACGACCTGGTTGTGATCGGCTCCGGCCCGGGTGGTCAGAAGGCTGCCATCGCGGCGGCCAAGCTGGGTAAACGGGTAGCGATGGTCGAGAAGGGCAACATGCTCGGGGGAGTGTGCGTCAACACCGGCACCATTCCGTCGAAGACGTTGCGCGAGGCGGTTCTCTACCTCACCGGGATGAACCAACGCGAACTGTACGGCGCGAGTTACCGCGTCAAGGAGAACATCACTCCGGCCGACCTGCTGGCGCGAACCCAGCATGTCATCACCAAAGAAATCGAAGTCGTGCGATCTCAGCTCCTGCGTAACCGCGTCGAATTGCTGGTAGGGGTCGGCTCGTTCGTCGACGAGCACACCATCCTCGTCGAGGACGCCTCGCGCGGAGACAAGATGACAATCACGGCAAAATTCGTTGTGATCGCGACCGGAACGTTGCCTGCCCGCCCGGCGGGGGTGTCCTTCGACAGTCACCGGGTGCTCGACTCCGACGGAATCCTCGATCTGACCTCCATCCCGACCACCATGGTCGTGGTGGGCGCGGGAGTGATCGGTATCGAGTACGCGTCGATGTTCGCGGCACTCGGCACCAAGGTCACCGTCGTCGAGAAGAGAACGTCGATGCTGGACTTCTGTGACCCCGAGGTCATCGAATCGCCTCGGTTCCATTTACGCGATCTGGCGGTCACTTTCCGATTCGGTGAAGAAGTGACGGCCGTCGACGTCGGGGCGAACGGAACGCTGACGACGCTGCGCAGCGGCAAGCAGATTCCCGCCGAGACCGTGATGTACTCGGCGGGACGGCAAGGCCTCACAGTGCCACTCGCGCTGGAGAACGCCGGGCTCGAAGCCGACGAACGTGGCCGTATCTACGTCGACGACAATTTCCGCACCAAGGTCGAACACATCTACGCCGTCGGTGACGTCATCGGCTTCCCGGCGTTGGCGGCGACGTCGATGGATCAAGGTCGACTCGCGGCCTACCACGCCTTCGACGAACCAGGCGCGAAGCTGATGGATCTGCAGCCGATCGGCATCTACTCGATTCCCGAGGTGTCGTACGTAGGCGCCACCGAGGTCGATCTGACCAAGGAATCGGTGCCGTACGAGGTCGGGGTTTCCCGATACCGTGAACTCGCGCGCGGGCAGATCGCCGGCGACACCTACGGGATGCTCAAGATCCTGGTGTCGACGGATGACCTGAAGCTGCTCGGCGTTCATATCTTCGGCTCGGGTGCAACGGATCTCGTGCATATCGGCCAAGCGGTGATGGGGTGCGGCGGGACCGTCGAATACCTTGTCGACGCCGTCTTCAACTATCCGACACTGTCCGAGGCGTACAAGGTGGCGGCGCTCGACGTCATGAACAAGATCAGGGCTCTCAAGCAATTCCACTAGGGGTCGGGGTGTCCCCAGGTACCGGTCAGGGTCGGTCGGTGTACTTCTCGGGTAGCACTTGTTCGAATACCTGAGGGTGATGTCAGGCCTGGGCAAATAGGGCAGGGTCTACCTCTATGACCATTGCCCATGAACTTCGTGTGGAATTTCGATGCTGATCGGACTGCTTGCCGCGATCGTGGCGTGCGTCGGATACGGCGTTGCGTCGGTGTTGCAGGCGTACGGCGCGCGCAAGTCGGCAGCGGCCGCCGAGCAGCGAGGCGAGGCCGGACACGTGACGGCGACGGGTGGCCCGACCTTGCGTTCGACGTTCGCCGCCGCGCTGACGGCGTCGTTCATCTTGGGCACCGTGCTCGATGCGGTCGGATTCGCCGGTAGTGCCATCTCCGCGCGGCTCATTCCACTGTTCTTGTCGCAGACAGTGGTCAGTGCCAATCTCGTCATCACGGCAGTGCTGGGGACCGTGGTCCTGGGCATCCAGTTGCATCGTCGCGACTGGTTCGCGATCGCCGCGGTGATCGGATCGCTCCTGCTGCTCGGTTTGTCTTCGGGTCACGCGGGCGGCGGGAGTTCCAACGACGTCGTCCACTGGGGTGTCCTGGTGGGCTCGGCGTTGATCTTGTCGATCGGTATCGGTTTGATCCGATGGTTGGGCTCACGCGCAGCAGTTGTCGCCGGGTTGATCTCGGGTGTGCTGTTCGGCTTTCTGGCCATTGCCGTACGCGTGGTCTACGGGATCGATCCGTTCGAAATCGGCACGATGCTCCGCGATCCGGCCGGCTGGGCAATCCTCGTCTCGGGCCTGGGTGGTTTCTATCTGCACACGGTGGCGTTGCAACTGGGATCCGTCAACGGAGCGACAGCGGCACTGGTTGTCGGCGAGACGGTCGTTCCGGGAATCGTCGGCGTCGTGGTGCTCGGCGATGCGTCGCGACCGGGCCTGGAATGGCTTGCCATCGTCGGATTCGTCGGAGCGATCGCGGGCGCCGTCGCCGTAGCCGTCTTCGGCGCGGCGAGCCACGAGGGGAAACCTGCCGAAGAAGTGACCGTCTGATTCGAAAACCACAGCCCTTCGAAAACTGGAACGCGAACACGAACACAGACGTGTTAAAAAGACACTTCAAGTCGATGGCGGAGGGTCAATGGTGCACGAGGGCCAAGCGAAGCACGTGGCAGAAGCCATCGCCGGCAACCGGTCGAATTGGGACGATCGCGCCGAGGTGCATGTGCGCTCCGAAATGTATGACGTCGGAGGGTTTCTCGCCGACAGAGCGGCCATTTCCAGAGTCGTGCAGAACGATCTGTCGAGTCTGTCTACGCATCTGCCGGCGTCGGGAGTGCGGGATCGCTCGCTCCTGCACTTGCAGTGTCACATTGGTATCGACACCATTTCCTGGGCGCGCCTTGGTGCGGTGGAGGTGCACGGGCTCGATCTTTCGCCCAACTCTCTGCGCCACGCAGCGCGTATCGCGAAGGCCGACGACCGCGAGATCACCTGGGTGGAAGGTGATGCGCGATTCGCCTCGACGCTGATCGACCGACGTTTCGACACGATCGTCACCAGCGCCGGGACAATCGTCTGGTTGCCGGAACTCGCCACCTGGGCCCAGTCGATCCACGACCTCCTCGAGCCGGGTGGGGTGTTTCAGATCCGGGACGATCATCCGATCCCCGGCGCAATGGCATTCGAGCCGTGGATGATCACCGACGACTACCTCTCCGGAGGCGGCATGCGATCGTACGAAGACTCGGCGACCTATACCGGGAACTCCGACGGACAGATAGCGCACACCGCCAACCACGAATGGCGCCACGACTTAGGCGAGGGTCATTGGTTCCTTGCTGGATGTGGGTCTTCATATCGAATCAGTTTCGGAACTTCCCTACATGGACTGGCCGGCCTTCCCCGAACTCGTTCCATGCGCCAACGGATGGACTCTGCCGAGCCACTCTCCGCGGATCCCTTTGAACTTCGCCATCGTCGCCAGGCGAAATCAGCGAAGTGAGTGAGCAGAGCCGATCCCTTGGGAGACTTCGAATAATTCCTGGAGTGGCGTGGCCGTATTTCGTGCATGATCGTCGGATGGCTTTGTCCCGGTTGTTGCCTGCCAACTCGCCCCTATCGCAAGTCGCCGCGTCGAGTGTCGTGTGTCCAGGGATCGAGTGAATCGTAGTTCTTTCAAGCTAATACTTTTGGTGGATAGTGCTTTTCGCTCGAACTCTCCTCGGCGTTGTTGCAACCGTTCGACGAATTTGCAATATCAGGTTCGAGTGAACCTGCGTCGCTGTTCGGTCGGTCCAGCGGTAACGGAAACCGCATTTTCGCAGATAGTTCTAATGCACGACCGATGCCTCGCATACGTTGTGCGGTCACAGGCACCGGGTCGTAGACCGGAGGAAAGTAATGAGCAGCTTGGATATTCAACGTTGGTCGAACGACTTCACTGCGCTGACCAAAGTCATTTCGGAAGGCATCGAGCAGTTTGTTCTCCGGTTCATTTCCAGCTGAAGTGATCTGAGCTCGCTGCCTGGCAAGGAGTTATTGATCTCCACCGCGGTTCGGAGGCCGAATCGTGATGAAGCAGAGGTTCTTACGGGGTCTGGGAGGCCTGGGCGGGGGCGAGCAGGTAGGAGAACACGTACGTAACTGCGGCGATGACCGCCAGTACGATCAAGGACGTCGGGAACCCTGCGGCATCTCGCACCGGGGCACCTGAAGCGGTGACGGCCGCCATGAACACTCCGATTACCAACAATGTCACCGCCAAGGCCGAGCACGCAGCGAACCGATGCTTCCAGCAGCAGACTGTGCGCGCCGGCCATGTGTGGCTTGTTCTCAGGGCGCAGCGCCCGCCTGCAACAGCGCTCGAGCCAACAATCAGCCCGACCAGCGCTCCGATGAAAGCGGGTATGAACAGTCCTACCCAGGACCAGGCTCCATCGCCGACTATCGGGATCATCAAGGCAACACCTGTGACCGCGCCTGTGAGCGCAGCCAGACTCAGTTCCTTGTCGACCCAGCTCATGGAACAACTAGAACACAGGCGCGATCCCGAGGCTGTGGAGTATTTCGGATTCAGGGGCTGAAGAACGCGAGTCGACGGTGCAGCCGTGCGATCGACGGGTCCCCGATCGTGCGCCTGCCGTCGGTACGGGCTTGGCTCGGTGTCATCCCGTAGAAGTTTTTGAACGCGCGCGCCAATTGGGATTTCGAGGTGAAGCCACATCGCAGGGCCAACGCGTCGATCGTTTCGTTCGGCATCTCGGCTCTGGTCAACTCGCGGTAGACGAGTTCGAGACGCTTGCGCCGTATGACAAGAGCGATTCCGCCGTCGGATGCGAATGCGCGGTAGAGCTGTGCTCGGGAGACCGACAATGCTGCGCACATGCTCGTCGGTCCGAGCCAGGTCTCCGAGAGATGCTCGGCGATGTAGGCGTACGCACGATCGCGGAGCGAGTGATCGGGTCGCGGCGACAGATCAGGTTCGGCGATACCCAAACTGACACGCAGGAGGGAAGCGACGACGTCCTCGTAGCCGGCCGCAGCATCGGGATCGAGATGCGGTAGCGCGAGTACGACCGATTGCATGCACTGAGCGAGCACGACGGCAGGAACTCCGCGCAGTACCGTCCCGTGTAGAGAACGACCCTTCGACTCCGCTTCGACGAGGGAGCTCGGCGCCAGGAGTGTGATGGTGCGTCCGGTCGCCTCGGTTTCGACGTCAGCAGTCCAGGTTCGCCCGAGGTCGAAGAACGCGATGTCCCCAGGGCGGGCGACAAAATCCACTCCGTCGGCGTCACCACTGACCTGTCCGCCGAGGACGACCTGGATCATGTACTGATCGTCGAGTCCGCTCTCGGCGATCACAACTTTGCTGCGGTGGTACTTCTGCGCGTTGAAGGTCGTTTCACCGATCAGCGAGGTCCCGATAGGCAGGGCGGAGATCGAGCCTTGGAGGGGCGTGTCGGCGCCTATCGGCTCGGTGACGAAGAACGGACGCGTGACGACACGCCAGAAGTCGTTGGCGTCCGCAGGGTCCACCGATCGAGTCGACGCGCGAATGCGGGCGGAATTCATCGGCACGCGGGCATGATATGTCAGATCCCACAGGTCGCAGTCACTCTCCCGCAAATAAACGTCAATAGTGACCGAGCCCACATAATGAGACAAATCGGGCGTATTTGTGAGACGGCCAGTGCTCGCGTGTCGCGGTGATTCTGTCTATGTTGTTCGTTATGGGTGGACAGGTTGGGAGTTCGATGCTCGAACGAAATCTCGAGTTCGGCGGGGATCGACTGCTCGTTTGTCGGCCATCATGACATCCACTTCGAATCGGTCGCAGCTATCTCGAGCAAAGCGAAATCCTCGAGGAAGGGGCACGCTGCAAAGACGGCTCGCCGGGCGTGGAGCCACGGCGATTCGTCCTCGTCTGCTCGGGTTGATGGAACGCTCGGCGGGCTTGACGGTCATCGATTCGCCGCGGGGGTTCGGGAAGACGGACCTCGCCGCGTTGTGGCTCACGACTCTCGGGCACATGCCCATCAGACCAGTTGTCTGGGTGCCGGCGCCATCGAATCGGATGACCCCCCTCGAGTACTGGAACACTGCGCTCGCAGTGATTCAAGATTCTCTGGAATCACTCGAGGCCCCGCCACGAATGCGCGAGGATCCGGTGGGGGCAATCGAATCACTTCTCGACTCGTCGCCCACTCCATTCGTGTTGGTGTTCAACCGCATCGACCTGGTTGAGGGTGACGAGGTGGGACGCCGAATCGTGGATCTGATCGTGCGGCTTCCCGGATTGAAAGTAATCGTCACGCTGCAGGATCGGTCTGCGACGGACTTACTCGAGGACGTCCGCGTGGACGAGTACCTGTGCGCGAACGACCTCAGGTACACGCTCGACGAGTCCACAGTTCTGTTCGCGGAGGCAGGGATCCACCTTCCCTCGGGCATCGTCCATTCGATCTGCGAGCGTGTTGCCGGCGTTCCTGTGCTGATGAAGGTTGCTCTGAGTGCGGTTGCGGGGCTGAGTGAACCGAGTCGTGGTCGCGAACGCGTTCAGCAGCGAGTGGACCAGGCGATCCACGCGTACGTCAGTCGGACCGCTCCTCGATCGGGCAAGTCGCTCGAGTTGTTCGACTTCGCGACTACGATCGCCGCCGCCCGCACCGTCACACCAGAGATCGCTCGTGTCTTGTCCGACGATCTTGACGTGGAGGGCAAACTGGACTTGCTCGAGTCTTTCGGTCTGATCTTTCGGGACGGTCCCGAGGGAGAAGCATCCTGGTACTTTGCGCCGTCAGTTCGACTGGCATTCATGCAGATACGGACCGAACAAGGGGATGGATTCGACGATCCCTTCCAGGTTCTCGTCGATCACGCTCTCGGGACTTCGGATATAGCCGGTGCCGTTCACTACGCCTTGGACGGACGCCATTGGACCAGGGTGCTCGACATACTCGAGCGTCACTGGGCCGATCTTCTGGTCGATCACACCGGATTGGTCCGGACTGCGTTGCAATCCATACCCGGCGACGTACTCAGTTCGAACTCTTCGATTCTGGTGGGCCGTGACCTGCTCGAATCACGCCTACGGCCGCAGTTGGTCAACGGCGATTCGTTGCCGACGGAACCGGCGGAATTGCGTGCGATAGGTGGTAGTTCGCATGCGCACAGCTTGTTGAACGTCGGGACGGTCCAATCGGTTGTGCTGAGAACATCCGGTAAGTACCAACGCTCTACCGAGATCACGCGCAAGTTGGCTCACGTCGTGTACGGACTCGGTGACGAGTCGTTGGGCGCGTTGGGGTCTCAACTGCCCGCCCTGCGCCTGATCTGGGGTGTTTCGCATCAACTGACCGGTGACCTCGGTGATGCCGCGGTGGAATTGCGACTCGCCTATCAGGGTGCGATGGAACACGGTCCGGAGTTCGTCCTGCGGCACGCCGCTGGCAATGCCGCGCTCAACTCCGCGCTGATCGGGGACGTCGCGCACGCGACAGACTGGCTTCACCTCGAAAGCACACACCCGGACGTTTCGGGATGGTTGGGACCGCCCTCGCATATGGGGGGAGCGATCGCGCGGGCACTGGTGGCGTGCGATCGCGTGGACCTGAATGCCGGCGCTGCCGCGATGGACGCGCTCGCCGAGATCACACCGCCGGGCGACCTGTGGGCGTTCGCGGCCTACACTTACACCAGATTCGCACTGCTGCAATCGGATCCGTTCTCGGGGCTGATTTCGCTCCAGCGCGCAGTGGCAACGCACGGGCACGTGAATCCGTGTGAACGATCACTCGGTGACGCACTTCTCGCCGCGGCGCGTATCGATCTTCTGTTGGCGTCCGGGGAGGGTACCAAGGCGCTGGAGGAATCAGTCGCTGCGTCACATACGTTTGCTGTTGTCACGGTTTCTGTCGCTCGTGCGCATCTCCTGACGGGGGCTCCGTCACAGGCATTGGAATTGTGTCGCGAAATCGACTGGAGCGAGCAGTATCTCACGAGGTTTCGGCTCGAGTCCCTGCTGATCGAATGCGCTGCGCTGTGCGAACTGGGGAGAATCCCCGCTGCCGCCAGTCCGTGGGAGGAGGCTCGCGGACTGCTCGAAACCTCAGGTGTCCTGTCGGCGCTGGCGACCATACCGCGTGATCTGATCAGGCAACTGGAAGAGCGGGCCGAGGGCCCGAGCAGTGCCGTCGCAACCTTTCTCGAATCCGAAGTGCCGCAGATGTATCCGGCGGCTATCGTTCAAGTCCACTTGACGAAGCGGGAGATGGACGTTCTCGTGGAACTGGGTCTCGGCATTCCGATCGGCGAGATAGCGCGAAAGTTGTTCGTATCCAACAACACATTGAAGAGTCACCTGCGAGCCCTGTATCGCAAACTCGGTGCGCATTCCCGCGAAGAGGCCGTCGCGGCAGCGCACCGACACAACCTCCTCGGCAGTGGGCAGGACTGATCGGCGTCAGTGCAAATTGCGCTCGGAGTAGATCTTCATCGCGTCACGGACCAGCGAAGCGGTGCCTTCTCCGTACTTGTCGTAGTTTGCAGTGAAGCGGGGATCGTCGACGTACATCTGGCCGAGTCCGGTGAAGGCGTCGGCGCTGGGAGTCCTTCCCTGCCAACCGATTTTTATCCACTCGAACTGTCTCTGGGTAATCGTCTGGACGTCGTCGCTTTCCGCGGGTAGGCCCGCTGTCCGTGCTTTTCCGAATGCCGCTGCGATGTCAGCTTGAGCTTGCAGATGTGCTTTCCGGTCCTGCTCGGACATCGACCGCCACCAGTTGTCGCCGCTGGTATAGGCGTCCTTGCCCCAACGCTCGATGACCTCGTCCTTGTATCGGGTGTGGTCGAACCCGTCGAAAACATCTTCCGGCATGAGTGATTCACCTTTCTTCGTCTTGTTCAACGTCCTGTTGACCGATTCGATCTGTCTCGAGATCCGCGTGCGCTCTTGCTCGAGGAGTTCGAGGTGCGTACGCAGCGCGGTGGCCGTGTCGCGTTCACCGGTGAGGACTTCGGCGATGGCCGGCAATCCGAGTCCGAGTTCCCGAAGCAGCAGGATGCGTTGCAGTCGCACCAGGGCGTCTTCGTCGTAGAAGCGGTAGCCGTTGGCGCCGATGCGGCTTGGTTCCAGGAGTCCGAGATCGCCGTAATGGCGCAGCGTTCTGCTGGTGGTACCGGCGGATTTGGCGAGTTCTTGGATGGACCATTCGCTCACGTGGAGTTCCTACTCTCGGATCGGTTGTGCTCATTCAGCATGCAAGTTGACGTTGCGTCAATGTCAAGAAAGTTCTCGGTGTGCATTGTCGGGAACGTTTTATGTCCGTTTCGCCGTATCGCCACGAACGGGTCTCCAACTGATTGATTCGATGACCTAGGTCACGTGATTTGGCTCACAAATTGCCAATTTGAATAGTTGAACAAGCCTCTGTTGACGCTTTCACATACCTCGACCACGATCATCTGAACAGATCGAGTTACGCGGTTGTTGAAAATGCACGGTAGTTGAAATGCACTGCAGACGGAACGGTGGTCCACGATGACTGAACTGGTGTCGGGCGTAGCCCAGGCCAAGCCCTATGACCTCGATGATCGGTACCGGTCGGGATCGGGACCGGTGTTGCTGACCGGTGTTCAGGCAATCGCACGCGGTTTCGTCGAGCAGCACGTTCGCGACATCCGGGCGGGTAAGCGTATTGCCACTTTTGTCTCCGGTTACCAGGGCAGCCCCCTCGGCGGCGTCGACAAGATGCTCCACGGCATGCCCAAGGTTCTCGCGGAACACGACATCACCTTCATCCCCGGCTTCAACGAGGAGCTCGCTGCCACCGCGGTATGGGGAAGCCAGACGGATCTCCCCGCCGGAACCGCGACCCACGACGGCGTGACCGGCGTCTGGTACGGCAAGGGCCCCGGCGTCGACCGCGCTACCGACACCATTCGCCACGCCAACATGTACGGCGTGAACCCCAAGGGCGGCGTCGTCCTGCTGGTGGGCGACGACCCGGCGTCGAAGTCCTCCACGGTTCCGGCCGTCAGCGAGCGCTCGCTTGCCGCGATGGGTGTGCCGGTTCTCTTTCCGCGCAATGCCGAAGAGATCATCACGATGGGTATGCACGCCGTTGCACTCTCGCGGGTGTCCGGTTGCGTCGTAGCGCTGAAGATCGTCGCCGACGTCGCCGACGGTGCCTGGACGATCGACGGCAGCATCGCGGACTTCGACATCGTGGTTCCGGAAGTGCAGTTCGAGGGCAAGCCCTTCGTCTACAAGCAGCGTCAGATGGCTGCGCCGCCGGACAGTGTCATCGCCGAGGCCGATCTGTACGGCCCGCGATGGGATCTTGTTCACGCGTACGGAACTGCCAACAACCTCGATGTGATCGAGGTCAACCCCTCCGGTGCGAAGATCGGTATCGCCGCCACCGGTACAACTTTCGACTCCGTCCGCCAAGCTCTGGCAGACCTCGGCGTCGATGATGCGGCGCTGCACCGCGCCGGGATCCGTCTCCTTCGCATCGGAATGTGCTACCCCGTCGTTGGCGAGAAGATCAAGGAGTTCGCCGAAGGTCTCGAGCAGATCGTCGTGGTCGAGGACAAGACCGCGTTCATCGAAGCTCAGATCCGGGAAGTCCTGTACGGCACCGACGATGCTCCTCGCATCATCGGCAAGCGTGACGGCCAGGGCCGTCTGCTCATGCCTGCCAGTGGTGAACTGACCGCAGGCCGGCTGCTCGCCCCGTTGCGGCGCGTACTGAAGCCGCACGTCGAGCTCAAGCGCACCCTCCCGGCACCGCTGTCACTGAACGTGCTCTCCGCCAAGCGAACCGCGTACTTCTGCAGTGGGTGCCCCCACAACCGTTCCACCGCTATCCCCGAGGGTTCAATCGGCGGCGGCGGAATCGGTTGCCACACACTCGTCACCATGTCCGGCCGTGAGGACAGCGCTGTCACCGGCCTGACGCAGATGGGCGGCGAGGGCAGCCAGTGGATCGGGCAGGCACCGTTCACCGACGTGCCTCACCTGTTCCAGAACATCGGCGACGGCACCTTCTTCCACTCCGGTCAGTTGGCTGTCCAGGCATGCATCGCCGCAGGCGTGAACATCACCTACAAGTTGCTCTACAACGAAGTAGTGGCGATGACCGGTGCACAGGACGCAGAAGGTGCCCTCTCCGTTGCTCAACTCAGCCACAAGCTGACCACCGAGGGCGTCAAGCAGATCATCATCTGCGCCGACGAGCCTTCGCGCCACAACAAGCGCGCCCTGGCCAAGGGCACCAAGCTCTGGCACCGCGATCGCCTCGACGAGGCTCAGAAGGAGCTTCGCGAGATCAAGGGCGTCACCGTACTGATCTACGACCAGCACTGTGCGGCCGACGCTCGTCGCCAGCGCAAGCGTGGCACGCTGCCCACTCGCAACACTCGCGTCGTCATCAACGAGGCAGTGTGCGAGGGCTGCGGTGACTGCGGTGTGAAGTCGAACTGCCTCTCGGTCCAGCCCGTGGACACCGAGTACGGTCGCAAGACGAAGATCGACCAGACGTCCTGCAACACGGACTACACCTGCATGGACGGCGATTGCCCCTCATTCGTGACCGTCGAACTGGTGCCGGGCAAGAAGGCTCCCAAGGCCGCACGTCCCGTCCCGCCCGTCGTCGCAGATCCCGATTTCGGACCGCTCACCAGCACGCAGAACGTGTTCCTCGCGGGCATCGGCGGCACCGGTATCGTGACCGTCAACCAGGTGCTCGCAACGGCGGCACTGCGCGCCGGCCTCGAGGTGGAGAGCCTTGACCAGATCGGCCTGAGCCAGAAGGCCGGACCGGTTGTCTCGCACCTGCGTTTCAGCTCCAGCGCGCTCGAGCCGTCCAACCGCCTCACCCCGGGCAGCGCGGATTGCATCGTCGCCTTCGACCTGCTGACCGCGACGGACAACAAGAACCTCGACTACGGCAACGCCGAGAAGACGGTCTCCATCGCATCGACGTCGCAGACGCCGACTGGAGACATGGTCTACGACAAGGCTGTTCGCTACCCCGAGGAAACGTCACTCCTCGCCCGTCTCGACAAGGTGTCGCGCACCCTGCGTTCGTTCGACGCACTCGCCGCGGCACAGGAGTTGTTCGGTAACACCGCAGCCGCCAACTTCCTGCTGATCGGTGCTGCCTACCAGAGCGGTGGACTTCGTCTGCCGGCCGAGGCCATCGAAGAAGCGATCGGCATCAACGGCGTTGCCGTGGACGCGAACATCGCGGCATTCCGTTGGGGCCGTGCAGCAATTGCCGACACTGCAGCGTTCTCGGCCGTCACCACGCCGGCCAAGTCCGTCCGCGAACCCGTTGTCGCACCGGCTCACATGTTCGCCGGAACCACCTTCACCGGTGAAACCCTGCGCCTGGTCGAACTGCGTGCGGCACAGCTCATCGAGTTCCAGTCCGTCAAGATCGCCCAGCGCTACATCGATCAGGTTCAGGCAGTCTGGACTGCTGAACGTGCCGCAACCGAGCGGACCGATTTCAGTGAAGCGGTCGCCCGCGGCCTGTTCAAGTTCACCGCGTACAAGGACGAGTACGAAGTTGCTCGCATGCTGGTCGATCCTGCCTTCATCGAAGACGTCAAGTCGCAGGTGCCGGCCGGGGAGAACCTGACCTACAAGCTCCACCCCCCGATCCTCCGAGTGATGGGCCGCAAGAAGAAGATCGGCCTCGGGCCCAAGTCGCATGTTGCACTGAAGGTTCTGGCCAAGGGCAAGAAGCTGCGCGGTACCAAGCTCGATCCCTTCGGCTACATGCACGTCCGCAAGGTCGAGCGTGAACTGCTCGCCGAGTACGAGGCCATGATCGCTGATCTCTCTCGTACGCTCGCAACCGACGGCTACGATCGCGCCGTCGAGATCGCGGCGCTGCCGGACGTGGTTCGCGGCTACGAGGACATCAAGCTCGGCAACATCGAGCTGTACAAGACTCGCCTGCGCGAACTCGGTGTAGGTGAGTAGGAGCGTCAGCGAGTAGATCGAAGAAGACTGTGCCCCAGCGACCGTTGTCGCTGGGGCACAGTTGTATTCAGAGCTGTATCGGACGGAAACGGGTTCAGGAGGGCGGGAACTGGCCGTCGGCGACCACAGCGCTGCCGTTCCACGTGAAATTCACGATATTCGGTCCGCCTTGAGGGCAGCAGAATGCGTCGTCGTCGAGCAACCATCGGTATTGGACGGACACCGAATTCTTGTTGCTGTCGATGACGTGTGTGTACGAGTACGGCTTGCTGGTAGCCGTGCCCAGGTAAGTCCCGTCGTGGAAGAACAGGACGTGTGACTGATACGTCGCATCGCCCACGCCATCACCATCGACCGAAACCCAGAGCAGGTCAGGACAATTACCGATCTGCTCCTCGCTCGCGGATCTCGGTATCCAGCTGCCGCCGTTGACGTCGGTTCCCAAGGTACCGATTGCGTCCGTGACAACCGGGGAGTCGACGTCGAGACAGGGACCCGAAGCCGGGACTGCAGGCGTCGTCGCCGGCACGGATTCGCTTGCTGGGGTGCCCGATTGCGGCGGGGGAGAACTCGTTACCGTCGTCCCGGATTCGTTTGCCGTCGAGGTCGCCGACGCCGTTGAGCTTGACGCTGTTGAACTAGCCGCCGCCTCGGGTGTTCCTTCGGTCGACCCGCAACCGGCGACCATCAGGGCAGTGGCCGTCACCAGTGCCGAGACAGCGACGGCGGCCGAAATCGGAGCTTTCCTGCGCATGCGTCCTCCAGAGAGTGTGGGTTCACGTGTTCAAGTCCCTCCCTCGTTCTGTCGCCGGGCCGCATGCGTGCGTTATCGAACAACTGATAACGATCAGCTATCGGGCTTCGGTGTTGACGGCTTCGGCGTTTGTGGCTCGAGCGGAGTCGTATCGCACGGATCCGGCAACCACGGTCATCGCGATTTCCGTGGTCAGGAGAGAATCGACCCCTTCGGTGAACGGATCTTGTTTCAGTACGACAAAATCGGCTGCTTTTCCCCGAACCAGTTGGCCGGTCACATCTTCCCACCGGCACGAGTAGGCAGCGTCGCGGGTTGCGTGAGCCAGCGCGTCCGCGAGGGGGAGCGCGTACCCCGGCAGGTTGGGTGCCAGTGACGGATCGATTGCGGATCGACGGGTGGTGGCGATGAACATGTTCGGCAGCGGCGGGTGGGGCGCCGTCGGAGCGTCCGAACCCAACGCCAGAACCGCTCCGGCCTCGGTGAATTCGGGCCAGGGGTACGCGCGATTCACCCGGTAGTCGCCGAGCATCGCCTGCCAGTTCTCTTGGATAGCAGGGTCAGCGTGAACCGGTTGCATCGAGGCGATGATTCCCAGGCGGGCAAGCCTTTCGACGTTGTCCCGGGTGATGGACTCCAAGTGTTCCATTCGGTGCCTGCGGGGAATGTCTCCGTTGGCGGCGATCGCGTACTCGAGTGCCGTCAATCCGATCTCCGACGCCTCGTCGCCGATCGCGTGCATCGCGATCTGCAGGCCCGCGGCGTCAGCGGCTGTCACGACGGGGATCAAGGACTCGAGATCCCAGATGGGCTCGGCGTTGGTGCCGTCAGAGTACGGCTCTTTCATTGCGGCAGTGCAGCTGTCGATCACACCGTCGATGATGATCTTGATTCCGGCGATACGGAGCCACGGACCTTGGACGCGCTCGTGGAGTTCGATCACGTCGTGAACTTGTCGGACGTTGTCAGCCTCGTTGTCCTCGCGGGTCATCAGCCAGTGAGCCGCGACGCGCAGCGGCAATGTGCCGTCTCCTGCATCCAATGCTCTTTCCAGCGAAGCTAATTCGTCCGCGCCGAGAGCCATGTCGACCGCGCCGGTCACGCCGTCCTCGAGATAGTGGCGGAACGCGAGCGCGAGGGCGGCGTCCCGGTCCTCGTCGGATGCGAGCTCCGCCAGTTTCGGCCAGACGTAGAGCATCATGGCGGTCTCGTACAGCATTCCGGTGGCTTCTCCGGTGTCCGGATCCCGGCCGATACGACCGCCGATCGGATCGGGCGTGTCCGCGTCGATGCCGAGTTCTCGCAGTGCTGCAGTGTTCACCCAGACCGAATGTACGTCGTTGGCGTCGAGGTACACCGGGCGATCGGGCACGACGGCGTCGATCATCTCTCGCGTCGGGTGCCCTCCATCCAGCGCGGAGAACAACCAACTGCGACCCAGCAGGCGTGGTGCATCCGGGTTCGATTCCGCGAATTGCTTGATGCTGGACTGAATGTCGGCGAGATCGGTGGCATCACGCAGATCCAACTTCTGCAGCGCGAATCCCATCATGACCAAATGTGTATGGGCGTCGACGAAACCGGGTAGCACGACGGCGCCTTGGAGATCGATCACCTCGGCGTCGGGAGCCAGGATATCGGCATAGACGGTTTCGCCCACGAATCTGAGCTTGTGGTTCTCGACGACTATCGATTCGGCCCATCCGTCGTCGGCAGCCGTGAAGATCTTTCCGTTGCGGTAGTGAGTGAAGCTGTCATTCATGACTTCTACGTGATCCTTACGCGATGACGGTAGTAGTGATGGCGGCGCTGTGGTGACGATACGCAACCTCCGTACGTGCGGAGAGTCGGGAAACCAAGGCGAAGGGGACTAATAGAACGAAGCTGATCCCGGAGATGATGACTCCGAAGGTCGGATACCCGAGGCTGGCCGTCACCGAAGTGCCGAACAGCGGCGCGAACGCGGAGCCGATGAGGTAGGTGCCCAATAGTGGGGCCGACCATCGGCCGGCGGCGTCGAGCGCGGCCGAGATGGCAACCAAGACGATGAACGTGGCCGCGTAGACAGTGTTCCAGGCGATGACCAGTACCAGGTAGATCGTGGGATCGGTGGTGAGGCTGGCAGACAGCTTCAGGATTGCCCCGAGTATCAGTAGCACGGAGATCGATACTGTCCGACTGACCCGAGAACCCAACGCGGTCAAAGTAACAGCCGCGAGCACGCCACCCGCCGTTGATGCGCTCAGCGCGAGACTCATTTGTTGATCCGAGAGTCCGGCGTGCTCGGAACCCATGATGCCGAGTACTGCCCACAGTGAGTCTTCGCTGATCGCCCAGACTGCAAGCATCGCGAGAAATGCGGTTCCGGCAAAAGTGAGTCGTTTCGCGCTTACCCCGGCGGGGAGAGTGGTGGTCGTCTTGGCGGACTTCGCCGTCTCCGGCGACTCTTTCACCGGGGATGACGGCAACCAGGTGACCGTTGCTGCGGTAGCCAGTGCCAGGACTGCGACGATGCCGAATGCGTTGGTCATGTGTGTGCCGAGGATGGGTATGAGAGCGAGGACGGCTGTGACGACGACACGGTTCACGAGGCCGCTGATGCTTGACGCCCGGTCCGGGTTCGTGAGCGCGGCCAGTGCCGCTCCACCAACGGATGCAGATCCACCAGCGCCGATGCCGCCGACGATGATCGCGGTACACGCGATCATCGTGGACGGTGCGATGGCCGCAACGCCGAATGCGGCTGCCATTGCCATCAGGCTGACGCGGCCGAGGAGATGACGATGCCGACCCGATGCGATACGAGTGGTGGCGAGGCAGGTGAACGCGCAGACCAGCAGCGATGCGGTCAGGACGGCACCGGCGGCGGATTCGGTGACACCGAGGTCCTCGACCATTGCCACGATCATCAGGGGGATGAGGTTCGCGGTGATGAATCCCATGACACCGATGCTGAAGACGGCAATACCGCGGTTGGCGGTGAGTGGAACCCGGTCGGACTGCGTAATCGCAGAAGCGTTGATTGGCACTAGGGCAACCCCATGTCCTGAAGGGGGTGGCGGAACCGACCCCTGATGGCGTGATGCGAGTCACTTAATGAATGTGATTCGTTAAGTATGGGGATGGGCCCTGCCTCGGTCAAGGGGTATAACGAATTTGATTCGTTAATTGTATGTTTCGGGATACCGCCTCCCGCAAAGTGGCGTCGCCGGTCTGTTTCTTGTTGTGAGGCTTATGCTTCCGCAATGGCTGAGATTGCGGAACGCACCCGCTACTTCGAGCGCTACGTCACTTTCGTCGACGCGATTGTCGCCATTGCGATCACGCTGCTCGTCCTGCCGCTGGTCGAACTCACCAGTGACCACCACGGCACCACGTCGGAACTCCTGCGCGATCACGCGGCGCAGTTCTATTCGTTCGCCCTGAGCTTTCTGGTGATCTTCCGTCTCTGGTGGTCGCAGCATCGGCTGCTTCGTTTCGTGGTCGACGGAGACAAGGTGGTTGTGCGCGGGCTGGGGTTGTGGGTGATGACCATCGTGTTCTTGCCGTTCCCGACTGCGCTCGTTGCAGCGCCGTCGCAGGATCTCGGAACCAGGGCTCTCTACATCGGGACAATGGCAGCCAGTGCTGCGTGCCTGGCGGTGGTCGCGTGGGGTCTGGTTCGCAACCCTTCGTTGAGCGAAGAGAATGCGAAGCCGCATTTCACCGCTGAAATCGTCACTTTCCTGATCATGGTGGTGGCGCTGCTCGTCAGTGTGCTCGTTCCGGTGACGTCGTACTTCCCGCTGTTTCTTCTCCTGCTGTCGACGCCGATCGAGAAGCTGTGGAACCGAGTGGCGGCGAAATGGAGTCGCGGTGAAGGTGAGATGAGCTAGTCGGCGCGAGCGGTCATCGCGGATTTCTTGGCTTTGTTTCCGCAGATGTTCATCGAGCACCAGCGTCGGTTGTTGCCGCGGCTGGTGTCGACGTAGAGGCCGGTGCACCCGTCGCCCTGGCAGGCTTTGACGCGGTCGTGGTCGGGTCCACCGAGCACCGCGATCGCGTCGGCAGCCACTATCGACAAAGCGTCGCGGATCGGATTGTCTCCGGCTGATTTCCAAAGGGCCCGGCCACTCTCGAGGACGAGGTGGGCATCACCGAGTTCGGATGCGGTGTTGACGATCCCGACATCGGCGCGTGAGGCGCGGCGGTCCTCGCATACGGCGGTTCCGATGCGATGAATGGCCTCACGTAAATCCTGCGCGCCGCGGAGGTCGTCTTCTGTCGCGGTTGCTGGGGTGTCCATCAGATCGTTGGCGCGTAACCATAATTCGAGTCGCTGCGGGCTCGTGAGTCGTTCGAACCTCGAGCCGTTCCGATTGGTGAGGGTGGCGGTGAAGCGGAAGGCGAGCGTGTCGTTGTCGAGTCGAAACACGTCCCGAGCGGATTGATCAGCTCCTGCTTCGTTCACTTTCATCCTCCTTTGTAGCGAACCATCTCAACCGGTTCGACAGCAACTGTACCTGTGTGAGAGTGTTGAACCGTCTTAGATGGTTCAGCATTTTCGAGAGGGAAATCCATGACTTCTGTTTCCGTGGTCGGTTTGGGTGCGATGGGTCGTCCCATCGCTCGAAATCTGATGGGTGCAGGCTTCGACGTGACGGTGTGGAATCGCAGCCCTGAAGCGGTAGCCGAATTGGTCGCGGAAGGGGCGACCGGCGCGAAAACCGTTGCCGAGGCATTCCAGTCCGGTGTTGTGCTGTCGATGTTGGCGGATGATTCGGCCGTGTCTGCGGCCATTCTGGATCCCGCCGTACTCGCATCCGTTCCGACTGGAACCGTGCACGTCAACATGGCCACCGTCAGCGTCGGCCTTGCCAAGCGCGCCGCCGCACTGCACGCCGAGTACGGCATCGGGTACATCGCGGCGCCGGTATTCGGACGCGTTTCTGTTGCTCAGGCTGGCCAGTTGAACATCATCGCCGGCGGCGACAGTTCCCTCCTCGAGCGAGTGCAACCCTTCCTCGACGTCATCGGGGCTCGCACGTGGCCACAAGGTGAGCGTCCGGAGCAGGCCAACATCGTCAAGATCATCGGCAACTACCTCATCCTTGCCGCGATTCAATCCTTGGGTGAGGCAATCACATTGGGGGAGAGGTCAGGTGTGGACGGAAGCCAACTCGTAGAACTGCTGACCTCGACGATCTTCCCGGGGCCGGTCTACTCCAGCTACGGAAACCTCGTCGCGACGCGTCAGTACGAGCCTGCAGGATTCACCACCACTCTGGGCCTCAAGGATTTGAGGCTTGCGCTCGACGCCGCCGACAGCGTCGATCTGGATTTGCCGTTCGGCGGCGTACTTCGAGGCGTGCTCGCTCAGGCTCTGGCGAACGGTCAGGGCGAGATGGACTGGGCGTCGATTGCAGAACTGGTCCGTTCCGGCCAGTCGGGTGAAGGCAGTCCCGAACCATCGACGAGGTGAGCGCGAACTCGGACGGGACTGCGACTTCTGCACTGGCGGAGACCGATTCCGTCCGGACACTACCGCTGGCCGGGTTGTCGGCACTCGCAATGGCAGGCTTCATAGCGATCACAACCGAAACCATGCCGGCCGGACTACTGGTGCAGATCGGGTCAGGACTGTCCGTATCTGTCTCCGGTGCCGGGCAATTGGTCACTGCATACGCGTTGGGCTCTGTCGTCGGGGCGGTACCACTGATCGCATTGACCCGGGGATTGCGACGACGTGCTGTCCTGGTGTCGGCGACTGTTGGATTCGGTGTCTTCAATCTGGTGACAGCGCTGTCGTCGAATCTTGTTCTCACCTTGGGTGTTCGGTTTCTGGCGGGCATGGCAGCAGGTGTGGTGTGGGGGTTGCTTGCTGGGTACGCACGCAGGATGGCGCCCCCTCGTCTGCAGGGGCGGGCCGTTGCGGTTGCCTCCGTCGGACAGCCGATCGCGCTGGCAATCGGCGTTCCGATGGGTGCGTGGCTCGGGACCCTGGCCGATTGGCGCGTAGTCTTCGCCGTGATGTCGGTTGCTGCGCTACTTCTGGTCGTGTGGATACTCACGGTGATGCCGGACTTTCCCGGGCAACAAGCGGATCGGCAGCTGTCGGTGCGGAAAGTCCTGGTCCTGCCGGGCGTACGACCGATTCTGTTTGTCGCGTTCTTGTGGATCTTCGCGCACAACATCGTGTACACGTATCTGGCGGCGTTTCTGGATCGCATCGGTTTCGGCGATCGGTTGGGAATCGTTTTGTTCGTGTTCGGACTTTTCGCCTTCGTGGGCATCGGTGTGGTCGGGGTGTTTGTCGACCGGGCCCTTCGAAGTCTCACCGTGCTGAGCTTGGTGGTCTTTGCCGCAGCTTTGACGGCGTTGGGCGTCGGCGGTGACAGCTTCGCAGTGATCGCACTCAGCGTTGCGGTATGGGGCGTGGCATTCGGAGGCGCTCCCACTCTCCTTCAGAATGCGCTCGCCGACACGACGGGCGACGCTGTGGACACTGCGCAATCGGTTTTCGTGACGATCTTCAATGCGGCGATCGCAGCGGGCGGCGTCGTGGGCGGGCTGATCTTGGCGGACAGGGGTGCGGGAGCGTTGCCGTTGGTTTCCCTGGTGCTGATCGTCGTCGGTGTTCTTGTGGTCAGTATCCGACAATTCGGACATAGCTTGTGATTCACTTCACGCATGCGAAAGTCATTGCTGGTGGTTGCTCTCGTTGCTACGTGGTTTGTCGCCGGAGCGATGCCCGCGGGGGCTGCGGATGCGAACTGGTCCGGTGATTACTCGCTCAAGCGTTTCGCCGCGACCAAGACGGGCACAAGTCTGGCCGCCAGCCAGTGGGAGCCGGATTTCTCCGATACATACACGTTCGAGACGGATTGCTCGAGCGGAGTCTGTATCGCCACAGTGGTCGGCGGTCCGGCTCCCGCCAATCCGACGTTGCCGCAGCCTGCGCGATACACCTGGGACGGAACCAGTTGGGTGCACCCCTATGACTGGGAGTGGGATTGCTACCAGGGGGAAGGCGTGCCCAAGGTGTGGGCACCGGCGCACTCCGAGGCGTATTACACACCTCAGCCCGATGGCAGTCTGAAAGGTTCGTGGCGTACCGACATCGCGAGTGGTCCCTGCGAGGGATCGGTGATCATGCACGTCGAGGCGTACCCGGTCGGTCGATCTACCGGATCCTTCGGTAGTTGAGAACGATCTGTGGCCCGAAGGTGTTGAAACAAATCTGAGCCCGCGGGAATTGATCGAGCCCCATGCACGTTAATTGAGTCAGTAACGCTCAACTTTCTGCAAGGAGGCTTCGGAATGCCAGCATTCTTCGGGCCCGAGGGTCCCGGTCGCATCGATATTTCCCGGCTCATGAGCAGGGCCACCCAGCAACTCATGGCTGACGCTGCACGTGTAGCGGCTGCTCGCGGTGATTCGGATCTCGATGCACTGCACGTTCTCCGCGTCATGGCGGAGCAGGATCCGGTCCGCACGCTCATGCAGCGCGCCGGAGCCGACCCGAAATCCGTGGTCGACGCCGTCGACCTGCGGCTGCCACAAGGCCGTGAGCAGGGGGCCTACTCTGCTCCTGCGCTCAGCAGCGCCGTGAAAACCGCTCTACTCGAGGCTCATCAACTGGCCCGAGCCCTGGGATCGACGTACATCGATCCCGAACACCTCTTCATCGCATTGGCTGGTGACCCCGATCATGTTCCGGGTCGTCTGCTCGCTTCGGCCGGCATCACGCCGGAGAAGCTGCAGGCAGCGGTTCAGAATCCTGCAGCCGGTCCAGTCGAAGACGAGTCCACCACACCGACGCTCGACAAGTACGGCGTCGATCTCACCGATCGCGCACGCAACGGCGGCGTCGATCCGGTGATCGGCCGCGCTGACGAGATCGAACAGACCATCGAGATCCTCTCCCGCCGCACCAAGAACAACCCCGTCCTGGTGGGTGAGGCCGGCGTCGGCAAGACTGCCATCGTCGAAGGTCTCGCCCAGCGCATCGTCGACGGGGATGTCCCGGAATCGTTGGTGGGCAAGAGGATAGTCCAGCTCGAACTCTCGAGTATGGTCTCGGGTACTCGCTACCGCGGAGACTTCGAGGAACGGCTGACCAAGGTGATCGACGAGATCACCGCACACAAGGACGAGCTGATCGTCTTCATCGACGAGATGCACACCATCGCCGGTGCCGGAGGCGGCGCCGAAGGTGCGATGGATGCCGGAAACATCCTCAAGCCCAAGCTCGCTCGCGGTGAACTGCACATCGTCGGCGCCACCACGCTCGACGAATACCGCAAGAACATCGAGAAGGATCCCGCGCTCGAGCGGCGCTTCCAGCCCGTACAGGTCGGGGAGCCGTCGATCGAGGACGCGATCGCGATCTTGAGCGGACTGCGCAGTCGGTACGAGGATCACCACAAGGTGCACTACACCGACGAGGCGATCACCGCTGCGGTGGAGCTGTCGGCACGTTACATCGGCGACAGGTTCTTGCCGGACAAGGCAATCGACTTGATCGACCAGGCCGGCGCCAGGCTTCGGTTGAAGACGGCCACCGTGGACACCGCTGCACTGCAGCAACGTCTCGAGCAGCTCGAGAGCGACAAGGAGAAAGCCGTCGCCGATGAATTGTACGAGAAGGCGTCGACCCTGCGTGACGAGATCAACGGCGTCGCAAAGCGTCTCGAGAAGGCAGGATCCTCGGTTCCTTCCGAGGAAACTCCGGATGTGACTGCTGAACAGATCGCCCAGGTTGTCGCCCGTGCCACGGGTATTCCGGCCAGCCAGATGACTCAAGCAGAGAAAGATCGCCTGCGCCGTCTGGAAGAGGAACTGCACGGTCGTGTCATCGGGCAAGATGACGCCGTTCGCGCAATCGCGCGTGCGGTGCGTCGTAGCCGGACCGGTATGAGCGATCCGGATCGTCCCGTCGGTAGCTTCCTGTTCCTCGGACCCACCGGTGTCGGCAAGACGGAGCTCGCAAAAGCTCTGGCTGCCACACTCTTCGGTGACGAGAACAAGATGCTGCGCTTCGACATGAGTGAGTTCGGTGAGAGGCACACGGTAAGCCGATTGGTCGGTGCTCCTCCCGGATATGTCGGCTACGGCGAGGCCGGACAGCTCACGGAACAGGTGCGTCGTAACCCGTACTCGGTGATCCTGCTCGACGAGATCGAGAAGGCACACCCGGACGTGTTCAACACCTTGCTCCAGGTGCTCGACGACGGGCGTCTGACCGACGGCCAGGGTCGAACGGTGGACTTCAAGAACACTGTCGTGATCATGACCAGCAACCTCGGCTCGGACATCATCTCGAGCAAGTCCGGTGGACTGGGCTTCACCACAGGTGATGCAGAGTCGGCGGAGAAGCCACTGCGCGACCGCGTGATGGCCAGGTTGCGCGAATCGATGCGGCCGGAGTTCCTCAACCGCATCGACGAGATAGTGATCTTCCGCAAGCTCGACACCGAGCAACTGCACCGGATCACTGATCTGTTGCTCGACGACAGCCGGAAGCGGTTGCAGTCCAAGGGCATCGACATCGAGTTCACCGCCGACGCAGTGGACTGGATTGCCGAGCACGGGCATCAACCCGAGTTCGGGGCTCGCCCGTTGCGTCGTTCGATTCAGCGTGTGGTCGACGACAAGATCGCCGACATGCTGCTCGATGATCTCCTCGAAGAGGGCGGCAGCATCACCGTCGCGGTTGACGAGGGTGAGTTGGTGTTCAGCTAGGAGGGGCACAGCCCCCGTGAGCGGTTAGGGAGTCTCTGGACTCCCTAACCGCTCACAGGCGCGCAGCGCCCAAAATCTCCGCCGCCAGGGCGTCGTTGTGCCGGAAAAACCCCGCATTGGTACGGGGACGAGGGAAAGCCGCCGACCAGTTGTGGCCTGCAACCCACGGCCCGGCCGCGAAGCGGCGAGGATGAGCTGTGTTGTCCTGGTCGAGAATTCGTGAAGTACCGTCGACGGCGAGCTTCGCCGAACTGTCGACGGTCGCACGAAGTTCGACTGCCTCGCCCCGACCGTGAAGCGTCCGCAGGAGCGAGTCACCGCTCGCGCTGATGGACGCAACCGGCAAGCGTGCTTCGACGAGGGTGTTCGCGGCCACGATGTCGGTGTGCGACGCACTGCGAGCGACAAAGATCCCAGCCCCCGTTGCCGGGTCGATTTCGGTGGAGAACGCTGAATCCGGCCCGAGGAACTGGACGATGCCGGCCTCGTTGAGCGCGATCAACTGTTCCAGTCGCTCGGGTGGCGGACCACTGGCGATGAAGCTGAAGAACGAATGAAGCCAACCCTCGACGTCCTTGGCGACGGATTCGGCCGGGATTCTGCCGCGCCGCAGCAATTCTCCGACAGTCATGTACGTCGACAGCAGCGCTGAGAAGACAGCCGCGTCGGCGCTGAAATACGGGTCCGACCTCCGCGCGACGTCTGCCGAGATGTACTCGTTGATCCGGGATTGGACCTCGGCAAGTCCGTCGTAGCGCTCACCGCCGAGTGGGCGGTTCAGTCGCTCGAGATCGATACGGTCTTCCGGCTTCGGAACTGCGTTCTCGACCAGTTCCTGCAATCGAGACGATCCCCAAGCCAGCGAGGCGAATTCGGCGTCGAACTCCTCCCAGGTGCCCACCGTCCGATCCGGGTGCGACGCGAACAGTTCGTGATAGTGGGCGCCTGCCAATTCTTTCGACGCCAGCGGCCAGATGTCGTTTCGGAAATCCAACGGCCCGTCGCCGGGCACAAGATCAGCGGTGAAGAACCGAGGTAGCGGTGGCCGCGCGTCGGCGATCGAGTACGAAATCTTGGAGTGGTACGGCACGCCTCGACGAGATCCGGCGTACAACAGAGGTTCCCGACCCGAGGGAGTGTAAGTGAGGGTGCCGTCCTCACCGCGTTCGAAGACGCCGCCGCGGCTCTCGGCGAGGAGAACCATCCAGTCGATGAAAGCCAGCCCGAGTCCGGCGATCAGAACCGGTTCGCGTTCGGGAATGACATCGGCGTCGAGGTCGGCGGTGTATCCCGGACCTACGTAGGTCAACCCGTGCTCGGACGCGAAGCTGGTCAGCGCGGTTTCACGCGGGGCAGCCAACGCATCGGGGTGCCCTTGCGCGAGAAGGACGGCCGTCGCTTCGATGACAACTCCGTCGTTCAGATGAACCGTCTGTATCTCGCCGACGTTCACGATGTCGACCACGGATCGTCGATGAACCCGAACGTCGACGTGCGCTGGTGCAGAGTCGACCGCAGTCTGGAACACCCAGTTCAGGTATCGGCTCTGCAGTGACCTCGATGCAAACGACGACGGGCTGATCATCGGAACTTCTGCCGCGATTTCGGGGAATTCGGCAAGTTCAGCCGAGTGCTCGGCGACCCATTCCGCGAGGGTCGGACCCGGCAGAACCGGGCCGGTCACGGCGGTGGTCTCGTCGGTGAACATCGTGACGTCCGCGGTTGTCGAATTCATCCACAGAAGCGGCGCCTGGCTGCCTCGCCAAATGCGGCCGGCGCCTGCCGGATACGGGTCGACGACGTGAATGTCGATCGGTACGGGATCGGCGTTCACCGATTCGTGAGCGAGGATTCGCTCGAGTACGCCGGTCCCGCGGGGGCCACCGCCCACGATCACGACGACAGCTGCTGTCCCCACTGAGGTACGGGGTCGATCGCCTGGCACGAGTCCTCCATCGGACCTGGCAGAAAGCACCCGCACCTCAGCAGAGGGGGTTGCTGCGACGTCACGGAGCCAGGACTCTCGATCGCTCTGGATGGTTAGTCCAGCTTATCTTCGGAGAATCGTGAGGCAAGGAATTCCGGACATCAGATCAGCGTGAATCAAACAGTTGTCAATCGTTATCTTTCGGTTTGCGTTGCCGGCAGAATCCGAGCGTGAACATCCCCGAAGCCGATTCGTGATCCCCCGACGCCGGGAGCGGTGGCTGAGATGGCGATGGTGTCGCCGTCTTCGAGAAAGGTTCGAGTCTCGGAGCCCACGGTCACGGGTTCCTTGCCACCCCAGGTCAGTTCGATGAAGGCGCCGCGCTGATCTTTGTCCGGTCCGGAAATGGTTCCGGATGCAAAGAGATCGCCGGTGCTCGCTGCTGCGCCGTTGATAGTGGTGTGCGCGAGCATCTGCGCCGGCGACCAGTACATCTGGGCGTAGGGCGGCCGGGAGACGACGTGACCGTTCCATTCGACGGCCAGGTCGATGTCCAACCCCCACTTCTCCTCGCCGCGCAGGTAAGAGAGAGGTTCGGGGTCCTGCACCGGCGTATCGATTCGGGCAGCTTCGAGCGCGAGCAACGGAACAACCCACGCAGAAATGGACGTCGCGAAGCTCTTCCCGAGATTCGGGCCGAGAGGGACGTATTCCCACGCCTGGATGTCCCGGGCGGACCAGTCGTTCACGACGACGGCGCCGAAGACGTGCTCGGCAAAGTCGTCCGGGGTGATGGAATCGCCCATCTTCGAGGGAGTTCCGACGATGAAGCCCATTTCGGCCTCGATGTCGAGGCGGCGGGACGGTCCGAAATCCGGGTTCTCCTGATCGGGTGACTTGCGCTGTCCGCAGGGGCGAACGATATCGGTGCCGGAGACGACGATGGTGCTCGAGCGCCCGTGGTATCCGACCGGAAGGTGCTTCCAGTTCGGCATCAAGGGAGCAGCGTCGGGTCGGAACAGGCGTCCGAGGTTGGTCGCATGATTTTCCGACGCGTAGAAATCCACGTAGTCGGCCACCGCGATCGGCAAGTGCATTGTGACTGAGTCGACGGGAAACACTGCGTCCGAGTCTATTTCGCCGGTCACTAGATCCGTGATCCGATTACGCACCGATACCCACTGATCCCGGCCCAGCGCCATGAACGCATTCAGACTCGGTTCGGCGTAGACGGAATCTCCCAGTGTCGCTGCGAGATCGACCACCGAGTCGGCGACCCGAACACCAACACGCGGTGATCCTCCGGCGGGGGAGAAGATGCCGTATGGCAGATTGTCGATCCCGAACAACGAGTCGGCGGGAATGTCGATGGTCGTGACGGTCATACGAGTGTTCCTTCGGTTTTGTCGGAGCGGACGATCAATCCGAGACCTTCGAGTTCGGTGAGAGGGTCCGAAATGCTACAGGTCCCGAACGAGAGGAAGCGGCGACGCACCTCGCCGGCCTCGTCCGCGGTCAGTTCGGCCAGGGCTTGCGCGATCGATTCGCCATCGCGTTGCGCCAGAGCAGCAACAACTTCCGAGCGGTCGGCGCCCCGCCTCACAGCGTTGACGGCCACCATGATGTTGAGGAAGCCGTGCTGCTCGAAACCTGTCTCCGGATCGGTATTGCGCACGCCGTGATGCAGTCCCGCGGTCGCCTTGAACGGGATACCCGCTCGGACAACGGATATCACGGCATCGGCGAGCTCGTCCTCGTCCGGGTACGCTTCGGCGACAATTCCTCCGGTGCGAAACTTCGCGGAGTACCCGGCGGTTTCGAGCGCCGTCAGAAAGTCCACGCGTCGATCACCGCGGGGTACCTCGACAAAAATGTCCAGGTCGGGATGAGCGGCATGGACGGGAGCGAGTTCCTCGAAGGCGGCTTCGGCGTCCAACCCGTCAGGAATTCCCACTTCGACGGCGGCGACGCTGACACCGGGGATAGCGAGCGCGTTCGACAGTGCCGCCGCCGTATCGGCTGGACCGGCCGGCACAGTCAGACTCAGCGTCACCGGGTTGTCAGCTGAAACGTACGCGGCCAGTTCGCTCAATCGCGGCGCGGGAAAGACGAAGGGCCCGACCAGTGCGTCATAGTCCGCCTGCTGGTAGGCCGCGTGGGCCGGAACTGCCTCGGCGAGAGGAGCATTGCCGGGTGGGAAGAGTGCTGCGTCGTCGCACAGGCCGCGCAGGAGTGGGGAGATGATCGTCATTGCTGAGGCCCCCGCCCTGCCCAACTCCAGGCGTACGCTTCGTCTTCACAGGCCAACGCTCCCTCACCCAATTCGAGCGGCCGGAACGTATCGACCATCACGGCCAACTCGTCGAAGAACTCGGCGCCGATGCTTCGCTCGTACGCGCCGGGTTGTGGGCCGTGGGCGTGGCCACCGGGATGAATCGAAATCGAACCCTGCCCGATGCCGGAACCCTTGCGTGCCTCGTAGTCTCCGCCGCAGTAGAACATGATCTCGTCCGAGTCGACGTTCGAGTGGTAGTACGGCACCGGGATCGACAGGGGGTGGTAGTCGACCTTGCGAGGCACGAAGTTGCAGATCACGAAGTTGTTCCCCTCGAAGGCCTGGTGCGCCGGCGGCGGCTGGTGAACACGGCCCGTGATCGGCTCGTAGTCGGAGATGTTGAAGGTGTACGGGTACAGGCATCCGTCCCAACCGACGACATCGAAAGGGTGCGTGGGATACACCATTCGGGTGCCGACGATGCCCGCCGACGTACGGTGCTTGACCAGTACCTCGACGTCGGTTCCTTCGGCGATCATGGGCGCGGTCGGTCCGTGCAGGTCTCGTTCACAGAACGGTGCGTTCTCGAGTAGCTGGCCGAAGCGGGACAGATAGCGCTTGGGCGGGACGATGTGACTGTTCGCTTCGATGGTGTAAGCACGAAGTGGTTTGTCACCCTTGGGGATCCATCGATGCGTTGTGGACATCGGGATCAGGACGTAGTCACCTTCACGGGCCTCGAGTGTGCCGAAGACAGTTTCGACGGTCGCCTCGCCAGATTCGATGTAGACCATCTCGTCGCCGATTGCGTTGCGGTACAGGGGAGATGGCGCTGCCGCAACGACGTAGGACAGTCGTACGTCGGCATTGCCGAGGACGAGACGACGGCCCGTTACCACGTCGGTCTCGTTCCAGGCGCTTTCGGGAAACAGTGTGTGGAGTTTCAGATGGCGCGGTTTGAGGGGATGGTTGGGGGTTGTGCTCTGATCGCGCAGTTCCCAGACCGTTGCGTCGACGATGGCCGACGGGATCTCGCGGTGGTAGAGCAACGAAGAATCCGAGGAGAAACCTTCCTCTCCCATCAGCTCTTCGTAGTAGAGGTTGCCGGACTCGTCACGATGTTGGGTGTGACGCTTCGGTGGGATGTTGCCGAGTTGTCGATAGAACGCCATGACGGGGCTCCTTCTGTGCTGTTCTGCCTGGCTCACCTCCACCAGATAGTAAATACATTAACTAAAATGATGTGATGGGCGCAACCCTCCAAGGGGGTTCGGGTCTATGTCAGTTACGTCCGCGTACGTCGAACTGGCTGCGGTTGGTGATCAGTTTGTCCAGGAGCATGACAAGAATTCGCTGTTCGGCCTCGCTCAGGACGCTGACCCAGGCGTGTTCGCGTTCGTTCTGCTCGCGAAACGCTTCGACCATGGCTTCTCGGCCTTTGTCGGTCAGGTACAGCTGGACCGAACGGCCGTCGTTCTCGGTGGGCCGGCGATCGATCAATCCGTCTGCCAGCAGCGACTTGGACAGATTGGAGACCGCTGCCCTACTCATTCCGGTGAGCTCGGCGGCAGCCTTCGGCTCGATCGGACCGGCCAGCCAGGTGACGAACAACAGTCGGAAGGAGGACCATGACCAGCCTCGAGGGCGGTGGATCGACGACTCGAGATCGTACGTGACGACGTTGGAGGCTCGGTTGAGCGTCAGGAGAACCTCGGTGGCGAGCTGATCGCGAAAGCCGTGTTCGGTGGCCAGCTTTTTGTTGGCCAGTTCGATGAACGACCAGAAATTGAGTTCGCCGACGGTTGACTGGTCATCGGTTGTCCGGTCATTCATGGACTAACCCTAGCGCGATCGGCAGGTGATTAATCTATGTACTAGATTTCGGGGTTCTGATGAAACTTCGCAACCTGGCACTGCGGTCGAGGTTCTGAACTATCGTGACGCGCGTGACTGTGCGCAGCGACGAGTTTCCCCTGGATACCGACCTCATGTCGGTGGGGCAACTCGAGCGGAGACGACGATTGACCACGGCGGTGGTCGAGATGCTTGCAGAGATGCCGTCGGATCGAATCCAGATGAAAGAAGTGTCGGAGCGTTCAGGTGTGGCGCTAGGCACTCTCTATCGCTACTTTCCGACCAAACAGCAACTTCTTGCTGCGGCGATGACGGCGTGGAGCGGGCTCGAATCCGCTCGTCGTCCTGAGGAGCCGCGAACAGGCGGCGAAGAGAGCAATGCGTACGAACGGGTTCTGGCACTTCATCGCCGCGAGATGAAGGCATTCGAGCGTAGGCCTCACTTCGCTCGACTCGAGATCGAACTCCATTCGTCCTCGGATCAGTTCGTGATCGAGTCGTTGGATCAGCGCGCGGCTGCACATCGGAGAATGCTGTTCGAATTGATGGACGGTATTCCGGCCGAGACGGCGCGGGTTGCGGCCGTGGCAATGGGCGGCACGATGTTGACGGCCCTTGCACTGTGGACCAGTGGCCGGATCGGATTCGCAGAGGCCCAGCGGAACGTCGAAGACGTCATCGGACTGGTACTTCGCTGAACGGTGTCACTCTAGAATTCAGTTCTTGTTTCAGTCGCTGTGAATGCGAATCATCGCTTCAGCTTCGTGAAAATGAAGACGCAGGAAGCGTCCTTACCTAGAATTCACTTACAAAACTGCCGGGGTGTCCGATCCAAGGATCGACGTATCCGTGAACTGTGAAAGTGAGTCGCAATGAAGCGCTCGTACCGAGCTCGCTCTCGAATCTGGATGGTTGTCCTGGCGTCGGCGACACTGGTGGTGACGGGGTGCGCCGGTAGCAGCCAAGGTACGACCACGGATGCATCGGACGTGACGGTCGGAGTTGTCGGTGACCAGAACAACGGGGGAGAGCCGCGCTCGGGTGGCACCGTGTCGTTTGCCACCTACAACGGGATCAGCAGTCTCGATCCGGCTGACCGTCAGGACGGCGGCGCTACCGGTGGTAGCGAAATGGCAGCCATCTACGACCTTCTGATGCGCTTCGATACGGCGGCGGGCGAATACGTTCCCCACTTGGCGCAGTCTTTGTCGGCCAACGGCAACAACACGGTGTGGACACTGAAATTGCGCGACGGCGTCACCTTCAGCGACGGCACTCCGATGGACAGTGCGGCAGTCCTGTGGAGCATCGATCACTATCTGCAGAAGAAGGGAACTCACGCGCTGGTGTGGAAGACCGCTGTGCGCGAGATGAATTCACCGGATCCGAGTACGGTCGTCTTCACATTGGCGCAGCCGTGGGACGAGTTCCCGATCATGTTCACCACCGGTCCCGGCATGATCGTCGCGCCCTCGGCGATGGCTACCGGCACGTTCACCCCGATCGGGGCAGGTCCGTTCACCGTCGAGAAGTTCGCCTCCCAGGACGAATTGGTGCTCGCTGCCCGTCCGACGTACTGGGACGGGGCGCCGTACCTCGAGAAGTTGCGCTTTCCGGCAATCGTCAACGAGAAGAGCAAACTCGAGGGATTGCACACCGACGGAATTCAAGTCGCCTATCTGAAGTCTCCCGATTTCATACACGAGGCTTTCGAAGCCGGTGATCCAGGATTTGTGTACTCGGCCAGCATGGCCGGCGTTCTGGCAATCAATCAGCGCGACGATCGGGCAGCGAAGGACGAGCGCGTGCGTAAGGCGATTGTCGCTGCGGTGGACCCGACTACGTTCAACGAGCGAGTTCAGGGCGGCTTCGGCGAACCCAGCACCGACATGTTCGCGTCGTGGTCGCAGTGGCACGGATCGGTGGCCGGGAACGACTTCGACCCCGAGGCGGCGAAGAAGTATCTCGCCGAGGCGAAGGCCGACGGTTACGACGGAAAACTGACGTACGTCGGTATGAACGATCCGGCGACGCAGCGCAGCGCACTGACGTTTCAGTCGCTCTTGCAGGCAGTGGGTTTCACGGTCGAAATCACCTACGCAACCAGCATCAACGATCTGATTTCCATGCTGTACGCGAAGCATGACTACGACGTGTCCTACTTCGCGTTCAACGTGCTGGAAGAGTCACCGTTCGTGCGTATGTACGGCAACCTGTTCAGCGAATCGCCGTCGAACATTCTCGGCTACAAGAACGCTCGGATGGACGAGTTGCTCGGCAAGCTGCAAACAGCGTCGGGCGAGGATGAGCGGCGAGCCGTCATCGACGATATTCAAACCGTGGTCAACGAGACGGCGCCGATGGCCGTGGTCAACTCCGGCAAGGTTTTCATCCCGTGGCGCGAGAACGTGCACGGAGTGATGCCGAGTGCGGACGGGATTCTGCTCTTCGGCAACACGTGGTTGAGCTGACCCCCCGTGCGCCTTTTTGGTAGTGCCCACTACCAAAAAGGCGCACCGGGGCTTTGCCCCTAAAGCTCCGCTCGTACCACCTTCGCGGCCTCGACGAGGTTACGAAGCGACGCTTCGACCTCGATCGGCCCCCGTGTCTTCAATCCGCAGTCCGGATTGACCCACAACCGCTCGACCGGAACAGCTTTGAGTGCCTCACGCAGTGATTCGGCAATTTCGTCGACGCTCGGCACCCGCGGCGAGTGGATGTCGTAGACACCGGGGCCGACGCCGAGGTCGAACCCGACCGAACTGAGATCGTCGAGGACCTCCATGTGTGAGCGTGCTGCCTCGATGGACGTGACGTCCGCGTCGAGGCCGGCGATGGCGCCGATCACCGCTCCGAACTCGGAGTAGCACAGGTGCGTGTGGATCGCGGTGGAATCCGCGACGCCCGAGGTGGCCAACCGGAAGGCGCCGACCGACCAGTCCAGGTAGGCGCGCTGATCCTCGGCACGCAGTGGGAGTAGTTCTCGCAGAGCCGGTTCGTCGACCTGGATGATTCCGATTCCGGCGGCCTGCAGGTCGACGGTCTCGTCTCGAATGGCCAGTGCGACTTGATTTGCCGAGTCGGCGAGGGGTTGGTCGTCGCGGACGAACGACCAGGCCAGAATGGTGACTGGTCCGGTGAGCATGCCCTTGACCGGCTTGTCGGTCAGGGACTGTGCGTACGTGATCCAGTCGACGGTCATCTGCTTCGGGCGCGAGACGTCGCCGTACAGAATCGGCGGACGCACGCAGCGGGTGCCGTACGACTGGACCCAACCGTTGGCGGTGGCGAAGAATCCGTCCAACTGCTCCGCGAAGTACTGGACCATGTCGTTGCGTTCCGGCTCACCGTGCACAAGCACGTCCAGGTCCAGCTTTTCCTGGAGCGCAACAACTTCGGCAATTTCGGCGCGCATACGGTTGACGTACTCGGCTTCGTCGATCTCGCCCTTGCGCAGCGCTGCGCGAGCGATGCGGATCTTCGAGGTTTGCGGGTACGAACCGATGGTCGTCGTGGGCAGCGGCGGCAGAGAAAGCAGCTCGTCCTGGGCAGCGCGACGTTCGGCGGCGGGCGCGCGACCGGTCGCCGAGTTCAGCACCGCGTCCAGACGGCCTCGAACACTCGCATCATTGAGTCTGCGATCGTCCTTGCGGGTCGACGCGGCCGCTCGTGCCAGAGCGAACTCGTCCTCCACCGACTCTCGGCCCTGTGTGAGAGCGGTTGCGAGAGTTACTACTTCCTTGACCTTCTCGGTGCCGAACGCGAGCCACGAGCGCAGGGCCTTGTCGACATCGGACTCAGCGTCGAGTGTGTACGGAACGTGCAGCAGGGAGCACGACGTGGAGACGGCAAGCGTGTCCACGCTGCCGAGCAAGGCACCCAAAGTGCTCAGTGCCGAGTCCAGATCGGACCGCCAGATGTTTCGTCCGTCGACCACTCCGGCGACGATTAGTTTGCGGGCGAGTTCAGGTACGGAGCCGATCGAATCCTGACCGGCCACCAGGTCGACGGCAAATCCTTCGACGCCGGTGGACGCAAGCGCGGGCAACGCGTCACGCAGCGAACCGAAGTACGACGCCAACAGGATCGACGGCCGCTCGGACAGCGCTGAAAGCTGTTCGTACGCAGCGCGTGCCGCTTCGGTTTCCTCATCGGTGCGATCGCCCACGAGGGCGGGTTCGTCGAACTGAACCCAGCTCGCACCGGCCTTCGCGAGCCGACCGAGTAGATCCGCGTAGAGGGGGAGTAGTTCGTCGAGCCGCGAGAGCAGCGGCTCGTCTGTGCCGACAGCCTTCGAGAGCAGCAGGAAGGTGACCGGTCCGATGACGACCGGGCGGGCTGCAATGCCGTCGGAAAGTGCTTCTGCCAGTTCGGACAAGACTTTGGACGGGTCGAGTGCGAACGTGGTGGACGGTGAAATCTCCGGCACCAGGTAGTGGTAGTTGGTGTCGAACCACTTCGTCATTTCGAGTTATCTCTAGCGCCGCATCAGGATGAAGGCACGGTAGGCACGGCGTGTCGGTCG
>NZ_CAIJDS010000059.1:0-46413 GCF_903819475.1 Rhodococcus sp. UFZ-B548
TCCAGCATCGGGACGATCTCGGCGACCGCGCTACACCACTATCCGGGACTCAACTCACCCACACTTCGGACATCTGCAAGTTATCTCAGAATATGGTCGTAAAAAGTCTGTGCGCAGTAGTTGAGCAACACGGAATGAATGTTCACTGATACATTCCCGATCATGGTCACCTCTGGGCAACATCGGGAATGAATGTTCACTGATACATTCCCGATCATGGTCACCTCTGGGCAACATCGATGCCCATCGGCATCCGCCTTCCCATATTGGGTTTCGGTAGACGCAGAAACCACACTCGGGTGGCGTCTCGCCGTTGATCGTCGCCCATGCCCGCCCCGCGCCCACTGATCCTGCGCGAGGGCGATCGCGGTCGCGTTCAGGAGGTCTCGGCTTCGGATTCCTCGTCGCGTGACGCGGTGATGCGCGCACAGATCGTTTTGTTGGCCGCCGACGGTCACTCGAACACCGCGATCGCCAAGGAGTTGGGCATCTCGCGTCCCACGGTGACCTCCTGGCGCACTCGCTACGCCGAGCACGGAATGGACGGGCTGGTCGATGCTCCGAAACCGGGCCGTCCTCGCGTCGTCAAATCGCACACGATCATCTCCATGCTTCTGACCGCACCGCCAGAAAAGTTCGAGGTTCCTCATTGGAGCTCTCGCCTGCTGGCGCAACACCTGCAAATCAGTAAGACGACAGTGCAGGCGGCGTGGAAGGAATACGGCGTCAAACCCGGCGGGCCGGACAGATTCACCTTCGCGACCGTCCCGGCGTTCTCCGCGACGGTTACTGCGGTTGTCGACCTGCATATCGGGCCGCAGGGCAACGCGATCATCCTGGCGGTAGCCGGCACACCCGGCCGAGCTGAACAGGCGCCGCTCCACTCCGCGGTGCGCCTTCAGCAGTTTCATTGCTACCTCCGGCGCAGAGACATGCTCCTGGCCGCCGATTCGCACATCGCGACGGGCTCGACCTTCGGGCAACTACCCCACCCCTCCCCCGACGAGGGCATCGCTGCGTTCTGCCGACGAGGTGCGACGACGAATCAGGATCAGCGGCTGCACGTGGTCTTCGACGCCGACACCGAGCATCTCGAATCGGTCCGATCAGCACTGTCCACGCACCCGCACGTTCGAACCCACCACACACCGACACCGACTACGTGGCTGCACCTCGTCGACATCTGGATGGCCATCGCCGAACACCGCCACCCATCGACAGACCCAGCCCCACTTCGTGTTTCCGGTACGCGCGAAAAGGATTGAAGCCTTCCCGAACGCACGGATACTCACGCTCCGCGCACTCGTCGTCATCCCCGCCTGGGGTCGTCAGACACGCGGCACGTGCGCCCCTTCCGTCCTTTGGCACACGGGGAGGTAGCTGGAGATCTGCCACCTGTTCGTGATGATCGGAACTTCCGGTGAGCTGCTGACATGCGAATATCCGAAACGGCCGCCCTCGCAGGGGGAGGTCCTTCGTCCTTTGCTTGGTGTGATCTGACTCTCGAGTAAGTCCAATCGGTTGCCGATTGTTTGCCTGATGTCGTTCACTGAAGGTACGAAAATCCGACAAACCGGGTTTACGAGGCTTTCGGGTTCAGGCATTCGGCCGGGACCAGGACGAGAGAAGAGGAACTTTCCCATGGCTCGTATATATAAAACTGTTGCTGCTCTTGCGATCCCGGTGGCTGCGGGGGCTGTGGTTGTTGCCGGTGCCGGGTCCGCAACCGCTGCGACTCCGATCTCCGGAAACGGGTATGCCGGTGTCATTCTCGATCACCACGAGACGCAGGCCGCCGGCCAGATCAATGCGGGCAATCTGATCAACGCCGCGTTCGGGGACGGCTGGACAGTCGGGTTGCCGAATGATTCGATCTGGAACACCGGGGGCTGGACCCCGGTGACCGGCGATCAGTTCGTCGACGAAGCAGCAGCGCATCCCTTCGGTGTCGTCGGGCTTTATCTCATCGACCCTGCGATCAATCAGGGGAACATCTTCTACGCCGTCAGCGCCTGGTAAAGAGCCGGAGCCAGGTACGGCGCGGTGACTGGTGATGGGCGACCAGTACCTCGGTGCTGCGGGGTTCCTCATCGCGGGCATCGCGGCAGCATTACGGTTCGCGGTCCTCGTGATCGACGATCCGGACGATCGTCGGCTGGTGACGGACCTGTCCGTCCCGGCAGCGGCGATCGGTGTCACCCTGTTCGCCGTGGGGATCGTGTGCGGGTGCTGAAATCGCACACGCTACACATCGTGAGAGTTGGTGCCGGGTCCGGTTTGGCGCGCTCTTGCCGAGTTCGCGTTCGAACGAGTGGGCTCGCCTGTGACGTTGACCTTCAACAGGATCGGGGACTGCTGATGGACGCTCCGCAAGTGTTCGCCCTCGGAGCCGTCGGTGGTGGGCTTGTGTCGCTGGCGTTGCAGATCACCGCGCTGTTCGTCGGCCGCGGCAGTCGGCGGAGCGTGTTCGTTCGCGCCGCCAACGGCAGCGCCGCTCTTGCGCTGGTGCTGGCGGCCGTTGTCCTGTTTCTCTGATCTTGTCGCGCCGACAGGGACATGTCGAATGAAAACTGTGAGGAATCAAGGAAGTTTCGATGAACACACCCGCCACGCACGGCCGGCGATCGACCGGAGCTGCCTTCGCCGCTGCCATGTCGACTCTTCTGCTCTCGGGATGCTCGAGCGCCTCGGTGGATCCGGACACCGAGGACAGGCAACCACTGAAGATGTCCACCGATTCCGAGCAGATCACCGCGCTCATCGAATCTCACCTCGCTGCACTGCGTACCGGCTCGGTGGACGATGCCGCTACCAGAACCTGCCCGCAGAAGCAGACACTCACCGCCGAAGGTGCGTTGCCGGCGATCACCCTCGGCACCGTCTAGGACATCACCGTCCGGAGTACGGAGGTATCGGCGACGGTGCGCGGCCACACCACCACCGACCCCTATGCCCGCACCGATACCGCTGTCAGCGCAGTGCTGACGTTGACGCCGACGAGCGGTCGGTGGCTGATCTGCTGACCGCCATACCTGCCGACGAGCGCACCAGCTGCGTGCGGAATGTCGAAAGAAAAGAAACGGAGTCGGTGATGGTAGGACGGATGACGGAGGACAGTGTTTTCCAGGTCCGTCTCAACGAGTGGTTCGCCGCCGCTGATCGGCGGCTGACGAACGCTGCGATAGCGAAAGGTCTTCTGGCACGGAGGATGCCGGATCTCGACGCCGTACCTCTCCCAGTTGCGTACCGGGGTCCGCACGAGCCCCTCCGATGAGGTGGTGGCCGCGTTGGCCGGCTACTTCGGCGTCTCACCCGGCGACTTCTCCACCATCCCCTGGTCCGGTGATTGCGTCCGTGTGCAAGGTGAGGACGCGGAGATCCTGGACTGTCTCGACGATGCGGCGATCAAGGTGCTGTTGGCGGCAGTGAACGGGCTCTCCGCAGCCTCACTGCAACTGCTCGTCGACATCGCCACCAAACTCCGGATTTCCGATCATCACCCGCCCGTCCCGGCGGATGCACCGTCGTACGCGCGCCTGACCGAAGCAGAACCCCTACCCCGCCGCACCACCGCACTCACCTAGACATTCCGGCCGCACACGCACACCCGTGCATCGATCGGTTGCCAGATAATCACTGGCAGCCGGTCCAGGTGTCACGGTTTCGTAATCATGAGTCCCGTCACACCTCGAGTCGGAACAAACCTGTTGGCCTGGAAGGCGTGCTCCAGTTTGTTGTGAACGGATCAACCCCAGAAGATCGGGTCCCCACTACTGTCGATGGATCCAGCAAATCCTGAATGTGCTGACTCGGCGCCAAGAATTGGTAGCGATGAGACTTGAGGTCCCGGTCCCGCCAAGACGCCAGTGATGCTCAGAACGATGCGGTGCCAGGCAACGCGCCCATCGCGCGTATGCCCGCAAGCAGGACAAAAGTTCCGCAGGATGCCCGGAGCGATTCCAGATCGAATCCGCAGTAGGCAGCGCAAGGAGGGGTCCTAGCGTCTGGTAAAGCGGCTCCGGTACGAGGTCGGGGTCGTGGAAAAGGTTGCGATGAAATTCTGCCGGAAGGTCACCGGACTGCCGAAGCCACAGGATTCGGCTATACGGGCAATGCTCCAACTGGTGGTTTCCAACAGCTGTCGAGCATCGTCGAGTCGCCGGCCCAGCACCCAACGCGCCGGAGAGAGCCCCGTCAACTCTTTGAACCTTCGTGTGAAATTGCGTTTACTCATGGTGGCGTGGGCCGCCAAGCTCTCGACCTCGAGGTCCTGGTCCAGGTTCGCCAGTGCCCACTCGATGGTTCTTCCCAGCGGGCCGTCCAAGTCAGGATCCCGTAACGGGCGGGCAATGTATTGCGCCTGATCTCCTTCTCGGTGTGGCGCAACGACAATATGGCGTGCCACGGCAGCTGCCGAAGCCGAGCCCAGATGCCTCCGCACGATGTGCAGGCAGGCATCCAGCGCTGAGGCTGTTCCGGCGGAGGTGAGCACGTCGCCGTGGTCGATATAGAGCGCTGCGTCGTTGAATTCCACGGCATTCGACTTGGCGGCCATGGCCTGTGCCGCTTCCCAATGGGTCACCGCCGTGCGGCCGTCCAGCACGCCGCTGCACGCCACCGGATAAGCACCCAAACACAGGCCTGCAATCATCGCTCCCCGCCCATGCGATTGTCGGATGAGCCGAAGCAAGTCCCCGGAGGGATCCTGGAGCTGCGAGAGCCAAGACGGGAAAACTACGAGGTCGGCCTCGGTGGCAATCTCCGGTCCTGAGACCTCACTGATCAGGTGGCCCTCCACGCTACGCACAGGCTGGCCCACCTCGGTAAAGATTCTTGTCTCCCAGTCGTCGGCAAGGCCTAGTCGAGTTACTTCGTCGAATACGAGCAGCGGGGCAGCCAGATGGAACAGGGTCATTCCGTCGAAGGCATGGATGGCGATCTTCACCTTGGCCTATTTTCATCGAAAGTATGCGTATGCGCCACTCACGGTACCAGTGACGGCATCACCAAGATGGAATCACCAAACCGAACAACCAACGAAGTGGAGCCCACCGTGTCTGAATTGCGCCGAGCACTCGTTATTGTCGACGTCCAGAACGAGTACTTTGCAGTAGGAGGCCCACTGGAGATCCAGTACCCGGACCGCAACGAATCCCTGGCCAACATCACCCGCGCCATCGACTTTGCCGAAGAGACAGGGATGCCGATCGCCGTGGTTCAGCACCAGCACCCGGCCGGGGCACCGGTCTTCGCCGAGGGCTCCGAAGGCTGGGAACTGCACCCGGAGATTTCCTCCCGCCGCAAGGATTCGTGGAAGCACGTCATCAAGAGCTACGCCAGCGTCTTCGCCGGCACCGACTTCGAGGCCTGGCTTCGAGAAAACCAGGTGGACTCCATCACTGTGGTCGGCTACATGACCAACAACTGCGACCTGGCCTCCGCCTCAGCAGCCGAACCGCTGGGCTTCGGAGTAGAGCTGCTGTCCGACGCCAGCGGGGCGATCCACCTGGCCAACGAACTAGGTCAGGTCAACGCGCAGCAACTGCACGAAACCTTGCTGGTGCTGGTGCACTCCAACTTTGCCGCCGTTGCCACCACGAACGACTGGGTGCGGGCCGTCGAGGCCGGAATCGCGCTCCCCAAGGGCGACCTGGGATCCTCCGCCATGCACGGACGGGCGACGTTCGCGCCGGTCGCCTGATCAACTCGAAGCCCTTGTTCTGAGGCTTGGGGCTGTGCCGGAGCATCCCGGATATAGCCCCAAGGAAATCCCCACGAGGGAAGTCCCACGAGTGACTTGAAGAAAGCCTCGACTCGAGCTTCGAGTAGCAGCACCAAAGCATCGTGGCAGCAGTTCAAAATCGAACAACTGTGCAGTAAAACAGGTTTGAAGTGTTCAGCGCTGAATGCAAACATCGAGCCGACCCGCGCTGAGCAGGACTCTGAAAGACTCCCTGCACTCTGATCCCGCCCAGTCAGGCGATCCCTCACATCCACGGCCGAGCACTCCCTGCCCAAATAATTCCGTGAAAAACCTGCCAAACAATTCCAAGTCCCAGCGCTACGCGAGGGTTTCGGCCACCGACCAGAACCCGGAATTACAGCTGGACACATTGAATGCGGCCGCCTGTTTCCGTGTTTGGACAGACAAGGCATCAGGAGCGAAGATCGATCGTCCCGAGCTGGCCGCCACGACGGATGCATTGCGACCGGGCGACACACCGGTGGTACGGCGGTTGGACCGCCTCGGGCGAAGCCTTCCCACTTGCTGGAAACGGTCGCCCACCTCGAATCGATCGACGTCGGGTTCACCTCTCCGACCGAAGAAATCAACACCACCACTTCCGGCGACCGGCTGAGCTTCACGATCTTCGGCATCCTCGTCGAGTTCGCGCAAAATCTGTTGAGGGAGAGAATCTTTGCAGTTTGGAAGCAGCCAAAAGACACGGGCGCACAGGCGGGAGACCGCCCGTCCTCGATGACAAACAGAAGGCCATCGCTCGCAAGCCACCGTATCGGCATCCCTCGTGACGAGCACAGGTGCCAGCCGGTCCACGTCGCTGAACGCCCCTCCAGAAAAGGCCAGTGGTCGGGAGTCCCTTGGTGGTTCCCACGTTCACTGCAGACCGATCGAGGAGGAGGTGCCCGTATTGACGCGTTTCGGCGCAACTCCCACGCGATCGTCGAGGGACTACAGCTCGAATCGATTACGAACCACTAGCCCATCCTTCAATGACCCTCTCCGACATCACTGCTCGGGGCGGGCCCATCCTAGAGCCGGGCCCAGCTTCGTAGCGATGTCCGTCAGGATCTGCACGTAATCCTCATTGTCGAAACTGAACGGCAAAGCGAAAGCCACCTCGTCAACAGCACGAAAGGATGCGTTGTCATAGAGCATGTCCGCGATCTCGTCCGAAGTGCCGACAAGGTCTGGTGCGAACATCATCCGCGCAGGTCCCTGCGGCTGTGTCGTGCGAGCGAGCCTGCTCTGCGCATAGTCTCGATATTTGGAAGTCTGCTCATTCGACGCGGAGTCCGTCGGAATGACCACCAAGCCCTGCGACACCCGAGCTGTCTCACCATCACGATGACGGGCACGGAATCGTTGGATGTGCGAGAGCTGGATCTCGTCGAAGCCCGTCGACTCCTCGGCTTTGACAACGCTACTCACCAAGAGATTCAGCCCCGTTGCACCTGCCCACTCCGCGGACCGCACACTCGCCCCGCCGTACCACATGCGACTTCGTAGACCCGGCGAATGCGGCTGCGCCTTATCGGAGAACTGTTCCATTCCCTCGGTGCCGCTCCACCCCGACACCGGTTGCCCTTCGACAGCGCGAAGAAGCCGATGCACGCGTTCATAGCTGAAGTCCTCGCGATCTGCCGTAGCCGGATAGAGAGCAGACTTGACCCGTTCGTACTGCATTGGTGGGCCCACGCTGGCGCCGGCGTTCACCCGACCACCGGACAGAACGTCGACTGTCGCGAGATCCTCCGCCAACCGAAGCGGGTTCTCCCAGCCCAGCGGAGTCACCGCGGTTCCCAGCGAGATCCTGCGGGTGCGTTGCGATGCGGCTGCCATCACGGCGACCGGCGAAGAGATCCCGAACTGTAAGTGCCGATGCCGCAGCCACGCACTGTCGAACCCGAGTTGCTCGCCCAGTTCGATGATCGCAAGAGTTGACTCGTGGCCGAGTTCGGGTCGATGCTCGTCGAACAGACCGATCGTCAAAAACCCTAGCTTCTGTAAAGGTGTCGAACGTGCAGGCATGAAGCCCCTCATATCGAAGAAGGAATGATGTGTGTAAAACTCTCAATAATGGCGAAAGATCCTCCACCATGCAACAACTCGACCAGTTCATTCTCGGCGCCCACCCGGCGACCATGACATCATCTGACCGGACCTGCGCTCCGACATGCGTTGCGACCCCGGCCGCGTCGGAATTCGGACGTAAATGTTGAACCGGACTCCCACAAGTGAGCCCCCGTAAGATTATCGACACAACGCCAGCCATCCATCACCGGCTTCGCAGCCCGTCTCCAAGAAGGACTCGACGAAACGCCGACAGACCTCGCAGCCTCCTCACCATGGCCGATTTTCGTCCTGGGCTTCGGCCCCGCGCTACAACGTGAATGACATCGAACACCGATAGTGATGTGAGATTCCCCCGTTTCCCCGGAGACTTCCGAACCGTATTTGATCGTGGAGACCAAGGAAGGACATCACTGTGGGAACGAGTAAGTATCCGCCGGAGCTGCGTAAGCGGGCTTTGACTCCGGGGACTGGACACGGGGTTTGTGATCAAGCGGCTTGCTGCACGCTATCGGATGTGTGGTCGGTTTCGTAGTCGGCGGGGCTGAGATAGTTGCAGTACGAGTGCCGTCGTCGGGTGTTGTAGCGGGCGATCCACCGGAACACCGCGAGCCTTGCCGCCCGAGGTGATTCCCAGCGGGCTGCGCCTTGCAGCGTTTCGCGTTTGAGTGTCGCATTGAACGACTCGGCCAGGGCATTGTCGATGCGAAATTCTTTGAGATGTATTGACTTCCGTGATCAGCATGGAACACTGCACCGGCAAGACTGCGGCGTGTCAGTGCTGCGGCGCCCAAAGCGTTCTCGACGAGTTCGGTGCGCATGTGCTCGGCGATCGACCACCCGACCAGTCGGCGGGAGAAACAGTCGATCACCGCGGCCAAATACAAGAACTCACCGGCATGGCAGATACGGGAGATCCGCACCTCATACGACTTCACCGGCACCCACGGATTCCCACGGGTATTGCTGGAGTAGTGCGGGCGCCGGATGCGGGTCAGCCGTCAACATGTCGAGCGGATCACGCGCGAGAACGGGTTGCGCGGGGCCTATCTGCACAAAGGACGGAATCGTGGGTCGAGCATGCAGGATCTGCGGCACATCGCCGCCCTGGACCTGCTGGAGCGGAACTTCACCTCGACCGCACCCAACACCAAGTGGGACGCGGATCCTCACCGGCGAGAAAGTGGTGTGGCTGGCAAGTGTACGTGATGCGTTCTCCAGCAAGGTGGTGGGCTGGAGGTGCGGTCCGCGTCCGGACACCGATCTTGTTCTCTCAGTGCTCGACTACGCCCTGTTCTCCCGCGACGTCCGCGCGGCGGAGAGTCAATTTTCCACAGCGGCAAGGGGCGCTGATGTCCGTCGGCTCGGCTCACCCAGCGGCTCGTCGACGGGGCATCGCCCCGTCGACCGGAAGTGTCGGTGACAGCTTCGACAACGTCCTCGCCGAAAACCCGGGCCCCTCCTGCACGAGATGTTCGGGGGCGGGTCGACACTCACGGTTGAGTTGATCTACTGGCCTTCAAAGACTTTCGCCGCACGGCCCGAGGCGGAGGCGGCGTTGTTCCGCTATATCGACGTCTGGTACGACCCGCGCAGGATCCAGGCCGGCTGGGGTGGACTCTCACCCGACGAGTACGAACAGATTTAGCACGATCGACCAGATCGACAGGAAGCAGATGCCATCGAATCCTAGCTCACCGGAGTCAGATCGAAATTCTCCGGCGAAACGGGGGAATCTCAGTCCAGGGTATCGAGCGCCTTCCGTCTCGTGGTGCGGTGACCCGGATTCCGTGCGAGTCGTGTGTTCAACCCCATACGTCAACGCTGGAACTGGCCTGCAGTTCGGATCCAGGGTTCTGGGCAAACGATTCGGATAGGCAAGAATTGGCCTTGAAAGAAGGGGGTGGGTTTGTCGTCGTTGGGGTTGGTGTACCGGGCTGGAGGAAATGCGCCGACCCGGCACACCCGGTATGCCGATCAACTCCCCAGTTTCGGTATGCGATTCCGGTGGTCCACTGATCCGGATACGACGGACCAGCGGACCGGTGCGCGCCGACGGCCGCCACCTCTCGATACCGACACGCAGTTCGGGTGGCCCACCGACGTGGATGTGAGTGTCAACTGTCGGTGGGCCGTGCGCGTAGACGAGCCCTTGATTTCCCGCCGACGCGCCGTTTTGTGAGACCTCGCCGGATCTACAGAGTGACTTGCGCTCCGGCGAGGCTGCGTCGCCGCAACCCAGCCGAGTGTCGACAACAGCCTTCGCAGAATATGTGCACTGGGTGCCGGATACCAGTCTTCGTGGAGTCACAGATATCCAAGGAGTGAACTATCCCCAATTCACCCACAGCACTTGAGGGTTACTCAGTTCATTCAGATTCCGGTGGCCCGCCATTGTTGATCGTCAGTATCGACTCAGGCGGGCCGTGTACGTCCGAACCGACGGAGGTGGACGCACCGGCGACGCTACTTCACGCGATGAAGCAATGCGAAACATCGCCGGTGCGCTCACACTGGCATGGATGTATTGGAGAACAATATTCTTCGCACCAGCCTCTGAACGAAAGCCTGGAGGGTCGCTCGCAGACTCACCGAAGCAAACCGCGGCGTCGGATGCATCGATCGAACCAACAAGAACAAACTCTACTGCGCTTTCGCCGAGAGCGAGACTACAGGGAATGATTGCGCTCACAATGATCGAAAGTGCTGCACAGTAAAGCAATTGCCGTACCAATGTCAACACCGATCGACCGCGCCGTCGTTGCCGTCGCCCCGGCGGCGAGTGCGCCGCCGATCATCTACCGGTCGCGTTGAATGACAGATTCAACGCCACGCCAGACGATCTGCCCGGCCACCGACCTGATGACGCGCACGATGGGAGCACCAACTGGGCTTCTCACTACCCCGGTGCAACTGAAGTTCCGGTCGACGAATCCGGCAAGGCACACAGGCAGCCCCGCGCCTTTTCGTCATGCAGTCCAAACAGTGTTGTTGTGCTTCATTTTTCGTCGGGATCTGCCCGCTCGTGCAGCGCGGCGATGGTCTCGCCGTTGGTTCGCGCCCACGCCGTCAAAGCTCTGATGGGCTCCTCGAGCGTGCGCCCCAACTCGGTCAGGCTGTATTCGACGCGTGGTGGGGCTTCGGCGTACACCTGGCGTGCAACGAGTCCGTGGTCCTGAAGTCGGCGCAGTGTCTGCGTGAGTACCTTGCGTGAGATCCCGCCGATCAGCTCCGCCAACTCGCCGTGCCGAAGTGGACCGTCGCTCAGCCCGAACACAGTGACCACAGCCCACTTGGTGGCGATGATCTCGATGGCCAGCCTCGCGGGGCAATCGGCAAGGAACACGCTACCGGGACGAAGACTCATATTCCGAAGGGTACCCGCTGGTACCTATCGGCCTTCTAGTGTCATATGCATGCCATTGACTGCTCTTCAATGCCGACATCGACATCGACATCTACTCCCCCGTCGACATGACTTCAGCGGAGACCCTGTGCGCCGTATCCGGGACATCGTGAACTACGGCGCCACAGCAAATCAGCTCGGAATCAACGTGTTCGATGCCGGAGAGCACCACACGTCTCGATTCGTCATGCCCTCACCTGCGGTCGTCCTTGCCGCCGTCGCTGCCCGCACCTCGCCCATCACCCTCGCCAGCGCAACCTCGGTGCTAAACGTGCTAGATCCGGCCGCTCTGATTTCGCGCAACTCGACCTGGCCTCAGCTGGGCGAGCGGAGATCACCGCAGTTCGTAGGGCTTACGCCGAGCCGTTCGACTTCTTCGGCGTCCACGGCGGGCAGTACGACGACGTGTTCGCCGAGAAGCTGGACCTGTTGCGCATAACCACCACCGAAGAGGTCGCCGCATGGGCAGTGCGCTTCCGGACTTCGCTCGATCGGGCGACTGTCATTCCCCGATTGGGCGACACTGCCGGTGAGGGTAGGGAGCGGAGGTTCGTGGACAGCGCCGGCCACGCAGGCCGTGCGGGTCTGCCCATGACGTTGGCGGATCTCGGCAGCAGTGCGGCACGGGCCACGCCCGGCGGTCGACCTATACCGGCCGTCAGCAGAGGCTGCAGGGCACCCACGCTCCACGCTGGGAGTGGGCTTGCGAGCCATCTGCACGCGGGCGGCACCTCGCAGGGTGGCCGAGAAACCTTTTACCTGCGCTACCGCTCCTACTTCGCCGCGGGCCACGGGACGCATCTCGACCGGCGAGTTTCGACGCGATGGCCAGCCCAGACGAAGTCCTGTCGGTCGACAGCACCTAAGATCACGGAAATGGTTGCCGTGCAACATCAGTTGCTCGGTGCGAGTCGCTTCATCGGACTGACCGACCTCGGCGAATTACCGCGCACCGCCGTCCCGAAGTCGATCGAAAGGCTCGCCAACGGCGTCGCCCCCGCGGTGCGCCGGCGGCTCGGGTCGACATCCGACAGTCGGCACATCGCGACCCGCAACTCGAACTCATACCATCGAACCTCGAAGCAGTAAAGGCCCTTTCATGTTCATCGCGTATGTCATTGTCGCCGCACTCTTGTCCGCGGTTCTCTTGTCCTCAGCCGCAGCCAAATTCACCCGACCGAACCGGCTGGTCGCACAGATGTCCACCCTTGCCCTGCCCGATAGCGTGCTGCCGTTTCTCGGCGTGGCGCAGATTGCCGGGGCGTGCGGCCTCATCGCCGGATCCTGTTGGGGACCAATGGGTATCGCTGCTGCGGTCGGTGTGACGCTCTACTTTCTCGGGGCAGTCACCGCACACCTACGTGTCAAAGACTTTCCCGGCATGCCCCCGGCAGCCGCACTCGCGGTCGTATCCGTAGTCGTCGGCCTCTTGCGTACTGCGACCCTCTGACCGCCGGTCGACGACGCCAGTCACGAAGACTTTCGCGACTGCGGCGAGCTCGGGCCAGCAGCGGCCACAGCCTAGTCGAGCCCTCAGGTCGTCCTTCCGACCGGCGTGGTGGTCCGGCGCCGGCAGCCATGGCCGCGGACGAGGCCGGACAGGCCCTCGTCCGTCACGATTCGGTCGACGGCACAGTTGCGTTCACACCGACAATCTTCCCTGCGGAAGAGGTCTATGCTCGGCTGCCCGTACATCTCTGCCTTAGCACTCTGATGCGGTCCAATTGACCCGGGCCGAAATGGCGTTCGAGGGTCGGTCCATCGAGCGGATGCTTGCCGTAGTGAGGCCTGCTATCCAGCTCGCCAGATCCTATCCGGCCAGCAGACCGGCAATCCCTGTCGCGTGGCGCCGAGTTCAGTTGCAGACAAAGCGATTTACGATGTCAGCTCCGCGCACTAAGGCCGAGATTCTTGCGCCGGCTCTGTGTCACGCCCGCCTGCCGCTTGCCGCTCCGTACCTAAAGGACTTTTTGGGTCCAGGCCTCGCACCAACCGTGCGAGAAGGGCGCCGAGCGTCGTTACCTCGTCGGCGGACAAGCAGCTCAATGCGAGGTCGCGGGCTGCGGCGCTTTGGATCGGCGCCGAATCACGCAGCCGACTACGCCCTGCCGTCGTGAGCTCGATGTCGAAGGCGCGTGAATCCTCAGTAGACCGGACGCGACGCACAAGGCCGCGCGTTTCGAGTCGCACGACGACCTTCGACATACGTGGCAAGGAGGCGTAGGTACGCTCAGCCATCTCACTGATCCGCAACGTGTGCTTCGGTGAGTCCAGCAGCGACATCAGCGCCCCGTACTCGAACAAAGTCAAGTCGACCGCCCGGAGACGCTGGTCCATCGATGGTGTGAATAGCTGGGACATCACCGTGAGTGCAATCCACAGTTCCGCCTCCGTATCACTCAATCCGGGTAGCCCTCTTGACATGTCAACGATCCTACCAAAGTAGTTGCACCTGCAACCGCTCTTCTATATAGTTGCCGGTGCAACCAAAATGTGGAGGGTGAATCGCAATGGCCCGTCGAGCTGTTTCATATACGGAATCGGATGGAGAGTTCACTCACAACGAGAAACGGAAGCCGCTCGCCTTTCTTTCGTGTGGACACTGACAGGATTCCCGGAAATCCGGCACACGGACCCAGCAGAGGCCTATGGACAGTCGATCGAACTGGTCGTCGCAGCGGAAGAAATTGGCATCGACGACGCGCACTTCCACGTACATCACTGTGCCGAGCAACTGACCGCACCATTCCCGCTCCTCGCTGCCGCAGCGGAACGCACCCGATAGCGCCAACCGACCAATCCACTCGAAAGGTATCCCCATGTTCGAGAACACCACTCATCTGATCGCCGCTGAAGTGCCGATCGTGTCCGTCAAACCCATCGCCGTGCCGAGCAACGCGCGAGGAACCGCCCTGCAGCTTCGGATATCCGCGCCCACGAGCGGGACCGATCTCCCCGTCATTCTGTTCTCCCACGGTTTCGGTGAGTCGATGGACGGATACGGTCCACTCACGGACTGGTGGGCATCGCACGGTTTCGTTGTCCTGCAGCCCACCTATCTCGACTCCCGCAGCGTGGGCCTCACCGAGGAGGACCCCCGGCGCGCCGGCATCTGGCGGCAACGCGCCAACGACGCGACCCGGATCCTTGACCACCTCGGCGAGATCCTCGACACCGTCCCGGGACTACGCGAACGCACCGACACCACGCGTATCGCCGCCGCCGGACACTCTTTCGGCGGCCAGACCACCGGAATCCTGCTCGGCCTCGGCGTCGTTGATCCAGATACCGGCGCCATCGTGTACTCCCGCGACGAGCGGGTGCGCGCCGGCGTTCTCATGGCCACGGCCGGACGCGGCAGCGACCTGTCACCGTTTGCCGCAGAGCACTTCCCGTTCATGAACCCGGTCTTCGACCGCATGACCGCACCTGCCCTCGTCGTCCTCGGCGACAAGGACGACTCACCGCTCAGTACCCGCGGCCCCGATTGGTCTGCCGACCCGTACACCGACAGCCCGGGCGAGAAGCACCTACTTACTCTGCACGGCGGCGAACACTCCCTCGGCGGCATTCCCGGCTACGACGTCCGCGAGACCACCGACGAGAACCCCGCGACGGTGCGACTGCTGCGCAAGACTGCAGCAGCCTTCCTCCTACATGCCCTCGAGCTCGATGACGCTCAATGGGAGTCGGCGCAGCGATCCATCGGCGGCAACGGAACCGACCTGGCACGGATGGAGTCGAAGCAATGACTCGGACCATAGCCCTCGAAGAACATGGTCACCCCCGAATCGAAACGCAAGGAATGTTACGAGCCTCCGCAAAAGATCTTCAGCGGCAACGGAATAGGAATATTGAGCCCGGCGCAAGGCGACCCCTACGCATCGTCTGTGAGATCACTGAGTGGACGCGACTGACTCCCGAGCAGCTCCAGACCGGGCGGGAGCGGGTGACGGTGCTCCTCGAAGAGCGAATGCGGCGAAATCCTCAACTGAGATGCGCACAGGACGACTGATGAACGCCTCGATCTGACAATCAACAGTCAGGAACTTGCCGTGAGCAGCAAACGTGAAGCGCCCGGCGCGGACACGAATCAGCCCTTCGAGGCTCAGTGTCTATCAGGCGCACGTAGTCGCCACCGGGCAAAGTTCGCCCCACTGACTCACTGCCGGACGACCGGACGCACCGGACGGCGGCGTGTACCGCGAATAACGCCCTGACTGAGGGCTTCTCAACTCCACCGGCCCGCCGAACAACTCCACCCGCCGCCGAACGAGAAGAAACCCGCTCACGCATTCCCCCAACGCATCCGCGCACACCGGCGCCGATGGGCCCACCAATCCGATCAACAAGCCGAAGACCACATCGTCCTCGCCGGCGACGACCGCCTTGTACGAACCGATCAACACCGCGTCCTCGGGAAACTGCCCGCGAAGCTGTCCCAACGCCTGCAGAAACCGTTCCCGACACATATCGACACTCACCACGCCCTCCCTCGCCCGGCACCCCGGGCACACCCAACGAATAGGCTATAACGATCACACCGTTGCCCCTCGCCTGTGCCTCTGCCGGAACCACGCGTCGCCACTCCCCGCCATATCGGTACAACGTCATCGGACAGGCAAGCTGGGAAGAAGATCAGGATCGAAAGGGCGCGTGAGTGTCGGTAGCAGATGAAGGAACACTAGGGCCTATAGCGAAAGCCGGTGCCCCACACTGAGTCGGAAGATTTCTCGACCACTGCGACGGCGACCGATGAAGTGGCCGGACACCGTCGCGGGCATGCACGGATACGCCCCGCCGCTGTCACACCGACCACCGAACCCCTTCTCTCACAAACACCCCGACGACAGGGCCCACGTCGCCCACACATTGCACACGATCCGCACCTCCGGCGGAGCCTTCAGCAGCCGCCACCGCATCATCGACACCCGAGGGATCACCCGCTCGGTCGTAGTCGTGGGCGATCGCCTCCTCGACGAACACGGCAACACCATCGGCAGTTCCGGCTTCTACAGCGACATCACCGACACCGCCGTCAGCGACCTCACCGCCTTCCGCGGCGCGATCGGGCAAGCCAAAGGCATGCTCGTCTACCGCATCCCCGCCGGCCGCGCCTTCGACGTCCTCGTCTGGCACTCCAACAAACGAACGTCAAACTCCGCGACATCCCCGAACAATTCCTCACCCGAGTAACAACCCCGGCATCGACGTTCCCTCCACCTCAGAGAGACGAGTCACATCGATTCGGCGACTGCGCCATTGGGATCCGGCCGGAGCTCTCCTATCTCTCCTTCTGAACGAGATCGTGGCAGAGCGAGGAAAACCGCCAGCGACACTGTGCCGGATATGTTTACGCCCTCGGTTGGCGCCTGATGAAGTCGGCCATGCCCGGGACTGTGAAGGCGATCCGGCCGTGTTCCGGCGCCCAGATCAGGCCCTTACGAATAGCGGAGTCGCGAACATCGCTGACTCCACTCGAGGTCGATCCCATCAGTTCGGCAACCTTCCCCGATCGGGGTGTGTCCTCGCCTGTAGCAGCTATCGCGACAAGATACCGACGTTCACGTTCCGTGGAACGGTTCCAACGGGATGGGAAGAACCCCTCATCGAGATGACTCCGGCCGACTTCGACAGCAAGTTCGGCATCCTCGAGCTGAAATGGTGTGTCTGGGGCGAGATTCCAGATCGCTTTGCCGTACTCCTGCAGGAAGTACGGGTAGCCACCGCTGGCTGTGACCAGGAGCGCCAGCGCCTCCTCCGTGAAGTCGCCGCCGTGGCGGCGGACAGGGATCCGCAATGCATCGGCAGCGGCTTCTCGATCAAGTGGCCCTATCGTGTTGTAGAGGAACTGCCTCTCGGCATAGGAGCGGTTCTCCGCCAACGTCGCCGGCAGATTCGGCAGGCCGGCTCCGATCAAGAAAAACGGCCATTCCCGCTGGCTCGCCCGATGCTGGACCGCCAGCAATGCCGACAGCAGGTCCGTGTCGAGATCTTGCATCTCGTCGATGAACAACCCGAAGGCACCGCCCCGCGGCTTGAGTGCCGCGGTGATCGCCTCGACGAGCTCCTCGATGTCGAGGTCGATGTCTCCGCTCGCTGCCGCGGGCTGCGCCGCTCCGACCTTCACCGTCGCCGGTCCGAGCCCGACTTGCAGGGAGAACCCCCGAGCAAGGTCGATCAGTGGGTCGATGACCTGTTGAAGTTTGTGCTTGCGGCTGTAGCGGCGCAGGCCGACCGTCAGCTCTTGCGAAAGCTTCGCGCGGACCGCTGCGGTGCCGGAGGCATTAGGTCGTGCTTCGATACCGATCGTCAACCATTCATGCCGATCAGCATGCTCGGCAAGGGTATTCAACAGGGTCGTCTTACCCACTCCCCTCAGTCCCGACAAGATCATGCCGCGGTCGTAGTTACGGCGCTTGCTCCGCGCCACGAGGAGATCGAAGGCCGCGAGCTGCTTGTCTCGGCCTTCGAGCGCCGGAGGGCGGAGGCCCGATCCAGGCTTGAACGGGTTCAGCTCCAGGTCCATATCGGAAACTATAGCAATTTATGGCCAAGATTCCATATACGACGATAGGTTCAGATACCTGTCTAGACCCTGAAACCAAGCCATCACCCACGACCGACGTAGCGTTGTTCTGCACACCTGAGTACGCAGGAAGTTTGCTTGGTAGCTTCAAGAACCTGCCCGAGGGGACAGTCGGTGGGACCGAAATGACCGACAAACCTGCGGCTTGGATCCATGCGCAGGAAGTTCGCAGATCCGCATCGGCACGCCGGGTGCGTCGGTTGTAGTCACGATGAATCATCAGTCTCAGCGCCGTGATCGTTGCCCGTTTGCGGCCTTGAGGCGGTGCCCGCCCGATCTGCTCGCAGGCCGCGGTCAGCCGCGACCACATCTGAGATAGCGGATCGTCATCGGGTAGCGGGGCTACCCACTGCTGAGTCCGGGCCGATGCGATGAACGGCCACGTCGGCTGAAGAAAGCAGCCCAGCACCCACCCCACCCCTTCGAGACGTGCACCGATTCCAGTCATCACTGTGGCATCGAAATACGTTCTTGCGCAGTAGCATTCGTCAGTATCGCCGCCGTATCCGACATGACCTTCCGTCGGCGCCGCCGCCGACGGCCCCAGGTGTGCACCATTCTCTGACTGCAGTCATCACCCGACCAAGGTCGAACGGGCGATTGCCCGGGTTCCGAAACGATCTCCAGGGTAACCGCGCTCACCGATACCCCCAGGTCGTCCGATACCGCGATTGTCTGCGAGCTGTACCTGTCAGGTCGTACGCTTTACAGATTTCCCAAGTCTGGCACCATGGACCCTCGCGCGGTTCTTGCCCTCGAGCTCGGCGATCCGCTTCGGAGCTCCCTCGCGGCGCGAAGAGGTCGCCATGTCACCGAGGCCGGCTTTCGATGGATGCCACATCCTGCGGCGTGGAAGTTGTCATGTGCGCCCCTCCCTGGCAGGGGATGCCCAGTAGCAGGACAGCCACACGCATTGGAAAATCAACTTCCCGCGGCGCATAGTCGCAACGCGGATTCTGGGGATATTCGATTGCGCCGGTCGGGGGAACCGATCATGCTCCTACGACCCCGGCCACTACCACGCGATTTCTCGCGAGGTCGGTCATCTGTCGACCGACGGAAGATTCAAATGCTCCCGCAGCGTCGAGGCCGTGTACTCGGTTCGGTAGACACCACGTTCCTGCAGCGCCGGAACAAGCTTGTCGACAAGGTCATTCACTGAATCGAGAAGATGATAGGGGTTGACGTTGAAACCGTCGACGACGCGATGTCGAACCCAGTAGGCCCATTGATCGGCGATGGAGCTTGCGGTGCCTGCCTGGTATCGCGAACTCGGCACTACCTCGAGGACAAGTTGGCGGATCGACAAATTCTTTTCAGCAGCAAGCGCACGCCAGCGTGCAATCTGGTCGAGCTTGCCGGTTCTGTCTGCAATCGACAATGTTCCTCTCGACGGGTCCAGTTCGCCGTCCACCGGTTCGATGTCCGGTAGTGGGCCGTCGGGATCGTAGGCCGAGAGGTCCTGCCCCCAATAGTGTTCGAGAAATGCGATCGAACGCTGCGGGTTGTAGGCGCTTTCGCGGAGCCACGTGGCCTTCTCCTGCGCGTCTTTCTCTGTGTCCCCGATGATTACCGTGACGCCGGGGAGTATCCGGAGTGAGTCCGGTGAGCGACCGTAGGCGGCGAGCCTGGTTCTCAAGTCACGGGCATAGGCCACCGCGGCGTCGAACTCGTGGTTGGCGGAGAACACGACGTCCGCGTGGCGCGCGGCGAGGTCCCGACCACCTGCCGAGTCGCCGGCCTGAAACAGCACCGGACATCCCTGCCGACTCGACGGAACCGTCGGAATCGCCCGGGCTTTCAGAAGGTCCGAATCACGTTCGACTACGGCTGGCCCTGGCGCGCTGAGCCAGTTCGGTGCATCACTGCTTGTTGCGACGTCGGACTGCGACCATGCCGACCAGTACTCTTTGGCTACCTCGACGACATCGGTGGCTCGTTCGTATCGCCTCTCGTGTTCGAGCCATCCTCCCACTCTGAAGTTTTCACCCGTCCACGCATTGTCGGTGGTCACGATGTTCCACCCGGCTCGCCCGTCCGAGAGGATGTCGAGGCTCGCAAGGCGGCGGGCAAGATCGATCGGCAGACTGTAGGTGGTGTTTTGCGTTGCTACGAGGCCGATTCGACTCGTAGCACCCGCCAGTGCCGACAATTGTGTGATCGCATCGGGGCGCCCCGCTATGTCCGTCGAGAGCACAGCGCCGCGATTTTCGCGGACTCGCTGCCCGTCACCGAGGAAAAATGCGTCGAACAGGCCACGTTCGAGGGTGTGAGCGACGTGCAAAAATGTGTCCGCGGAAACCTGGTCTGCGGCTTTGGGGTCTTCCCACACTGTCTGAGGCCCGATGCCGGGATAGAAGACGCCGAGGTGAACATGTGCATCGTCGTCGTACGGGGCGCCGGTGTCCGGAATGGTCATCAGCAATGCTCCTAGTTGCTCGTGGCGGTTGCGTAGCGATTGACGGGCCGGGCCAGCCCGAGGGTTTCGCGCAGTGTCGAACCCGGACGAGGCGCATGGTGCACACCTGAGTCCGCGAGGACTGGAAGAACCTTGTCGACAAATACGGTCAGATCGGTGGTCGCCACGGCCGGATGAAGGCGTACGCCGTCGACGATGCCTGCCAGACTTCGGAGTACGTCCACAAACTGCGCCGGCGATCCCACGAAACGGAGATGTCCTGTCTCCACCCATTCAGTGTGCGCGTCGAGTCTTGCCAGGCGCGATTGTGCAGTGTCCGCGTCGGAATCGAAGACGACGTCGATCTCGGCGAACGTCAGCGGTGTCCCCTGCGCCCGTGCAACCGCCTCGATCGCTGCGACATCGGGACCGGAGACCAATGCAACATCGAGCAGATCCGAGATTCCGAGATCTGTGTCGCCCAGCACCACAACCTGCCCCTGCGGCGGGCGGGGCGTGATCAGCGGACCGACGACGCTGAAGAACTCCCCGGAGAATCGGACGTGATGCACCTTGTCCGGATCGAGGTAACGGCCCGTGGCGACATCCCGGACGACGGCATCGTCCTCCCACGAATCCCACAATCGGCGAGCAACTTCGACGACTTCGCGCACCTCGCGCGGCGCACTGTCCACCTCACGGGGGTTGTACCCAACCGCAACATTCGCTTCTGGCGAGTTGTCGCCGCCGACTACCCAGCCGGCACGGCCGCGGGAAGCATGATCGAGACTTGCCAACTGCGTTGCCAAGTGGAACGGCTCGGTCGTCAATGTCTGCACGGTCGGCGCCAATCCGACAGATCCCGTCGTCGCCGCCAGGTAGGCGGCCCTGGTGCCGGCGTCGAGGCGCCCGATCGGTCCCCCTCCGTCTTCGGGAACGATGCGATCGGCGAGCGTGACCAGCGCGAATCCGCCACGCTCGGCTACGCCGACAAGACTCCGAAGAATCTTCGGTGACAGCACTTCGGACGGGGCATGACCCCACTCGCGCCACGCAGCCGGATGGCTGCCTGCACCGTCGATTTCGACTGCCAGATGAAGTGAATTGCCCGTAGCGGCCACGACGAGAAGACCTTTCGACACAAGTGCGGATGCGCACGAATGCCCGACATCTCGGACTACTCGCGCGCTTGCGGAATCGGGGGTCGATTCCGCCGGGTCGTCACCTGGAGCACCCCGCCGCGCTGGAGGGTTGCCGACCAGCAAGCCAGGGCTCGATGCTGGTACTCATAACCGTGAACACGACAATATCACGCATCGATTCACCAATCGTACACTGCCACAGCATCTTCCGATCTATAGCGCACCATCGACAAAACTCGAAGCATTTCACTCGAGGTGATTCCACGTTTCGGCTGCGCTGCACTCTGAGGGAAAGCCCCGGGCCGACGCCGCCGACTGAAAGTGAACGGCCCGGTCCAGCAGTGCTTTTCCCTGCCTCACTACCGCAGAACGCTCCGTCGTCGAGTTCTCGATCACGCTCTAACAACAGGACCCGTGCCGCCACACGAGTCGCTCTATCGACAACTCGACGCCATGCCTACCCCGGGCCAGCGTTTTGACGAATCCCGACGGACAGATTCAGCTCTCGGCGCGGGAAACCGCCGCAGCACACCCAGTCGCGGTCCTCGTGGTCGCCCCGTTAAAGTTCGCCACGTTGAACGTACGACAAGCTCCACACCGACAGATTGCGCATCGCTGCCGCGCTCGTCACTCGTCGTGAACTCCCGGCCACTCCCACGGCTCGCGGAGACGAAGTACTACCTCAGCGAGGTGAGATCACCGATCAACGTGGACGGCGCCTGAACAGCTACGACCAGCGCGTAACACCTACTGACAGCTTGTACTCGAGTCGGATGAACCATCCGATAGCTCCCGGTAAAGCCTAGCTCACACCGTGGCCCTCGAACGGGCATAACGAAGTAGTATCTCGAGTGCGCGCCTTCAGCCTTGCTGGGTCCGGGCGATACGCGGCCCACCGGTAGCTGCCACCACGAGATCAGTGGGCCGTCCTGTTCTGCGCGCCGCACTCCGTGGTGGTTCCCCGGTGCGCACGGCCCACCGGGGCAACACTCACATGGCGAACCGGTGGGCCACCCGAACTCTCATCGGATAAAGTTCTCTGACAGTGGAAAAGGCGATCATTGATGACGAACAGCGCTTATCGCACGCAGTGCCGACGCTGCAAAACCATCGTCTACGACGGAAAGTGGATATCCCCGGCCGAACGGCTCGGTCTGCACAGAGAGCACCGCGGCATGTGTCCGGCTGACGTGATCCCCATCCAAGGACCCCGGCGGGATCTCCCCACGTGTCAGCTGGAAATACCCGGCGAATCTGCATCCAGCACAGTGCAAACAGGGTGACATCGAGAATGAGAACGTCGACACCCCCACCGTGACAGGAATATTCGAGATGAAAATTTCGCGCGGCTACGGCGGCGTTTTTTCAGCCCCATCGGCCCCTATCTGCGTGTCGTCGGAGTTGCCCCACCCGAAGGTGTAGGCCGTCGGACCTTCCACCAGCAAAAGGAAGGTAGCTCTCATCCGTGACTGTCTGATACCTGACAAAGACTGGTATGCGAAGTGACCTGACCGCAAGTTCTCGATGGCAGCATTACCGGACTCCGCACTCAGCTATGGCCGGTGCCCACCGGCCCAACACCCGCAGTCACCGTGGGGAACCACACCGCATCAGTTCTCGGCGCTCTCTGGGCAGATAAGTCGCTGCGGTGCGAGAGCGCGGTCACCGTGAACCCGACGGAAGCATGGCTTTAGAGGACCTGGTACCAAACGCCTTACCGATGTTCGGCGCCCTACTGCGGCGGGCCACGTGGCGCAGTGCCAGCGGCAGCGCTCGTTGCTCGGGTACACCTGCCCTGGCAACCGGGCGGCTGACGCTCCGCGGGTCCGCCGAGACCGCCGGCGATGACCAACATTCCGCCGATCGGCATTCGGGACCGAATCTTGCCTACCCAGGTGTTCCAGTTCGGCGCCGCCGGCCAGCACGACCACTTTCGAAAGGGCCTAGCAGGGTCATGTAATCGGGTAGAGATGGCCCGCGAGGCCTTCTGCCGCGTCACGACGATCTCTTGCCATGTTCCTGGCCCCACCTTAAGTTTCCGACCCGCAAATCGTGGTTCGCTGTCACAGCAGAACACGATTGAATATCACTGCCTTGGCGACGCAACCGTCCGAATCCAACGCAGGAACGGCTCGAGTTCGCGAGCCGCCTGGTACCCGACATCAGTGATGTTCATACGTCACGGCCGGCGGTGAGGCCGGTTCCACAGTGCGATGGACGAGTCCGTCGACTTCGAAGGTCCGCACGGTTTGGGTGAGCATCTTGTCGCTGACACCCTCGATGTTCGCACGCAGTTGATAAAAGCGGTGAGGTCCAGCACCGAGCGTCGTCAGGACGAGAACCCCCACTTCGCGGTGATGTGATCCAACATCACCCGACCCGGGCAGTCCCGTCTGAGGAGTTCTCGCGCATTCAACGTCATTCCGGAAACTTACTCGTAGTTAGCTTCGCACCAAATTGTGGCTCCTTACGAAAACGCCAAACACTGAACCAGTATGAGCGGAGGCGAACCATCAAAGACGTCGTCATCATTTCGGGTGCAGGCCGGCGAATCGGCGCGACGACCGCACACACGCTCGGCCGCCGCGGTGCCCGCGTGATCATCAACTACCGCTCGGACGCCGAATCGGCGAACACCGTGACAACAGTGGCACCCGGAGCGGTGAACACCGCTGCCACCTCCCGAATCCTCACCCCAACCTGAGGGCGCGTTGGCGCAACATTCCACGCTGAACCGCGTCACCAAACCCCAGGACGTCGCCGAGTTGGTGACACTCGTACTCGACCGCGCGATGACTCTCGCCCCTGGAAGTGTGTTACGCGCCGACGGCGGCCACCGGTTACTCGCCGGTGGTCCTGTCGCACCACGATGAAGGACCCGAAATTCACTCCGGCTAATGCTTCTCGAAAATTTCCTTTTAGTGCTTACTCCTGCCGCTCAGAGCGGCGCGTCGACCGATTCCGAACGCCCCCGAGCTCCGTGGCGTTCTCGACGCCCTACATCGACAACAAGACTGTCCCGTGTTCGCCGAATACGCCACCGAAATGCTCCCGCCTACCTGCTGGCTGCGAGACCGAATACATGGCCTCGGCTGACTCCGCGTAGTACACAGATGCGCGAACGTCGACAAGGTCGGGCTCGGGCAAACTGTCTGGTCGTCGTCGCGATAGTGGCGATTGCCTTTCGGGGCGATCAGGCTTGGCTTATTATCGTGGACACAACCGCATATTCCTTGGGACAAGCGAAGTTCCGCGCTCCGGCAAGCTGGACGATGTTCATACAGGTGACCTCATCGATGCGACTGAGGCGTCAATCTCACCAGCTGAACCAGGGGCCCACGTCCCTGCCGACCACGTTCGTCGTCAAGCTCCCAATCTCACGCTCACACCGGAACCGGCACGGTCACCGCCACACGCGCTGATCCATCAGGCAACTCGGCGCCAGATCGATGCGGGCCAGGGTTTCGATGGGCCCCGAAGGGCAGGCCAAATCTCTCTCGCAGCGTTGGTGCTGTGTACTCACGCTGGAACAGACCACGCGATTGCAGAATGGGGACGACCAGGGTCGCGAAGTTCTCGAAGTCGACGGCGGTATCCGCAGGCATGATGGTGAAACCATCCGCCGTTCCGGCCTCAAACCAGGCCTGAAGATCATCGGCAACTTGCTCCGCCGAGCCCACCACGAGGCGATGTCCCGATCCGCCCGCCCCGCGCGCGACCAGCTCGCGCGGTGTCAGTGGACGCTCGCGGATCAGGGCACGCGTCGACACGCTGAATCCGGTCGAGAATGCGCTGGCCGGAATCTCTTCCGGCAAATCGGCTTCGGAGATCACGTCGTCTGGACCGAACGAGCCTTCGGGTAAGCCCAGATTCGCTAGCAGCACCGCAGTCAGTCGATCGATCGGCAATGTCGCATACAGTTCCTTTTCTCGTGCCCGCGCCTGCGCCTCCGTTGCCGAAACCAGCACAACCACTCCGAGTGAAATCTTCACGTCGTCTTCACGGCGACCGGCAAGGACGGCCCGACGGCGGATGTCATCGCGAAACTCCGCCGCTTTCGATTGCGTCTGTGCCACTGTGAACACGACATCGGCGAAATCTCCGGCCAGCTTCAACCCACCCTCTGATCCGCCGGCTTGCACCAACACCGGACGCCCTTGCGGCCCCGGCGGGACCGGAAGCGGACCGGCCACCGAAAAGAACTCCCCGACATGGTCGCTGGAGCGAATTTTGGAGACATCTGCGTAGTGACCCGACTTCTTGTCCGCAACAAGCCAATCCGGTTTCCAGCTGTCCCACAGGCTGGTCACGACCTCGAGAAACTCCCACGCCCTACGATAGCGAGTCTCTTTGTCCGGGTGCTCGGACAACCCGAAGTTCGCGGCCGCGGCCGGTGTCCCGGTGGTCACGATATTGACGGCGGCTCGGCCTTTGGTGACATGGTCGAGTGCTTGAAATCGGCGGGCCAAGTTGTACGGCGAGTTATAGGTCGTCGAACTGGTAATTACGACACCAAGGTTCTTGGTGATCGCCGCCAGATGGCCGAGTAGCACCAGCGGATCGATTCCGGTTCCAGGTGCCTCTTCGATCTCGCCGCGCAACGCTGGCCCATCGCCGAGGAAGACGGCGTCGATCTTGGCCACTTCTGCGATCTGAGCGAGCCGCACAAAATGATCGATATCGAGATAGGCCAGTGGATCAGCGTGCGGTAACCGCCACGCGTGCCGGAAATGACCCGGCGTCATGAGGGACAAGTTCAGGTGCAATCCAGTCATCGCAGAAGTCTCACAATCGGGTTATGAAGGGACGGACGCAGCGGCCGATCGCCAGCCCAGCAAAGGGGCCAGCTCCCGGGCGCTGGTTTCGAGCAATCGGAGATGTTCGTCCCGGTCTGGCACGCCGGGAACAAAGCTCACCAGCAAATCGGTGATGTCACGCAGTGTCGGGTCGGCGGCAAGTTCAGCTGCCAGTGTCTCGCTGGGTCCGATCAGTGCGTTGTCAGCCGCGAGATAGTCCTCGACGCTCTGGCTGCGGGTCTGTTTTCCCGACGTGCTCCAACTCTGCCAACGCTGCACACCTGGGGTCACCAATCGTGTTGCCGCTTCCCGATCCGGATGTGGATACACCGCGCGCGACACCTGTACCCGTGGCGAGCGCACGGGATCATTCCAGGCGCCGCGGTAGCTGTCGATCCACGTTGCCTGTCGTTCCTGTGCCTCTCGCGCGCTCCCACCCCGCCACGTGGTTGCCCTGGACAACTGCAAGCCGTCGCCGGCGCGAGCTGCTGCTCTGGCCGCATCGTGAGCGTGCGTGGGTTCACTCGTCGTGGCCTGCCACAATCGATCCCGTACGCCGTGACCAGGTGGGTACAGGACCTCCCCGGCACTGTTGAGAGACTTCCCCTCGAGTGCTCCGTGCAGTCGGTCGATCGACTCGTCAACCAACCGCTGTTTGTCTGAGAGATCTCGCCCGAACGCTTCCCAGGCCCCCGGGAAAGGCCCTGAACCCAGGCCCAACTCCAACCGCCCATTACTGATCACATCAAGCGTCGCAGCGTCCTCGGCAACCTTCAACGGATCCTCGAGGGGAAGCACCAATACCCCGGTGCCCAAACGAATCCTGCTTGTGTGCTGGGCGATCGCCGCAAGTGTCACCAGCGGGGCCGAGATATGTTCATTGCCCTGACGGAAATGACGCTGGATCACCCACCCGGAGTCGTAGCCCAATTCCTCAGCGGCAACGAACAATTCGATCGCCTCGCGGTAGGCCTGCGCTGGTGACAGATCCCGGTCCAGATGGAGCAGGAAATTGAGCCGGAACGGTCGTCCGTCCTCGATGCCCGCGCCGATCGGCGCTGCGACAGACGTCATCTCAGAGGTTCAGCCCGGTGCCGTGAACACCGTGCTCTTCGATGATGGCGAGTTCCTCGTCGGTCAACTCCGGAAAGCTCAGTGCCTGCAGATTGTGGTCGAGCTGCCACGTCGAGCTGGCCCCCACCAACGCCGACGTGACCGCGGGCTGCCGCAAAACCCATTGAAGCGCCAACTGCGCCAACGACTGTCCACGCGATTCCGCCAGTTTGTTGAGCTCGGACGCACGCTGCCGATAGGTGTCGGTGAGGACATCGGGACTGAGGAACGTGCTGTTGACTGCCCGGGCATCAGCCGGGATGGTCTCCAGGTACTTGTTCGTGAGCAAGCCTTGAGCCAGCGGCGAATACACGACCAGACCGAAGCCGTCCTCTTGCGCCAGCTCGAGCAATCCGTTCTGTTCGATGCGCCGATCGAAGATCGAGTACCGCGGCTGGTGGATGAGCAGTGGAACACCAGCCTCGCGCAGTAACACTGCGGCCTCGTGCGCACGTTCGGGGAGATAGTTCGAGAGTCCTACGTACAGGGCCTTACCCTGCTGCACCGCCGACACAAGTGCTCCGACAGTCTCTTCGAGGGGAGTCGACAGATCCGGGCTGTGGCTGTAGAAGATATCCACGTAGTCCGTGCCGAAGTCACGCAGGCTGTGATCGAGCGAGGCCAGAAGGGACTTGCGAGAGCCGCCCTTGAGGTACGGGCTGGGTCCTATCGCGTTCCCCGCCTTGGTCGACAGGATGATCTCGTCCCGGTAGGACGCCAAGTCCTTCGCCAGAACCCTCCCGAAGTTCTGTTGCGCAGCGCGGTGCGGCGGGCCGTACCGGTCCGCATTGTCGAAATGGGTGATCCCCAGATCGAAAGCGTGCAGGATGATCTCCCGCTGCGTCTCGTACGCGTAATCGGTACCGAACTTCTGCCACAGCCCGAAAGAGAACGCCGGAAGATCGAGCCCGGACGCACCGCTTCTGCGGTACGGAATCTTGGTGTAGCGCTCGGCATCAGCAGTGTAGGTGGTTTCGAAAGTGCCATAGCTCATGAGTGTGAATGTCTTTCGGTAGTTTTCGACAAGTCAGCGGTGGTCGCGGCGAAGCTCGGCCGGGGTCAACGACGGAGTGTCTCGCCCGGTGTCTCGCTCGGAGAATTGTGTACCCGGGTCGACGATCTCATCGATGCGATCCAGGATCTGATCGCTCAGCTGCACCGCCGCGGCCTTCACATACGCTTCGAGATGTTCTTGCGTTCGGGGGCCGATGATGACACTGCTGATCGCCGGATGATTGAGGGCAAATCCGATCGACAGATCGACGAGTGTGAGTCCGTTGTCCTCCGCAAGCTGGGCAAGTGCATCAGCTGCCACCAGTTTGCGTTGGTTGCGCTCGGCACTCACGTCGAAGCGACCCGGGATCAGTTCGGCACGAGCCGATTCCGGTTGCTGCGCGCCCAGCCGATACTTGCCGGACAACCACCCGGCGGCAAGCGGGCCGTAGGAGAGGACGCCAACACCGTACTTCCTCACCACTGGGAACACCTCACGCTCGACGCCACGCACCAGCAGCGAGTAAGGGAGCTGCTCGGTGTGAGGGGCGACAAGACCGTACTTCTCGGCAAGCCAATGGGCTTCGACCTGTAGATGTGCCGGAAACGCGGAGGTTCCGTAGTACCGGATCTTGCCCTGACGGATCAGGTCGTTGAGTGACTGCAACGTCTCGAGCAGGCTCGTATCCGGATCTGGGCGATGTGCCTGATAGAGATCGATGTAATCGGTACGCAGCCTGCGCAAGCTGTCCTCGACCGCCCGCGTGATCCAGCGGCGTGAATTGCCCGCGTGACGAGGGTCGGTCCCGATCTGGCCGTGGAACTTCGTCGCGAGGAACACGTCGTCGCGCCGACCGGTGAGCGCTTTCCCGACAATCTCCTCGGAAACACCCTGGGCGTACACGTCCGCGGTGTCGATAGCCGAGACACCGAGATCCAGAGCGGACGAAATGATCCGAAGGCTCTCCCCTTCCTCTTGCCAGCGGCCGAAGTTCATCGTCCCGAGCGTCAGTGGAGTGATCCGGACACCGGTTCGGCCGAGTATGCGGTCAACCTCGATGGTCATTGATTTCCTTTCACATGAATGGTGCTGTGCACAAATCTGTTCAGAACAACCCTGTGAGAGGGGGCTCTTCCCCGGTGAGGTGATAGGCGCCGGCGACTGCCGCTTTCCACTGACGCGGATTGTGGTTCGCAGCCGTACGGGCATTACGCCAGTGACGGTCGAAACCCCACTCGCGGTTCGTAATCGAACCGCCACCGACATCGAAGAGCAATTCCGAAGCGCGAAGCGCAGACTCGATCGCGATGACGCCTGATTCGGCGACGACAACGGCTGCGCTCGCGCCGGCCCGCCGCGCATCCTCGCCCGCCAATCCCCGCAAGTTCTGGAGCTCTTCGGCAGCCGACAACACCACCGCGCGTGCTGCCCGTACCCGCGCACCGAGTTCTCCGACGGTCGCCCGCACGTACGGATCATCGACGCTCTGTGTCGCCGAGCTGTGCTTGATGGGACGAGCCTGCTCCCGCACGAACCACACCGCATCATCGAGCGCGCGCGCCGCAATGCCCGCCTGTACCGCCGCGAGATAGAGCTGCGCGAAGGAGCCCTGCCACGGATTGTCCGGACGCGAGTCCTCCGCGACGACAACCTCGTCATCCGAGACCCACACATCGTTGAACCAGGTGGAACCGCTCTGTGTCAGCCGCTGGCCGATAGCGTCGAAGTCGTCACGTCGGTCTACGCCCGCGCGATCAACGGGCACCGTGAATCGGATGATGGTGCCGTCCTCGGTGACTGCTTGCGACGAGAAGTACGTCGCGTACAACGCGCCCGTCGAATAGAACTTTCGTCCGTTGACGACATAACCATCTCCGTGGCGCCGGGCTGTGGTGGATACGCTTCCACTCGCCCCGCCGTTGCGCTCGTTGCCGGTACCCACGAACAGCGCCCGCTGGCGTAGACGCTCCAGATTGATCTCCCGAAGCGGAACGTCCTCACGACTGGCGACCTGGTTCGCAGCCAAAAAGGTCGGCCGAAGTGCCTGCGCGACATTGGAATCCGCACGGGCAATGTCGATGACCAGCTCCACGACGTCTCTGACGGTTCCTCCGCCGCCACCTTCGGCAGTGGCGATGCCGGTAAGGGCAATTCCGAGATCGGCAAGTTCACGGACTTCGCCGAACGCATAGTCACGTGTCTCTTCGCGAGCCCGAGCAGTGGCACCGAGGCGGGTCAACACCGGAGCGGCGGCTGCTCGGATTCCGGCGACGGTCACGTACCCCTCCCGACGCTCCACGCCGTGCTCCGGTACGGGTGCCGCAGACACATGTACGGCGGTCATGCAAACACCTCCGCGCTCTCACGCAGTGCGAGTGTCGAACGCAGCGTGCGCCCTATCGGTCCCGCAAGTTGAGGCACCACGTCCCTGACAAGGTCCACAATCGCAGCTTCGTCACGTCCCCTTGTCGCGAGGACAAATCCGTCGACACCGTTGTCAGGCGCCCACTGCTTGAGTTCTACCGCACTGACGGCACCGGTCAACCGCGCCAACAGGGCAACATCGGATCGCCGGCGTCCAACGGAATGAAGTGCGCCCGACAGGGCAGCGTCGGCCCCGTCGATGTTGTTGCGCTCCACGATGACCACGTCGGCAACCGCAGCGATCCGCGACCAGCCCAGAGCGTCGGGATCGGCAGCCACGACCACGGGGCGACCTTGCACCGACGCCGGTCCGTCCAACGGTCCGGCCACGCGATAGAACCGACCTTCGTGATTGATCGGTGCGATCAACGTGTCGTCGACAAAGGTGGCACGCTCCTGGTCTCCGAGCAGTGCCGCCCGCGGGAACGACTCCCACAGCCGCGAGACGATGTCCACATACTCGACCCACCGTTCGGATGTATCCGATGCCTGGGGGTCTGGGGTTGTCGCATCGCTGACCTCGTCGCCCTCCCCCGGCGCGAGGACAACACCCACGCGGCCGTCTGTCGCGCGATCGAGCGAGAGCACTCGCCGAGCCAGGTTGTACGGCGCATTGTGCGTCGTCCGCGCATCGATCAGGTACCCGAGGTGTCCGTACCGACCAGCGAGGTAGCTGCCGACAATCGAAGGATCGATCGTGCGCAGGCTGTCGACCTCGTCGACAAGTCTGATGCCACTTGCGTTCACGCTCTGGGCAACTCGTGCGATTGCATCTGCGGCGGAGACTGATACTTGTCCCGCCGACTCACCCACCGCCAACTCCACGAACACGGTCATCTGTTTCTCCTCATTCCGCGCTCACGAGCGGGTACTCGTCTGTGGTGGTGTATGGGACGCCAGGCACACCGAGCCCGAGGTGATCACGCAGAGTGGTCCCCTCGTATTCGGTGCGGAACAGGCCTCGCCGGCGCAACTCCGGCACGAGATGGTCGGCAAAATCGTCGAACCCCGAAGGCAATACATCCGGCATCACGTTGAATCCGTCGGCCGCGCCATGGCGGAACCACCGCTCGATGTCGTCGGCGATCTGTTCCGGAGTGCCGACGACTATGCGGTGACCGCCACCTCCGGACAGCTTCTTCAACAGTTGACGCAGGGTCGGATTCTCGCGCTCGATGATGCCGAGGACAACCCGGTAGAACGTCTGAGATCCGCCGGCGTGATCTGGATTTCTCAGTAGCTCAGGAGGAATCGGCGCATTGTCGTCGAGTCCGTCCAGGGAGAATCCGAGTTGTCCGGCAAGCCGATCGCGGGCGTACGCATCGGGCAGCAACTCGTCGAGGAGTTCGCGGCGCGCTGTGGCCTCCGCCTCCGTGCTGCCCAACACTGTCGACAGCCCGGGAAGAACGACCACCTCGTCCGGGGAACGACCGAACTTCCTTGCACCTTCGCGGATCTCGGTGCGAAATGCTCGCGCCTTGTCCAGGTCCTGTTCCGCGGAGAAGATCACTTCACCGATCTGCGAGGCCAACCGCTTTCCGTCACTGGAGCCTCCTGCCTGCACTATAACCGGCCGTCCTTGCGGTGATACGAGTTCAGTTCGCGCTCCCCACTTGGTGACCACCTGGTCGACCACACTCGCGGCTCGGCGATAGCGGAGACCGTGCTCCGGCTCGCCAGTATGGCCGAAGTTGCGCGCTGCGACCGGCCCCGCTGTTGTCACTACGTTCCAACCGAATCGCCCGCCGCTGACGTAATCGAGGTCTCCGAGTCGCCTGGCGATTTCCTCCGGATCGTTGTACGAACTCGACAGTGTCCCGATCAGTCCGATCTTCTCGGTCTGTGCGGCCACCCGCGCCAATACGGTTGTGGGCTCCAGGTTGTTGCCGGATCGGTGCCTGATACTCGGGTCCAGTAGAGGTCCGTCGGCGAGGAAGACCGCGTCAAGCTTGGCCGCCTCGGCCTTCTTGGCGATCGCTGTGTAGTGCTCGATCGTGTAGCTCGCCAGCGGGTCGGTATCCGGGAACCGCCAGGAACCTCCGAACACACCGGCATTGAGGATGTTGACGTTCAGGTGCAGTTGCCTGCTCACGACTGAGCCCTTTCGATGTCACCGTCGGCATCGGCGACGGACGGTCGATCCGCGTAATAGCCTGACACCGGCGCGTTTCCGTTGACGTAGTAGTCGCCGATGACCCTCGGCTTGTAGATGACCGGGTTGTGCGACGCGAGGGTGCGCGCGTTCCGCCAGTGCCGATCGAGATGTACTCGCGCGCGAGCCGTTGACGAACCACCGGCATTGAAGGCATCAGTGGCACTGGCAAGGACGGCGTCGATGACCGCCACCTGCGCTGCAGAGGACTGGATATAGGCATCGGCGTAGTCGGCTTCGGCGCCAGTGGCATGCGCGTCTTCGAGTCGCCGCGCGGCGTGACCGAGCAATGTCTCGGCGGTGAGCGTGCGGGTGTAGAGCGTTCCGACAACACCGAGCACGTCCGGATCGGCTGCCGCGTCCTGAGTCAGCGCATGTCGGCTGGTGCGGGTTCGATTCCGGACGATGTCGACGGTCTCGGCAAGCACACTGCGTGCAATCCCGACCAGGTTCGCCAGATGCACGATCTGAACGAACGAGTCCAGTCCGCGCAGAGATTCGGTGTGGCGGCCGATCTCACCGTGGGACTCCACCGGGACGTCGGTGAAAACTGTTGTACCACTGCCAGTCTGACGTTGCCCGACGCCGTCCCAGTCGTCAATGTGGTCCACGCCCTGGTGCCGGGCGGGCAGCACCACGAACTCCCGGTGCCCGTCGCCGTCCACGACCGCCGCGCGGATGTAATCCGCGAAGCGAGAGCCGGTCGAGTAGAACTTGGTGCCGGAGACTACCTGTTCGCCCGCATCGCTCTTCCTGACCCGCGTGGTGATCGTGCCCCAGCCCGAGCCTGTATCCAGACCTGCCACACGATCGGCCGGCTCCGACTGCGCGTTGCCGAATACCGCGCCGCCGGCGACGGCGGCCAACCACTGCCGACGCACGTCAGAATCGGTTTCCGACCGCAAGATCTCGGTAGTGGTGAAATGCCCACGCCAGATCTGCGGCACGTTGGAATCGGCTTGGCCTGCCTCCGCGAGCAAGGCGAACAAGGTGGGTAGGTCGACGTCGAATCCGCCGTACGCGCGGGGTACGCGCAGCTTGCCGAATCCGGCGTCGGCAAGCTCCTGTACCAGCTCGTACGGATGTTCACCGAGAAGATCACGCTCACCGGCACCTTTTGCCAGTTCGCCGAAAATGGACCGGAACCGAACCAGTGCGGCTTCGAGTGTGTCGGGTCGAGTAGTCATGAGATTCCTCGGGTAGTGGTGAGTTCGCGTCCGGCGATCGCGTCGAGCAACCGCACGGTGTAGTCGTCCGTCGGATTCGAAAAGACCTGTTCCACAGAACCTTGTTCGACGATTCGTCCGCGCTGCATCACCGCGACTCGGTCGGAGATTGCGGAGACAACGGACAAGTCGTGCGAGATGAAGACATAGGTGAGACCAAGGTCTTCTTGGAGACGCTGTAAGAGTTCGAGAATCTGTGCGGCTACCGATACGTCCAGTGCCGAGATCGGTTCGTCGAGCACGACCACTTTCGGTTCGACCACAAGCGCACGGGCGATCGCCACGCGTTGGCGTTGGCCACCGGAGAGTTCACGTGGATGACGCCGCGCGAAATCCGCCGGAAGTGCAGCGGCTTCCAGTGCGGCGGCCACCCGGTCGACGTTGCCTCGGCGCCGCCCCCACCGCGCCTTCTGAAATGACCGCAGCGGCTCTTCGACCACGTCGAAGACAGTGAACCTGGGGTCGAAGGACGAGTACGGGTTCTGGTACACGATTTGCACGTCCCGCCGAAGTGGCCGAAACTCCGCACGACTCAGTGCTGTGATGTCGGTGCCCAGCACGGATGCGTGCCCCGACGTCGCGTTGGTGAGGCCCGCGAGGATCCTGGCGGTGGTCGACTTTCCACTACCGGATTCGCCCACGATCGAAAACGTCTCGCCCTGCTTGACATGAAACGAAATACCGTCCACGGCAGGGACTTCACCGTAATCCTTCTGCAGGTCGGTGACCTCGATAACCGTCTTCCGTGCCGCGAGCACAGAGCGTCGATTCTCGCGCAGCGGCAACCGTGACGGCACGCTGTTCAACAAATGCCGGGTATAGGCGTGCTGCGGATTCGCGAGAACCTCCGCTGTCGATCCGACTTCCACCAGATGTCCGTTGCGCATGACTCCGATGAGATCGGAGCGGTCTGCGGCAACACCAAGATCATGTGTCACCAGAACCATGCTCGTCGACGACCGAGCCCGCAGACTGTCGATGAGATCGAGAACCTGCTTTTGCACGGTCGCGTCGAGTCCCGATGTGGGTTCGTCGGCGATGATCAGATCGGGTTCCGCTGCGACTGCTGCCGCAACAAGCACTCGTTGCCGCATACCCCCTGACAGCTCATGCGGATACTGCCGATATCGGCGTTCGACATCATCGAAACCGACGAGCCCGAACAGCTCGTGAATACGTTCACGCCGCGCATCCGCGTCGAGGTCGGTGTGAAGACGCAACACGTCTTCGACTTGAGGGCCTACCCGCCGGACCGGGTCGAGGGACACTGTCGGGTCCTGCGGAATCAAACTCACCGACCGGCCACGAATATCGCGCCACCCCTTGGGGTTCAACGCGGTCAGTTCTCGGCCGCGGAAGGTGACCGAGCCCGAGATCACTTCTCCGTTCGTGGGGAGCAGGCCGAGGATTGCGTGGCCGGTGGTGGTTTTACCCGACCCCGACTCCCCCACCAGAGCCAGGACTTGGCCGGGGTCGACGTCGAAGCTGACATCGTGCACCACCGGTGCGAGGGTGCGATTCGTCCGGTAGCCAACGGTAAGGCCCTTGACGGACAAGACCGGATCCAGGCTCATCCTGAGCTCCTTGCCGTGAGGTGACGAGAGATGTTGTTTGTCGCCAGAACCACCGCGATGATGGTGAGCGCGGGGTAGAGGGTGAGCCAGCCTCGGGTGGCAATGAACTGTCGTCCATCCGAAACGAGCAGTCCCCATTCGGGATTCGGCGGTTGAGCGCCTAGCCCGAGGAAGCTCAGCGAGGCAATCCAGATGATGGCGATGCCGAGCTGAACGGCAATCAGCGAGACGGTCGGCGCCAGCGAATTCGGGATCACGTGGCGACGCAGAACCGTGAAGGTTGTTGCCCCGCTGGTGATCGCGGCCTCGACATAGTTACTTGCCCGCACTTTGAGGACCTCGGATCGGATCAATCGCGCGAAGGTCGCCGCGGAGGTCAGGCCTACCGCGATCGCGGCGGGGATCAGACCTGCCTGTCCGGCCTTTGCCGTGTACACCACCACGATTGTGATAGCCAGCAAGAACCCGGGGACCGAGAGCACCACGTCGATGAGCCGCATCACGACGGTGTCGACGAAGCCGCCGAACCAGCCAGCAACTGCGCCGAGCAGCGAACCGACGATCACGGCGACAGTCACCGCCATGCTCGCGCCCAGCAACGACGCCCGGGCGCCGTAGACAACGCGCGCGTACATGTCACGACCGAGAAGATCGGTGCCGAACCAGTGTTCACTCGACGGCGGCAACAGCTTACGGCTGTTGTCGATGGCAATCGGATCGAAGCTGGTGAACACACCTGGAAGCAGCGCCCACAGTACCGCGAGCATGAAAATCGCGGTCGACAGAACCAACCCCCAGTTCCGGGCCGCCCATTGCACTACTTCGCCGACGTTCGACGCGGCTGACGCAGGCTCCCCTGCACCCGGCGAGGTCGTGTTGCGCCCCGTCGTGTCTTCGAGAGTTGCGGTCATGGCATCGACACCTCCGCCGGCAAGCCACGCTGAACCGAAACGGGTACGGATACGGGTACGCCGCCGGCTGCTTTCACGCCGAGACCGGGAAGCACGATCTTCGCACGGGCCCGAAGAGACGTAAAGCGTTGTCTTCGCCCGTCGACCAGAATTCGCGGGTCGATGAACGGGTACGCCAGGTCGACCGCAAGATTGACTGCCACATACGCCAAAGCCGCAACCAACACCACTCCCTGCAGCACCGGGAGATCCTGGGTACCAACTGCATTCACGGTCAGCTGACCGAGCCCCGGCCGGGCGTAGACGGCCTCGGTCACCACAGATCCGGCGATCAACTCACCGCAGGCAAGTCCGAGAAGCGTCAGTACCGGCAATGCCGAGTTTCGCAACACACCCCGCTGGAAGGCGTACCCCTCCCCAGCGCCCTTCGCCTGCAGCACGTGAACGAACGGCAAGTCTCGGGTTGCAGCAATCGAGGTAGTGAACACCTGCGCCAACGGCGCCGCGATGAGAACAGCCAATGTTGCCGCCGGCGCCAGCAGCGCCAGAAACGAACCGTCGTCGGACGACGGAATCACATGCAACTTGAACGACAAGAACTGCAGCACAAGGATACCCACCACAAACGTGGGCACCGAACCGAACAGTGCCGGAACCGAACCGACCACACTTCGCACCGACGCCCAGGGCGCGTAGTTCGCCACCACCGCGACGACAGCAGCAAGAACGAGGCCGAAAACCAGTGCCAGACCGGTGAGTTGGATAGTGCTCGGCAGCACATTACCGATAAGACCGGTCACCGACGTGCCGTTGGTGAGGGAATACCCCCAGTCTCCTCGCAGGATTCCACCCAGACCACTGACGTACTGTTCCAGTAGGGGCCGATCGAGTCCGTAGTACTCCACCAGCGCCCGCGCGGACTCCGGGGTTAGTTGAGCCTCGGGGTTCTGAATACGGTTGTTCACCGCGTCGCCGGGCAGCGCACTGAGGAGGAAGAAGGACAGCGTGTAAGCGGCCCACATCACCAGAACCGACTGTCCGATTCGTTTCAGGATGTACGTACGCATTCCGCCATTGCCTCTCACTGGGAAACCCACGTGTCGTAGAACCACGACCGGCCAGTGGATTCAGTGGCAAAGCCGTGGACGCTGGGAGCGAGGCCGAAGACCTGGGTCTCGTCGTAGAGCGGTATCGAGTAGCCCTCGGCGAAGATGTGGTCTTCGATCGCCTGGATCGCTGCTTTGCGCTCGTTCGGATCGAACGCGGACGACTGCGCAGCCAAGAGCTGATCGAACTTTTCGTCCTTCTGGAAGTTTTTCGTCCCGTTCTGGCGGTCACTCCCGTACGACGTGCGCAGAACGCTGGGCTCGGCGGTGGAGGTCTGGCCTTGCGTGAAGTACCAGTCCGGCGCGGAAGCCAACTGGGACTCGTACTCCGTCAACGACGGTCGGGTCAGTGTGACATCGACACCGGCCTTGCGCCACTGCGACTGCACGACCTCCAAAACCGACTGCGAGACCTGATAGTAGGGCGCGACCCGCAATTGGAAGGCCAAACGCTTACCGTCCTTCTCCCTCACCCCGTCGGCTCCCGGCTTCCAGCCCGCCTCGTCGAGCAGGGACTTGGCCTTGTCGAGGTCGTAGGTGAGATAACTGCTCGCGTCACCACGCAGCGGCGTTCCCTGAACCAGCGCGCTCGATGGAACTGGGTAGTTCGGGGAGAGCACAGTCTGGTTGATCTCTGTGCGATTCGTGGCCGCCTGCAGAGCGAGCCGGACCCGCTTGTCCTGAGTGGGTGCCTCCGGATCCTTCAACTGAAGGGTCAGGTCGTTGGTCTCGCCCTGCACCGCGATTGGGAGCAGAACCCCGCCTCCCGCTGTCACGGTCTCCTCGTCGTACGGCGCGATGTTGCGTGCGACCTGCGCCTCACCCGACTGCAATGCGCCAACCCTCGTCCCGGCCTCCGGAACGGTCTTGAACACAATCCGCTCCAAATACGCTCTGCCTGAGTGACCGGAACCTTCAGGCGCCCAGTTGTAATCGTCGCGTCGCACGAGGGTGACGCCACTGGTTCCGTTCACCGACTCGACCACAAAGGGGCCAGTTCCCACCCAGTTGCGAAGATCGCTCTGGCCGTTGAGGTCTCGATCCAGAAGCGATTGCCCGAGGATCGAACTGGCCCGATAGTTCGACAGAATCTGAATGAAGCCAGCATTCGGCTTCGACAGCTTGACAACAACCGTCTGATCATCAATCACATCGGTTCCCACGTAGTCCGTCCAGAACGGATCCGCGGTGATGCCCTTCTGCGGATCGCCGATGCCGTGCTGATCGAAGTTCGCCTTGACCACCCCGGCAGTCAGCGCAGTGCCGTCGCTGAAGGTGACGCCCGGTTTGAGCGTGAACGTGTACGTGAGATGGTCATCGCTGATCTGGTAGGACTGTGCCAGCCAGGGCCTGTATTCGCCAGTCTCCGGGTCCTGCCAGATCAGCCGCTCAGCAAGATTGTTGGACACCTGACTGTTCGACCAGAGGGAGTTCGTAGGTTTCCACGCCGCATAATCAACGGGGTCGTAGAAGGTCAGTGTCCCGCCCTCCACCGGCGTGCCGGTGGTGTCGTCCGACGCCGACGCTCCAGCGCAGGCGGCAAGCGCTACGGCCAGTATCGTCGCCGCCGCCGCAGACTTGACGACACGGTGGAATTTATTGGTGAACACGAAAGTTCGCCTTTCTTGAAAGGGCGTCGGGGAGAGACCATACGATCACCGTCGCGACTGAATATGGCACGCAGCTGTCGCGGGTCAGATAGACACTGCATCAGAGTCAACCCGATCCCGGAGCCCACGTCACCTCTTGCGTTCACCGTGATCACAAACTGGCGAATCGGTCTCCCCCGCAGTAGATTCCTTCGTAGGAGTACACGCGATCATGGCGAAGACCTCTCCTCGACTCTCCCCACATCGATCCCATCCTCGTTTCGGCGCAACCGAAATCCACACGTAGAGAGGAACCGTGCCTGTATGACTGTCTCCGAACGCGCCACACGCGCGGCGACGCAGACAGTTACGTCCGCCGACACTCATCCGCTGGTTGCCAGTGCCCAGCAGTATGCCAATGCTGTATTACTGCCCACCGCGCTCGAGACAGATCGGCTAGGTGTGACCCACGAGCGCATCGCCGAGTTCTCCGACCTACAGCTGTTGAATCATCTGGCACCAGCCGAATTCGGCGGGGCGGCTCTCGATCGCTGCGGCGATCGCCTCCTCCACGAAGTCCTGGCGGGAGCCTGTCTGAACACGTGGCTGGTGTGGGCTCAGCATGCTCCAGTTGTGGGGCGACTGGCCGATGCGCACGCGGGCGGAACCGAGTTGCCCTCTATCGGCTACGAAATTCTCCGCGGGCGCCTCCTTACCGGCGCAGCGATCAGCGATGTCCGGCGATACCCCGACCACTTCATTGCGGCGACTCGCGAATCGGCTGGCTGGACGTTCTCCGGCACCGTATCGTGGGTCAGCGGTTGGGGCCTGAATACCGTGTTGATGGTGGCTGCAGTCGAAAGCTCGACCCGCACCGTTGTGACCGCGTTGGTGCCGATCAGCGCCCGCATTCGGTCCGCCGATCTGGAGTTGAGCGCCGTGGCCGGTAGTCGAACCGAACGCGTGACATTGTCCGAGGTGTTCGTGCCGCAAGAGAACGTCATCAGCAAGGTCCCGTTATCCCAGTACCGCACAAGTGATTTGAGCACTGCCAGCGATGCCCGGCCACATCATTTCGGGCTCGCCGAGCGGGTACTCGGCGAACTCGAGCAAGCACATCCATTTTCCCGTGAGGTCGCGGACCTGTGGCGCCCGCGGATCGCGCAGCTTCGGGCCGATGCCTACGCGCTCTCCGACGCAGCCAAGGGCACGGGGAACGAGAGGCACCGCATCGATGAGCGGCTCGCGGCAAAAGTAGCCATGGGCGAAGCCCTCGTCACCCTCACCCACGCGCTCGTCATTGCCCGAGCGGGGCGCGGCATCGTTCGCGACAACACCGCGCAGTTGTACGCACGCGCAGCCCTCTTCGTTTTGGTGCAGGGACAAACAGCCGAGGTACGCGACGCCCAATTGTCCCATCTCGCGCAGTAAGCACCTACGCCGAGCGGACAGTCTCCGATCAGATCAGGAAGAATCAATGAGCACCGAATTCCTCTGGTACATCCCCAACCAGGTTGACCCCGGCCACCGCGGCGACGACACACAAGCCGGGCACAACAGCCTCGACACCCTCACTCGTCAGGCACTCGCGCTGGAAGAGAACGGTTGGACCGGAGCTCTGCTCGGTGCCGGTTGGGGCCGTCCGGACACCTTCACAGTTGCAACGGCACTGGCAGCCAGGACAACCACATTCGAGCCACTCGTCGCGATCCGCCCCGGATACTGGCGGCCGGCACATTTTGCGGCGTCTGCGGCGGCGCTCGACCACCTCACCGGCGGTCGCGTGCGGGTCAACATCGTATCCGGCAAAGACGATCTCGCAGCTTACGGAGACACCGATGGCGATCAAGCGAATCGCTACGCTCGGACCCGACAGTTCCTCCAACTCGTTCGCAAACTGTGGACCGAGGAGAACGTGACCTACCGCGGCCAGCATTTCCACGTGGAGAACTCGACCATTGGGCCACGCATCCAGCCCAGGCCAGGCCGACCACACCCGAAGCTCTACTTCGGCGGCGCCTCCGAAGCAGCCGAGAATGTCGCAGCCGCCGAGGCCGATGTTCAATTGTTCTGGGGCGAAACACTTGACGGTGTCGCCGAACGCATCGACAGACTCACAACGCTCAGTGGAAGGATCGAAAGAGAACACGCCCCACTCGAATTCGGCTTGCGCATCACGACGTTTGTCCGGGACACCACCGAGCAAGCGTGGAAAGAAGCCGAGGAAAAGGTAGCGCAGATGGCGGCCCGCCAGCGCGACGCCGGTACGAGCGAATCGCTCGCGCAGAATCCGCACCGTCGTACCGCCGTGGGACAACAACGCCTGCTCGATCTGGCCAGCCGCGGGGAAGTACTCGACGACAACCTCTACACCACCCCCGGCAAGGTGGGCGGTGGTGGTGCGGCGACCACCTGGCTGGTCGGTTCCGCCGAAGACGTAGCGAAATCGCTTCGTAAATACGAAGATCTCGGAATCAGCCACTTCGTTCTGTCCGACACCCCGTACCTGCACGAGATCGAACGCCAAGGCAACCAGTTGCTTCCGCTACTTCGCGGATGACCGCCGAGACCGACACTCCAACTACTCTCAGCCCCAAGTACCGCCGCCATCTGGTGATGGTGTTCGCGCTCACGAATACCATCAGTTTCATCGCGATGATCCAGATCCTGCCGGTAGTTCTCATTCCTATCGCCACCGATCTCGACGTCTCACGCACCGCGGTCGCCGGGGCCTCGACGATATCGACTCTCGTCGGCGGACTGGCCGCTTTGCCGATCGGTCGCATCCTTGACCGCCGAGGTGGACGCACGCTCATGGCCACCGGCTCACTGATCGGGGCGTGCTCGGTGCTGATGTGGTCGCAAGCGACCAATCTGGTGTCGCTGTACGCGGCTTTTGCGCTGATCGGGCTGGCACTGGCGATGTCGACATACGAGTCGACGTTCGCCGTGATCGTGGTTGCGACCGAAGCGCATCAACGAAATCAGGCAATTCTCACCGTCACGATGATCGCCGGCCTGTCCACTTATCTGGTATATCCGCTCCTCGGTTGGATGAACAGCGATTTCGGCTGGCGCACCACCTTGATCATCCTCTCGGCCATCCTCGTCGCTACAGCCGTACCCGGGCATCTATGGGCCGTACCGTCGCGCGCCGCGCATCGCAACCGCGTCCGGACAAGGTCAGGAACGCCTTTCGGTGCAGCACTGCGGCAGCGACGATTCTGGTTGCTGCTGATCGCCTTCGTCGCTCAGGCAGGATCGGCATCGGCATTCCTCCTACTCGTGATCGCATACTTGCTCGACCAAGGCCACTCCGTTGCGGTCGCAACATCAGTGCCCATCGCCGTCGGTGTCCTGCAGATTCTCTCGCGGTTGATACTCACAGTGGCGGGTACCCGCCTGGCCATCACACCGGTCACGTCGTGCGCCTTCGCCATACAAGGGTTCGGCCTACTGTTGCTTCCACTGGCGGGCTTGTCGATACCCCTGACATTGCTGTGCGTCGCGGCCGTGGGTCTCGGACAAGGCGTCGGAGTCATCGCACGGCCATCGATCCTGGCCGACAACTTCGGCGTGACTCACTTCGCGAGTGTCCTTGCCGCGATCACCATCCCGACAGCGCTGGCTCGCGCCGGCTCGCCGTTGCTCGGCGCGTGGCTCGCCGATTGGCGGTTTCTGGTGGTCTGCGGCGTACTCGCATTGGTGGCCGCCGTCGCCCTGCTCCCACTCCTCGAATTCAAATCCTCGGACTACACCCGACGAAACAACACGTGAAAACCAATACTCGCACCGCTCGTGACATGGTCAACGCCCGTACTTCCTGGAAGGTGTCCGGCAGAGCAAGCATGATCGCAAAGAGATGATGGACTCCGCAGAAGAGCCCCGACACGTCCTTCAGGTCAAGCAGTACCTCATAGCGCCATTTCCCTCCACGGCGCACGAGAATGTTGATGGCGCCGTCGCCCAACCATACGAACAGTTCGACGACAACCACATCCGCGACTCCGTGCCGCTGCTCGTTGAACGTCGCGCCAACAAACCCTAAGATCTCACGCTGCAGCGTAGCGGACAGGCAGGCAGGCAGCGCCACACGAGGGACAGTCGGCCAGGTGAGCCGCGATTCAAGCGCGGATTGTGGCATGAGATTTCGTTCAGTAGCCGGTTTCGGGTAACGCGCCACTTCGCTGAACAGGATATTGAAGCGTGCTCGTTGAGGCAGGAGAGAAGCCCCTTCATTCCGCAAACTCCGGGCAGGATGGCGCTGGCGGGCAACCTCACGTTGCCGAAGAGGATCTCAGAGGCGACCGATACCCGCACTTCCTGACCGGACTCTCCGTGCGATGACCCGACTCTCTCGTTATCTGTTCCATACCCGATGATTTGACAACACCATCGACACCACGACACCGGGTGATCAACCCGGTACTGTCAACTTGTCGGGATCGATCGGCCGGGCAGCTGAGTGATCAGAGGAACAGGTGGGTGCCCGGCACAGAATCGACGAGGCGTCGCGTGTACTCGTCGACGGAATTGTCGAGAATCGTTGCTGTCGAACCAGTTTCGACGATCGATCCGTGCCGCATCACTGTCACCGTGTCGGCGATCAGGCGTACGACACCGAGGTCGTGGGTGATGAAGAGGTACGTCAACTTGTACGCCGCCTGCAGATCCACGAGCAATTGCAGGATCTCCGCCTGAACCGACACGTCGAGTGCGGATACCGCCTCGTCGAGGATAACGATTTCGGGGTTCAGGGACAGGGCTCGGGCGATCGCGACGCGCTGTGCCTGTCCGCCGGACAGCTCGCCTGCCCGGCGGTCTGCATACTTGCGGTCCAGTCGCACACCGTCGAGCAGTTCCTCGGCAATCACGCGGCGCCGTGCGCGGTCGATGTCCTTGCGGTGCACCCGAAGTGGTTCGGTGATCAGGTCGGCGACCGACATCCGCGGGTTCAGGGAGGAATAGGGATTCTGGTACACGAACTGCAGGCGTCTGCTCAGCCGGGTGCGATCCCAGGTGCCGCTCTGCCCGAGTAGCGTGACCTCGCCTTCGTCGGGTGTGCGTAATCCCGCGACGATCCGGGCGATCGTGGACTTTCCTGCCCCGGACTCACCCACCAGCGAATGGGTGGTGCCGGTTGCGACGCGGAAGGAGACGTCGTCGGCCGCGACCACCGGTTCTGCCTTGCTGTGCGCGGCGTGGAACGTCTTCGACACACCCATCACCTCGATCGCATACTCGGAGGAGGCGCGCTCCTCGGAGGCGTGGGGGGTGAGCGCGTCGACCCGAATCGGCCGCGGGGTCAGGGTTCCGGTCTGCAGGCCGGGAGCGGCGGCGAGAAGTCGTCGCGTGTACGGGTCGGAGGCGCGGTGCAAGAGGGTGTCGCTGCTGCCTTCCTCGACTACGCCGCCGTCACGCATCACCACGACACGGTCGGCGCGTTCGAGCGCGACACCCAGGTCGTGGGTGACGAGGAGGATGCCGATGTTCAGCTCGGTCCGGAGCCGGTCGAGGTGGTCGAGGATCTGCTTCTGCACCGTCACGTCCAGCGCGCTGGTCGGCTCGTCGGCGATGAGGAGTGCCGGCTCGCCGGACAGCGCGATCGCGATCAGCACCCTCTGCTTCATACCGCCGGACAGTTCGTGCGGGTATTTGCTGTAGATGCGGTCCGGCACGGCAAGACCGGCCAGTTCCAGGAATTTCAGCGCGTGCGACTTCAGGTTGTGCCGCTGCGCGGACGTCGTGAACGGAAGCAGCCGGCTGCGTCCGAGACGGTATTGTCAAGTTGTCTGGTGTGCAACTGTTTTCGGGCACATCACGCCATCACGCCGAGCGACGTTCAGGCAGCGAGGACCTGTTCTGTGACCTGATCCCACACCTGAAATCGGGCGGCAATTTCGGTGCGGTGATCGGTGGCGGCCATCCGGTGGCGGGGTGGGCGGAAGTGCGGCGAAATGCGACTGAATGAGGCCAGAAACCTCTGCGCTGAACCGACAGAGCGGAACCCTTTCATCGCGCGTTCACGTTGTCGGGTCGGTTGATGGGAGTTCTCGCACCGATTATTCAAGTACTTGTTTTGCCTGTGCTCAGTTGTCGACATCGTCTTCCGGTGCGCGACCTCGTAGCTGCGGAGTTTGTCGGTGATCAGTACCCGCGGCGGGTGGCCTTGTTTCTTCAGTAGTTTCCTGAAGAACCTGTTCGCCGCCGTGCCATCTCGCTTCGCTTGGATGAGGATGTCAAGCACGTTGCCGTCTTGGTCGACAGCCCGCCACAAGTATTTTCGGACTCCGCCGATCTTGACGAAGACTTCGTCGAGATACCACTTGTCGCCAGTGCTTGGTTGATGTCGGCGAAGCCTGCGGGCGTATTCGGGTCCGAACCTCGCGCACCAGGTGCGGATCGTCTCGTATGTCACGTCGATCCCGCGCTCAGCCATCAGTAGTTCGATCTCGCGAAACGAAAGCGTGAACCGGTGGTACAGCCATATGCAGTGGGAGATGATATCCCGAGGAAACCGGAACCCTTTGTACGTGGACGACACCTACAGATCATCCCAGATCAGGCATTTTCAACAACTTGACAGCACCCGTCGAATTGTTCGTCCGCGAGCTTTTCACTCATCTCTGAGGGCCCGTCGGCATCGTGCGACCACCTGGCTAGACCGCGAGCAATGCGCGCAAATCCGACTTGGAACATAGCTGAGGAGATGAGATGGTTCGCTCGCTCGTGCCGGGAGTTGTATCCCGGGAGAGACTCAAGGTGGCGCGCCACCTCGTTCGCCAAATCTTGACCACTCGTGTTTGCCATGGTGGGCCCTCTCGATCATTGTCGTGATCTTTGGTGCGTCAGTGCCTGCCTGGAAGAACGACTTCGTCCTCTCGTTTATCGCCTCGGATCCCTTTGAAAGCTGGGTGCCTGAGGCTACCGCCGACATATTCTCGATACTCGACGTCACACACCAATACAGGTTCAGCCCAACGGCATTCACGTACATTTCCTCGCGGAGGAGCAACTGCGAAGGGGCTGGTGGGCCGTTCGAGTTCGATGAGTTGATCGCGTAGCTCGCGACGCTGACGATCGGTGAAGCCGCTCCCAATATTCCCTATGTAGATGAGCGCACCTGAGAACCCTGTGGAGTTGCATCGGATGCACGCGATTCGAGGATTCTCCCTGGCGA
>NZ_CAIJDS010000060.1:0-46406 GCF_903819475.1 Rhodococcus sp. UFZ-B548
CAGCGGAACCCTCGGTCCCGCTATCTCGGTGTCCACCATCCGGGGTGAACCTCACCCTGACACCGGGATCGAGCTGTAGCCGAGGGCGCCGTGGCAGCCCGGGCAGAGTCGTTCGTCTCTCATTCGATCGTTTTGGCGCCACTGTGCGGCTTTGGGCCTTCGTCAACGACGATCAAGAAGGAATTAGCATCCACACATGCATGTCGACATCGAAGGCGCCACCCGGATCGCCCGCCTCGCCGCAGAATTCGACTGGACCTGGGCCGTCGACGACCTGGAACCCTTCTGCGCACAAGCTGGATGGGAGCTCGTCGAACTCAGGCATGCTGGCGCCTCGATGCGGACGAACTTTCATGTCAGCCGGCCGACTGCGAACATGTTCGGGCGGCAACACAGAATGGATTGGATCTCGATCTTCGTCACGGATCTGGCAGATGACGCTACGCCCATGACAGAGGTGCGCCCGTTGCTGGACGAAGGGTTCACGAACCTCGATGTGGCACTTACTGCACTCCTGGGGACAGCCACGAGCGCCGAACCCGGACCTGAGGCAACTATCCGGTGGGATCTGCCGAAAACGGTCATCACACTGCACCGGGGTGTCAGTGCGATCCACCTGCGTCTGACGAGTCCGGGGTATCAGGCATGGGTGGATGAGCCCGAACCGGAGTACGAGGACGAGGACTAGCGATCGAGGTCGGCGAGATCGCATCCGGCGCGGGAACAGGTTTTTCCAGCGGCCGGTATAGCGGCTGCAGGTCAGTTGCGACGAAAACCCTGCCAAATTGTTCAGCGAGTCACGAAGCCGCTAAATCACGTCAAAGCTGTTTTCTCACTGCAAGTTCCGGTACAGGGTGCTGCGGGCGACGTTCAACACTTCCGCAATTTCGGTCATGGATACGCCGTCACCCTTCATCTTGGTCGCCAGCCGCTTCTTCGCGGGCGTCAGCGAGGATGGCCGGCCACCGACCCTGCCACGATCACGCGCCGCCGACAATCCAGCCATCGTGCGTTCACGGATGAGGTTGCGCTCGAATTCCGCTAGGGCGCCGAAGATGTGGAAGATCAGCTTGCCGCCCGGCGTGGTCGTGTTGATCTCTTCTGTCAACGATTTGAACGCGACCCCTCGCGCTTCGAGTTCGGTAACCGTCTCGATCAAGTGAGGCAGCGATCGGCCGAGTCGATCGAGTCGCCACACGACGAGCGTGTCACCGGGGCGCAGTGCGTCCATAACGGCGGCCAGCTCGGGGCGATCCGTTTTCGCTCCTGATGCTTTGTCGGTCCATATGCGAAAACAGCCGGCTGTCAGTTTCAGGAGTGCGCGTCATGCTTTCCTGGGGTTTCACCTCCGATTGCAGTCGTCTTCTGACATTCTGAGTGCAGAAGTGCACTGCACAATCGGTCACCCAGGCTGGGCGTTCGGAGGCTGCGATGGACGCGGACAAGTTCGACGTCGCCGAGACCGGTGTGCTGACCGCGTCGGCCGAGCAGTGGGAGCAGGCACGGACGCGGTTTGCAGTGCTCAGCGAACTAGCGGATCGATCCTCGATTGGTACCGCAGTGGTCGAGGATGCAGCGCAGCAGTTGGGGGTCTCGCCGCGGCGTGTGTACGTGCTGCTGTCCAGGCTCCGGAATGGGGGAGGGGCGGTCACCGATCTGTTGGTCTCCGCACCGTCAGGCGGGCGCGGACGCTCCCGCGTGCCGACCGAGGTGGAAGTGGTAATCGCCGAGCACATCAACCGTGACTTTCTGGCTCGCCAGAAGCTCAGTGTCGCTGCGCTGCATCGTCGTATCGCGCTCGCCTGCCGCCGCGCCGGACTCCCGATCCCAGCCCGCAACACAGTCAACGCGCGGATCGCAGCAATGCACCCGGGCCGCGTCGCACGCTCACGTGGCGGACCGGACGCGGCCCGATCGCGGCAATCCGCTGGCGACGTCCCGCCGCCGGTGACGGCCGTTCTGCAACAAGTCCAGATCGATCACACCGTGGTCGATCTGATGATCGTCGACGAATACGACCGGGCACCGATCGGACGTCCGTATCTCACGATTGCCATCGATGTCTTCAGCCGCTGTGTGCCAGGGTTCGTCGTCACACTCGATCCGCCGTCCGCAGTGTCGGTCGGGTTGTGTCTGGGCAGGGTGTGCTCGGACAAGAGCGTACGGATCGACGCTTTGGGCCTTGGCGCGGATGTGCGGTGGCCGATGGGCGGAAAGCCGCACCGCTTGTACGTCGACAACGCCGCCGAGTTCAAAAGCGAAGCGCTCCAGCGTGGTTGCGAGCAGCACGGCATCGACCTCGGCTACCGACCACCCGGCCGGCCGCATTACGGCGGGATCGTCGAACGCATCATCGGCACCGTCATGACCCAGGTCCACGAACTCCCCGGCACCACGTTCTCGAACCCAACGCAGCGGGGCAGCTACGACTCGGAGGGCACAGCAGCACTGGCCTTACAAGAATTGGAACGCTGGCTGATCCTGGCGATCGCGGCGTATCACGCGGACGTGCACGCCGGCCTGAGCCGGAGCCCGGCTGCGCAGTGGGCCAGCAGCATCGACGCCGACCCTGCTCTGCCGACGTCGACAGTGGTGGACGAGACCGCATTCCTGGTGGACTTCCTTCCGGTCATGCGGCGCCGCCTGACCCGGACAGGGTTCGTCATCGACCACATCCAGTACTTCTCCAATGCTTTGAAACCGTGGATCGCCAGGCGAGAGAAGTTGGGGCAGTTCGTGATCCGGCGTGATCCACGAGATCTGAGCAGGGTGTGGGTCCTGGACCCCGACAGCGGCGGCGGGTATGTCGAGGTGCCGTACCGGACTATGTCGCATCCGGCGGTGACATCGTGGGAACACCGCGCAGCGGTCACGCGCCTTCGAGAACACGGCCGAGCGAGCATCGACGAACACGCTCTGTTCGCGATGATCGAGCAGATGCGTCAGATAGCCACGTCCGCGCAGAGGGACACCAAACGAGCCCGACGTAATCGCACTCGCCGTGCCCACCTGAGCAGCATCGCCACACCACCGAACACGCAGAGCCCGCCCGAGCATGATCCAGGCACCGACGACGTGTCGGTTCCGATCTTCGACGACATCGAAGAATGGTGAATCGATGAACAGCGACGCCCGCAGCGCTCCCGAAGGCGACGATGACGACCGTAGCGACGACGACATCGACGTCGATCGCGCGGACCTCACCCACCTGCGAATTTCGGTCAGATCGATCGCGATTCTGCCTGCTGCACAACGCATCAAACACATTCGGGCCGAACGGTGGATCGGGTATCCGCGTGCACAGTCGGTCATCGAGCACCTCGAGACGCTGCTGGGGTGGCCGGATCGACAACGAATGCCGAACATGCTTCTGATCGGACCGACGAACAACGGCAAGTCGATGATCGTTGAGAAGTTCCGCCGTGCACACCCCACTGTCAGCTTGTCCGATCGCGAGCAGATACCGGTGTTGTGTATGCAGATGCCTCCGGACCCGGCACCCGCACGGTTCTACCTGGCGATGCTTGCTGCCCTTGGAACGCCGATCCGGCCACGGAGCCGAGTCCACGAACTCGAACAGCAAGCGATCACGCTGCTGCGAGCGACCGGGGTTCGGATGCTGATCATCGACGAGCTCCACAACGTCCTCGCCGGCCGCGACAACGTGCGCCGAGAATTCCTGAACCTGTTGCGGTTTATGGGCAACGAACTGCGGATCCCTCTCGTCGGAGTCGGTACCCGAGAGGCGTACCTCGCGATCCGCAGTGATGCACAGTTGGAGAACCGTTTTCACCCCATGACGCTGCCGATCTGGACCAACGACACCGACACCCGCTCCCTGCTGGCGAGCTTCACCGCCAGCTTTCCGTTGCGTGTGCCCTCGCACCTGACATCGGCGGAGATGACCGATTACCTCCTCACCCGTTGCGAAGGAACTATCGGCGAACTGGCCATGCTGTTGACCGCGGCCGCAGTGACCGCACTCGAAGCCGGAGAGGAATCGATCACCTCACAGGTGTTGACGCAGACCGCCTACTCCGGGCCCACCGAACGCCGCCGCCAATTCGAACGGCACCTGGCATGACACCAGCCGATGCCCCCGCAGCACGCACAGCGCTCGGCCACAGTGCGCATCCGCGGTGGCCACTGCACCCGAAACCACTACCTGGTGAGACTCTGATGTCGTGGCTGGCCCGGACCAGCGAACTGTATTCGTTGTTCAATACAGCGGACCTTCTCGACGGGCTCAGCGTCGACACCTCGGGCGTGGACCTGGACCGGCACACACCTGAGCCGGTGCTATCCGCGCTTGCCCAGAGAAGCTCCTGTACGGCGGAACGGCTGCGGGAGATGACGTTGGCGGGCTGCACGCCCTGGCTGCTCGACAGCACCGACCCCGCCGAATGCGACTTCGACACCTACGTCCACCAGTTCTCGGTTCTATTGCCACCGGGTCTGGCAATGGCCGATCGACGTCGACGCGCACCGCCCGCCGGCACATGGCTTCCCTGGGTGAGCACGTTGACGACGCGGGCATGCCCTCTCTGTATCGACGACCTCGACACAGACGCCGATATCGCGGTCATGATGGCTCAGCAATACCCGATGCTGTCCAGCTGCACGAAGCATCACTGTGGGCTCGAATTCTGCGCTGTCGTACCCGGCAGCCTGGTCTTCTGGGACAGGACACCAGCAGGTTCGGACGAACACGCAGCACCGATACCGGTCGCGGCGGCCGTCGCGGAAATCGACAGACGCTCCATTGCCGCGTTGACGAGCGGGTCGGTCGAGCTCGGCGGAGGCCGTGTTCATGCAGCGGTGTGGTTCAGGCTGCTGCGCACCGTCGTCGACGAAGTGTCTACACCGCTGGTCCGCACCGGATGGTGGGCGAAGCCACTGAGCGCGATCTGGAAATCGACAGGGCATCCTCGCCCGCTGCGGACATCGTGGGTTCCGTTCGAGGACCTGAGGTGGGACGAGCAAGCAAAAGTCCTTCTCGCAGCGGCGACCGCGATCATCGCGGTCGAGAACGATGAGATAGCCGCGAGCGGAGCTGATGCCTGCCTGCTGCGGCCGCGACGGTACGAGCCGGTCGATCCGGGGACCGCTCCGACGAGGTCTCGTAGTGCGGTACCGGTCCGCAGCGCCTGGGACGGTGTGGTGGCGGCGATCGATGCGGCGGTCGTCGCCGCCCGCGTCGACAGCGATGCCGCCCGATCTTTGTTCGGATTCGCTCGAACGGGGTGCCGGACCGAAGGTGACGTCGATGAGCTGGCCTATGCCTTCGTCGAGCTCGGTATTCGACTGGACTGGGACTGAAGCGCGCGTGATCACCACACGCATCTCTACCTTGGTTTCTACGCGGAAATCGATCGCTGCCTGTAGTCACCCACGTTATTTGTGCGGTGACCGACGAGAATTTTCCTTCCCGCACCGTCCCCGCTGAAACGCCTGCTCAGCGTGCATTCGACCTGAGAAGCCTGTCGGGGGTGCTCGCTACAGTCCCTACCATGGCAGAACGGCAGCTCAGCGAGGTCCCGGACGTGGGTTCAATCGTCCCGGTGAGTGGTGCGGCGGTGTTTCCGGACCTGTCGAGCGAGGTCGCCGCGCGAATCGAACGGTCGATGGCATCGGCACGGTCTGCTGCTACTCGCCGCGCCTACGATTCGGCGTGGCGACGCTTCGAGACCTGGTGCACCGTCGCCGGGCACCACGCGTTGCCTGCGCATCCCGCGACGGTGGCGGCCTACCTCGTCGCCGCCGCCGACACGCTCACTGTCGACGGGACGCGGGCGTATGCACCGTCGACGTTCGGCAAGTGGATCGCGGCGATCGCCGACCGTCACCGCGCTGTTGGCCACAACAACCCGTGCGGCCACGAAATGGTTCGCGCCACTCTCGCCGGTATTCGTCGGGATTATGCGTCTGCGGGGGAGCGGCCCCGAAATCCCCGTGCCCCGCTCCTCACCGCTGACATCACCACGATCGTTGACCACGCCCGACGCACTGCAGCGGACTGGGCGTCGGAGGTGCTCGAACGCCGCGACACCGCGCTACTGCTGATGGGATACACCGGCGCGTTTCGGCGCAGTGAACTCGTGGCGCTCGAATGCCGCGATGTCCGCCGCGACCGCCTCGACGGCGCGCACGTACAGATCCGCAAGTCCAAGACCGACCAGGACGGTACCGGAACCGTGAAAGCCCTTCCGTTCACCGACCGCTATGAATCCTGCCCGGTCTGCGCGTGGGTGCGATGGTTGAAGATCGTCGCAGCGTTCGACACCGGCGGCAGAATCGCCGTCATTCGACTGCTCTTCCGTGCAACACCATTCGATGCCCATGTCTGCCGCGGCTCCCTGCCCACCGCCGACAAATCCTCGCCGCTGTTCCGGTCCATCCGCAAGAACGGCAACCTCTCCGACACCGCCCTCTCCGGGGCTGCGGTGCACGCTGCAATCCGTCGCCGCGCCGCTCGCGCCGGATTCGATCCCGAGACGGTCACACAGTTGGGTGGGCATTCGTTGCGGGCAGGATTCGTCACCCAAGCATTCCGGAACGGCGCCGACGCCCACGCCATCATGCGCCAGACAGGCCACACGACCCCTGGGATGGTCGAAATCTATGCCCGCGAGAACGCGCCGCTGCTCGGCAACGCCGTCACCGAGCTCGGACTATGAAACCGAACGGAATTGCGTTCAGCTCGGTGCCCCATGGCGTCGCGGGTCTCGACCGCTCCGCAGAACACACATGGGCACTGTTCTTTGACTGGTGCGCTGCCACCGACCGTCCGTCGCTGCCGGCTGCACCATCCACACTGGCAGAGTTTCTCGCCGACCATCCCGCCAGCGTCGCCACGCAGCGACGCCGAGTCGCCGCTGTCAACGCCGCTCACCGCACTCGCGGAATGACCGAACCCGGCCGCTCGGTCCCCATTCGACTCGCTCTCGCGGAGCATCGCCGGGAACGTCTCGCCGAAATCCGTGGCGGCGCTGCATCGATCATCGACAGCATTCCGACGTCCGGATGGCCATACGGGCTGTTCGGTCGGCGTGATGCACTGATACTGACCTTGGTGTCCGCCGGTCTGACCTACCGTGAGATCAGTGTGCTGCGCCGAGGCGACATCGAGGTCGCGGGGCTGGACCTGGTTGTTTCAGGCCTGTACCGGGTCACCCCGAACATGCTCGGCAGTCACGGTGAGTCCGGTCCGGTGACGGTGTACCGGCGCTGGGCGCAGATTCAGTCGATGCTCGATCGCTTCGCGAGTATCTCGGTGCTCCGCGAATTTCTCGACCCCGATCGCTCACCGCCGACGTCTGCGTTTCCGGTGGTGACAGCGCAGCAAGCGGGTGAGCCACTTGTGGTCCGCATCGACCGTTGGGGCTACACGCCCTGGATTCCGGAACCGCTCACGGCGCAGTCGTTGTCCGCAGTGACCCGCGCGCACCTGACCGGCCGTCCGTCCGAGCATCGTCCGCGAGTCCTGTGGACGGAGAACGGCACAGACGGTGACGTTCTCTACGACGAAATACGTTACTCGAGCGTCGTTCTGGACAATGCCTACTACGAGCATGGAATTCGTGCCCGCCGCAACGCTCACATCCGCCTTGCCGATCTCGACGATCGATTCGACGACATCAACGACCGCGTCGACGAACTCTTGCACTCGCTCGTCGACATTCTCGACAAACACGGCGAACCGGAGCGCGACGACGGCTGATGTCATCGATCAGGGAGCTGGCCGCACGATCATCGTCTGCGCTGACTGCGGCGATGATCGTGCGCGCCTTCTGTCATTTCTACGTCTTGATGTTTCGGCGGGCTGGATGTCCAATGGCCCGGGCATGTTCGCAGCGCATGGGTTTGAAGCGTCGACTCCGTCAGGTCGTAGGACGGACGACGTCGTTCCGGCGACGCGCGCGCACCGCGATCGCCCTGGAGATCAAGGACAACGTGACCAGTCCGACCAGCAGATCCGCGAGTGCGGAGAATTGGGACTGCGCGAATTCGACGATCTGAATCAAGATCAGCGTGGTGATACTCGACAGTCGCACGGCCTCGAGAGTCCACCTGCGGTCGGTACGCCAGACGAGAGCGGGAAGTGCGAGAACGAGCGCAAGCCCTGACCCTGCCGCATCGAGCAGTCGCGCGAATTGCGTTATGTCGTCGACGGTTTCGGTGCCGAGGATGCTGACCGACGACAGACCGAACGCGGAGTACGTCACCAGGGCCAGTGCGGACAGTCGAATCCAGATGCTGTGGTCGAGGTAGCGCAGTACACGCCAGTTCCCGATCGTCGACCATCGTCGTCGCCACCGCGTCGGCGGTCGCTCGGTGCAGCTGGCGAGCAGTGCGGTGATTTGCGTGACCTGTCGTCGTTCGTGTGCGTTCGCGCGCGCGAGATAGTCGAGGGCTTGGGCGCGGCGGTGATGGTCGAGTCCGCGGACGACCCCGTCCGCAGCGATGAAGGCTGCCGCGGCAAGGTCTTCGTGGGGTCGACGCGGCACCAGATCACGGACCAGGCGGGAGGTGGCCACGACAGCGATGAGCAGGACGTACATGATGGCCACCGCCGGCTTGTAGAAGTAGTCGTTGGTGGTGGTGACGAATTTGCCGATCTCGTCGAGGCCCAGTCCGAGTCCAATCCCGGCGAGCACGATCGTGATCGGTCGCGTTCGGTCGCCGAGTACCGACAGTGCGGTCAGTGCGGCGACAGTCAGGGCCACACCGCCCCAGAGCAGATGGGCGATGTGCAGTGGACCGCTACCGACCCGCGGATACCCCAGCAGCTGAAGAGCTGATCGGGTGAGGAGGATGGTGCCGGCTGCGATGATGACGACGGCGTCCACACCACTCCCGGCGTGGGGGTGCCGAGCGATACGCCACCGATGAGTGCTCGCGGACATCGACACCGAAATCTGTTCCTCCTCTCGTCTACCCGACACGGCGTCGTTACCCGGCTGAACTCCCGGTGTATCGGGACCACAGATACAAATCGCCAGCAAGCGAGTCAAGCATCTCCGATGACAAAGAGCACCGTTGGGGTTTTCGGGTTCGTCGGTGCGGCGATGCCGCGGGATCGGCTCGGTTCGTCGATGCGCCCGGTGGTCTCGACGCCGGTGTTGTCAGATCTCTGTTGTTCAGCGCGGGGACATGCTCGTGTCCGGGTCGGGCCGGTTGACCGGTGCGTGTCCTCGGAAACGAGAGCGCAGGTAGTTGATGGCGAGGGGGAGTATCGAGAGTACGACTACCGCGATGAGGATGATCTCGATGTGGTTGCGCACGAACGGGATTCCGCCGAGTAGGTAGCCGAGCATCGGTACACCGGCACCCCAGGCGAGGGCTCCGATGATGTTGTAGACGAGGAAGGTTCGATATTTCATCCCCGACGCACCGGCCATGACGGGTGCGAGTGTCCGGACGACGGGAACGAATCTGGCGAGAACGATCGTACGGGCACCATAGGTGTCGAAGAACGATTGCGCGCGCGCGAGTTGCGCAGGGCCGAGCCGTTTGGCGCCGGGTCGGTCGAAGACGGCGGGCCCGGCGGCACGGCCGATCATGTATCCGCATTGGTCACCGAGCGCGGCTGCGATCGGTGCGGACACCAGGATCACCCACAGGGGAACGAACGGATCGACCTGCGCGACAAGCACTCCTGCGGTGAACAGCAGTGAGTCGCCGGGGAGGAAGAACCCGATCAGCAGACCGGTCTCGACGAACAACGCCACGAGCAGACCGATCAATCCGAATGTCGCGACGAGGGTGCTCGGGTCGAGAACACCGCCGGTCAGTCCCGATGTCATAGCGAGATCCTGTTCATGAGTAGTCGAGGTGGCGTCGACTCTGTGCCATCGCCGGCGGAGTCGAGACGATGCAGCGCATAGGAGCCGAGGGTGACCGCACCCGCCGCGAGGAGCGCGCCGGCACCGACATCGGTGAGCCAGTGGACGCCCAGGTACATCCGCGTGCACGCCACGGCAACGGTCAGCGTGACGGCAATGACGAGCAGCAATGCTCGTACTGGTCTCGATCGCCGCGCACCGGCGATGAGCGCGAGCATCAACAGTAGGGAAGCGGTGCCGGTGACGTGCCCCGACGGGAACGACGGATCGGTTTCGAGCATCATCTGGATCGACTGGGGTGGCCGCTCACGGCCGACGATCAGCTTCAACAGCGTGCACGCGATCGAAGCCGAGGCGACGGTCACCAGCAGCACCAGTGCCGGGCCGTACCGTTTCGTCCTCCACACCAGAACCACTGCGACGATCAGGCCCAGTGCGGCGGTCTCCGCGGGGCCACCGACCGTGGTGACGGCGACGGCGAGTTGGTCGAGTGTCGCACTGCGATGATCGACGAACCATCGAGCGACTGCGGTATCGGCACCGGTCAGCCAGCCGTTGCTGTGTACTGCGACGGCGAGCACCAGAACGGCGAAGGCGTAACCGAGTGCGCCGAAGACCGTCGCGCCGGCCCTGTCGCGGCGCATGCGGAGCATGAGCCCGGCTGCGATGAGGCCGACTGCGATCACCAGCCCCGCGATCTCGACGTCGGCGGTTGCGGCTTCGGTGAACACTTCGGTGGCCGTGGCGTGTACGGCGGAGATCGATGAGGAAAGGAGCACGGGGATCAGTGTGCTGGGGAGCTGCTGAAGAACCGCTGAGAGCGAGTCTGGTATCTCGGCATGGGTCTGTTGTACTTGCCAGACTTATACGGACGGAGTTGTCGATGCGGGTACTGGTGGTCGAGGACGAAGTGCGCCTGGCGGAGATGCTGCGTCGCGGTCTGGTGGCCGATGGGTTCACTGTCGAGGTCGAACACGATGGTGACAACGGATTCCACAGTGCAGCGACGGGGGAGTTCGATGCGCTCGTTCTCGACATCATGCTGCCGGGCAAACACGGTTACGACATCGTGCGAGATCTTCGGGCGCAGGGGGTGTGGACACCGATCCTGATGCTCTCGGCGAAGGACGGCGAATACGATCTGGCCGATGCGTTCGATCTCGGCGCAGACGACTATCTGGTCAAGCCGTTCTCTTTCGTGGTGCTGGTTGCTCGCCTGCGCGCCCTGATGCGAAGGGGAGCTCCCGAGCGCCCCGCGGTGCTCACTGCCGGCGATCTGGAACTCGATCCCGCGCGCCACCGCGTCAGTCGAGGCGGTGCAGAACTTGCGCTGACCCCGCGCGAATACAGTGTGCTCGAGTTCTTGATGCGGCGTAGCGGCACCGTGGTGACCAAGTCCGAGATCGTGCGGTCGGTGTGGGATGTCAACTACGACGGGGACGAGAACATCGTCGAGGTCTATATCGGCTATCTCCGCAAGAAGGTCGATCAACCGTTCGGGCTCAAGAGCATCGAGACCATCCGCGGGGTCGGATACCGCCTCACCGTCGCGGCGGCCGACTGAGCATCCTCGTTCTGCGGCACCGACACCCTCGCCGTTCGTGTACTCCGCACCTGTTGGCCGGTGGCTTCTTTCGGTCGACAGGAGCCGTGTCGGCCGCTGGGGTGCGCCCTAGATGCCCGCGGCGTCGACCACGCTCGGCGGCGTCGACGCGGTGTCCGCTGCGGCCCACTGCTGATTCGGCGTCGGCGTCGTGAGAGTGAGATAGAAGAAGTCGCGTTGATCCGGGGCCAGGTAGCGGTCGGGTCTGTTCTGGACTCCCGGCAAGATCGTCGTCGGTGTCAACGTCCCGGTGTGATCGACTGTCCAGGAGTTGAACTCGGTCAGCCCTGTGTGAATGTCGAGCTCCATCCCGGTCACCGCCCCGGCATCGACGAGTGCCTGCGCCAGGGTGGAGAGGTCGACTCTCGACGCCGCTACATAGACGAGGTCGCCGTTCGCGGTGGTCCCCAATGCCGATCGTTCGGTGTACTGCAGTTGATTCTTCGCGCTGCCCCAGCGGCTGTCGGCGTTCGAGTGCACGCCCGCGGCGATCGAGCCGTGGTCGACGATCAGCGGTAAATTCTGCCGCACCGCCACGATGTGCGGGTCCACTGCCGCGCCGCTGCTCCAGTCGATGACACTCAGGTGCCCGGAGTCGTCGACCACCGCCGAGGCCTGGCCGTTCTGCAGGTCCTGCCGCGCCACACCGTTCGAGAAATATCCGCCGGCAAGATCTTTCATCTTCCACCCGGAATTGAACGCAGCCACCAGATTCGGTACCTCGGAACCAGGTACCGATGCAGCGGCATTGCCGTCGGTGCGGGGTTGGCTCGTGCCGTCGACGAGGTGGGCGACCGTCGCGGAACCGGAGACGATCGCTACTCCGGCCACTGCGCTGCGATGGGCCGGGTCCGGCTGGTAGTGCGAAATGTAGGCGACCGGAGTTCCATCGGCTCCCGTGCGGCCGGGTGTCCATGTCGGAGCCGGCGATCCGGTGACAGTGGGGAGAACGGGGAGAGTGGCGAACGATGTCGGGGTGCCGCCGGCAATGGCTGTGGCCGAGGTGAATCCGGACAGATCGGGTGGGGTGTCCGACGGTGGGCTCGCGTAGCGCCAGTTCTCGTAGGCGTTGAGGACGGGGCCACCCCCATGGTCGCGGATCCATGATGATGTCTTGTCGTTCCAGGTCGCATATCCCGGGGTCAGCAGCGCTCGCGCGTAGGACACCGAGGCAAGGGTGAGCACGACGAGTGCTGCCGCCGCGAGAAGCTTCCAGATCTTCACCTCGCGGCGCGAAATCTGTCGGTCGTCGCTGTGGTCCGGCGGTGTCGGGCGAGTCGGTGCGAGCATGAGTGGTATCTCCTGCCAGAAGTGATCCGGTACATCTCGATCATGCGCGGACGAGACTGAAGGAACACTGAAAAGCGTTCGGAAGCAACAGGGTTGGGATGAAATAGGGGCAGCGCCCGGGGGCCAACGGGCCTGCGGGCGCTGCGGGGTGAAGCGAGGAACTTACTGTCCGGGGGCGTCGACGATATCACCGGCCTCGGGTAGGTCCACCGAGCCCGGTGCATCGGGTGTGTCGCCCGTTTCCTGCTTGTCGACGGAACCGGGTGCATCGGGTGTGTCGCCGGCCTCGGGTACGTCTGCGGCGCCCGGTGCGTCGGGTGTGTCGCCGGCCTCGGGCACATCTGCTGCGCCCGGTGCGTCCGGTGTGTCGCCCGCTTCGGGAGTGTCGACGACGCTGCTGTTCGAGGCTGTGGGCTGTTCGAGGGTCTGTGCGGCTGCGATGCCACCGCCGATGGATGCTCCGGCCAGCACGACGGCGGCGACCGCAACGATCCTGTTCTTGATGTTCACGAGGGTTCCTTCGGTTGTCGGATGCACATCTGATTGCGTGCGGTACAACCCCGAATATGCTCGACTGCTCCTGAAGGATCCCTGTGGACACCTGAGAGTGAGGTCGACATCGCGCGGCGCAGCGCAGTGCCGCTGCACATCGTCGGACACAGCTGGAGCTGCTGTCGACCAGCGAGCTACAGGGGCTCCGATGAGTTGGGGTAGTTCGTCGAATCGGTCGACGGTCCTGCACTTCTCGGTTGCGGCCCTGATCACGGTGTTCGTTCACGGTGAGTGGGCGCAGGCCTCGACGAGGTCAGGGGTGAGGTGCCTCCGGCACTCTCCGGCGTCGACGGTGACCTCGGTGCCTCCGGCACTCGTACACCCGGGAAGCGAGTGTGCAGGGAATCGAGTTGACGATGTAGCTCGTAGAGAATCGTGCGTTGGATACGTGCATCGTCGGCATACCAACGGCGAGAGGATGTTCGGCCGACCTCCCAGGCCGTCCGGGCGATCTTCTCGGCTCCTTCGATTCGCGCCGAGATCACGGCGATCTCGGCGTGCAACATGGTGATGAACACGCGTGCTTGTTCGGTGTCTGCCGTGTCGGTCATCGATCCTCGTCTCGAGATCGGCCCGGTGGGTCGGGAGCGACCGCTGCCTGTGTCTGGTATCGGTCGATTAGGCCCACGGTCGTACACAGCGGGCCGTCGGTGCGGTGGGGCGCGCCAGGACTATCGGTGAATGGACAGGCACGCACCGCGCGGTACTCGCGGGGTACGTGAGCACGGCGTGGTGCGCCGCGCCCGGCCGGTGTTCGGGTGATGTTCGACGGGCGGTGTCATGCGCTGTGCGCTGCGTCGGAGGTCCCGGAGCTGACGGTGGTGGTGTCGAGGACATCGGCGCGGGAGATGCTCAGATACGCCACCGATCCGACGATGGCGACGCCGAACACCGCGGTGACGACGGTCGGTCCCAGTCCGAGGCCGCCCAGGTTCTTGTCTTGCGTGAGATAGTCGCCGATCGACGCGCCGAGGGGGCGAGTGACAATGTAGGCGATCCAGAACGCGAGGACGGCATTGAGTCGTAGCCCGTAGTGCGCGGCGGTGACCACCGCGATGATCGCCGCGAACACAGATGCCGATGTCAGGTATCCCAGTGCGAGCTGCTCGGCGACCAGATCGCCCGCGGCGGTGCCCAACGCGAAGGTGAACAGGATCGCCAGCCAGTAGAACCCTTCACGGCGCCGGGTTCTGATGCTGTGGATCGACAGTGTTCCCTCGCTGATGTACCACGCTGCAAACGTCAGGATCAGGCCGGCAGCGAAGAACCCGGTGCTGATGGCCAGGGGCACACCGAAGTTGTCGGTGAGATTGTCGGTGATCAACGTGCCGGCGATGCTGATCAGGATGACCACCAGCCAGTAGACCCACGGCACGTACCGGCGCAGCGTGAACTGGTAGATCAGGGCCGCGGCCAGCACTACACCGACGACGACGGTGGTTCCGGTCAAGCCGAACCCGAGATCGACGTTGAGTGCATCGGCGGCCGTCTCTCCGACGGTGGTACCGAGGATCTTGATGACCCAGAACAAGAGCGTCACTTCGGGGACTTTGCTCGCCAACATGCGCGCGGTGGTCGTGGTCATGGTCGTGGACTCTGGCAGATCGTTCCTGAAGAGACGCTGAAGAGCAGATGCTTCTCACGAGGGGACACGGGACACTGACCTGATGCACTCGACCCTCGATCTGTTGCGACCACGTTCGTGGACCGTCCGCGTGCGCTCGGCGGTGGCATCGACAGTGGTTGTCGCCGTCTGCCTCGTCATCGCCGGCGGTGCGCTCCTCGGGGTCCTGTACAACTCGCTCGAGAACTCCGCTCGATCTGCTGCCGCTGCCCGCGGCCTGCAGGTCGCCGAACAGCTCGAATCCGACACCGCAGCGCAGATCGACGACTCGTTACTGGCCACGGACGGGCAGATCGGCATCATTCAGGTCATCGACGGATCGGGGACGGTACGAGCGCAGTCCCGAGGGGATGGCGCTGCGCCTGTCACGACCGAGCAGGTTGCCCCGGCCGCGACCCGTGATCTGGGCCGAGTGTCCTACGGTGAGGACGGCGACTTCTGGGTTACCGCACAGGGAGCCACATCGCCCTCCGGGCCGGTGACGGTGGTGGTCGGGGCCGACCGTGAACCGGTGGAAAACGTCGTGTCCACAGTGGCGATCCTGCTCACCGTCGTCGGTCCCATCGTGATCGCCCTGGTCGCGTTCGCGACGTACCGCCTCGTCGGTGCGGCATTGAGCCCGGTCGAACGGATCAGGTCCAGGGTGGCGTCGATTTCCAGTCGCCAACTCGACGAACGTATTCCCGTACCCGAAACCCGCGACGAGATCGCCCGCCTGGCACAGACGATGAACGCGATGCTCGAACGCTTGCAGGTCGGACAACGAGCGCAGCAACGCTTCGTCAGCGACGCATCCCACGAACTACGAAGTCCGTTGTCCACGATCACCGCAGCTCTCGAACTCGCATCGTCGCGGCCCGACCTTCTCGATGAGGCGATGATCGACGAGTCCTTGCTTCCGGAAGCGCGCCGAATGCGTCGACTGATCGAGGATCTGCTGCTTCTGGCACGGTCGGACGAGACCGGTCTGCCCGTCGCGGCGGTCGATGTCGATCTCGACGACCTGCTGTACGAGGAGGGCAAACGTATCGAGGCCGTGTCCGAGGTACTGGTGGAGTCGTCGATCGTGCCCGTTCGGGTGACCGGTGACCCCAGCGCGCTGGGCAGGGTGGTGCGCAACCTCGCCGACAACGCCGTCCGCCACGCCCGGACCCGCATCATTGTGTCCTGCGCCGAATCGGCAGGACACGCCATCATCCGGATCGACGACGACGGGCCGGGGATACCGCAGTCCGAGCGCGCGAAAGTGTTCGACCGTTTCGTGCGCCTGGACTCCTCACGAACACGTGATGAAGGCGGCACAGGGCTGGGACTGTCCATCGTCGCAGGCACTGTCGCCGCGCACGGAGGGACGGTGGCGGTGTCGCAGTCGCCGGCCGGCGGTGCCCGGTTCGAGATCCGCCTTCCGCTGAACCGCTGAGCGCGCGTTCTCAGCGGTTCTTCAACAAGCAGATGTCAGTCTCTGATCTGCCGCGCCGGCGGTGGCCCGCACGGGTGGGCATTTTCTGCGACTGGACAAGGACTCTCGATGACCGCTTCGGACGACCCGCCCACGACAGGCCGATCCGCGCTGCGGGTCGCGCGCAAACTTCCCCACATCACGGCATCGTTCTGGGTGGTGAAAATACTCGCCACCACCCTCGGCGAGACCGGCGGGGATCTGCTCGCTCAGACCCTGCACGTGGGGTACCTCGTCGCTACCGTCGTCTTCGCGGCACTGTTCCTGATCGCGGTGATCTTCCAGCTACGAGCCCGGCGCTACCACCCGGCCCTGTTCTGGACGGTCATCGCGTTGACCAGCACCGCGGGCACGACGTTGTCGGATCTTCTCAACCGCACAGGCGGACTGGGCTACACCGGCGGAGCGGTCCTGCTCACCACAGGTCTGGTGGTGGTGTTCCTACTGTGGTGGCGCAGCGGACAGACCCTCGACGTGGAGAACATCGCCACCGCACGCGGCGAAACTCTGTACTGGATCGCGATCTTGTTCTCCAACAGCCTCGGTACCTCGAGTGGCGACTTCCTCGCCGACAGTCTCGGATTGGGGTTCCGCACCAGCGCACTGATCCTGCTCGCGGTCATGATCGCGCTACTCGCAGCCCATTACCTGACCTCCGTCAATGGCATCGCCCTGTTCTGGATCGCGTTCGTTCTCACCCGCCCCCTCGGCGCTACCGGCGGCGACTTCCTGAGCAAGCCCACCGACCACGGCGGATTGGGATGGGGAACTCAATGGACCTCCGCTGTAGTGCTGACCGTGCTCGTCGGCTTCGTCGTCGCCGAGGCGATCCGTGTCCGCAACGGCCCTGTCGATACTCTCCCCGCCCCGACCCACCGACGGACCGGGGAACCGCAGAAAGCCAACGGCGAGCTCCTGCCCGACCCTGCGTGAGGGCCGCACGTTCCTTGCGCCGATCCTCTTACCCAACCCCCTATACGGGCGTTCTCCGTGCGGGCAGGCCGGTGCTGGGACAGCATGGGACCGGACAAGGCGGCCTCGGAGTCACCTGTGAAAGGACGTCATGTCGATGATCGACATACCTGTCCTCTACGGCCCGGTGCGCGCCGCCCTGCTCGGGCTCGGAGTGGTGGCATTGCTGGTGCTCGCGCTCGGCCGGGGGCGCCGCTGGTGGTGTCGCCGATTACCGGCAGCGTTGCTCATCGGGGCGGGAGTGTCAGCGATCCTGATGGTGTCGGTCGACGTTCTCTGGCGACCGTTCCCCGATCCTCTTCCGGTGGTTGCGGTGCTCTGGACCGGGCTCGGTGCAGCGGCGTTGGCGATGGCGTTGCTGCGTCCAGCGCGGGTGCGGATGAAGGTGCTGTCACTGGTTGCTGTGGCCTGTGTGGTGATCAGCGGCGCTGCACAGGTGAACAACCACTTCGGTGCATACCCGACCGTGCGGACCGCCCTCGGGCTGAACCTGGCCTCGCAAGTGGATTTCTCCCGGGTACCAGGAACGACACCGACGCTGACGAACGCGCAACCCGGAGTGCCACTGAGCCGCAATTGGTCACCGCCGACGTCGATGCCCAGCACAGGGATCGTGTCCACGGCGAGCATCCCGGGGCTGATGTCGGGATTCCGAGCTCGGGAAGCGTGGATCTACCTGCCACCGGCGTATCTCAGTGTTCCGCGCGCGCAGCTACCGGTGCTGGTCCTGGTCCCCGGGCAACCGGGAACACCGCGAGACTGGTTCGACGGCGGCAGATTGGATGCCGTACTGGACTCCTACGCCGCCGCGAACGCCGGTCTCGCCCCCGTCGTCGTGGTGGCCGATCCACTCGGCAGCAGGCTCGCTCAGACCCTCTGCGTGGACTCTCCTGCCGGTCACGCCTTCACCTACCTGTCCGTGGACGTCCCCGCCTGGATCCGCTCCACACTCCAGATCGATCCCGACCCTCGCCACTGGGCTGTGGGCGGTATGTCGGCCGGAGGAACGTGCGCACTGCAGCTCGCCGTCAACGCCCCGGCCGTGTATCCCACGTTCCTCGATATTTCCGGGCAGGACGAACCGACAGTGGGAACCCGTCGACAGACGGTGGACCAGTTCTTCGGCGGTGACCCCGTCGCCTTCGCCGCGGTGAACCCCCTCGACGTCCTCGCGCGCACACGATTGCCCGACACCGCCGGAACCATCGTCGCCGGTAGCACGGACCGGACGTACGGCCCGCAGGCACAACGAGTACTGGCCGCGACCACCGCTGCCGGGGTGGACGTGCGCTACCTCGAACTCCCGGGAGGACACAGCTGGAGCGTGTGGGGACCGGGGCTCTCGCAGTCGTTGCCGTGGCTGGGAACCCGGTTGGGATTGACGCCATGACCCGGCGCTGGCCCCTGGACCGGATGGACTCGACGGGCGGCGAGTACCACAGGGCGGCGAAAAGATTCGGAGATCTTGTAGGACCCGGGCGAGCTGTCGGCTCGCGATGCGATCGGAACCGCGCGAGGACCACTCGTGCGCGGTCCGCAACGAGGAGGATCTGAGATCGTGAAGCACTCGATACCACACAGCACCCGGGTAAAGGAGCGCGCGGTGAACTTCACCGCCGCCGCCAGATCCGCCGTACGAGCGTTACCCCGGTACACAGCCTCGGCAGGAGCGTTCCTGCGCGAGAACATAGTTCGTGCGCCGGCGAGCGCACTGTTCGTCCTCGTGATGTGGGCGGCGGCGATCGCGACGTCGAGTGTCGGGCACGGCCCGAGCCCATCGGTGTTGGCTCAGGTCGGTGTCGGGACCGAGTCACTGCGGCAGGGCCGAGTGTGGACACTGCTCTCGGCCGGTCTGTGGTCGCCGAGCCTGACCGGGTATCTGCTTGCGACGCTTCTGGTGCTGCTCGTCGCTGCACCGCTCGAGAAGCGACTCCGAACGCCGCGATGGGTGGCGGCCGCGGTGCTGACACAACTGGGTGGAACGGCCGGCGGGGTGCTGTTCACCTCGATCACCGAGCGTATCGGCCTGCGATGGGCCTCGACGTTGCACAGTGGTGTCGCGGTAAGTCCGACCACGTGGATCGTCGGGGTGCTCATGGCGTCGACGGTGTCGATGAGCACGTTGTGGCGGTGGCGGGTGCGGGTGGTGACGGTGACGTTGTTGATCACCCTGGTGCTCTTCGGTGGTCACCTGCAAGACGTCATCCGGCTCGTGGCGGCAGCGATCGGGTTGAGCGTCGGCCCGCTGCTGCTCGGTCGGCCGACGCGGCGTCAACCGATGGTGGGAACGCAACGAGAGGGTCGTCTGCTCATTGCACTCGTGGTCGCGGCCAGCGCAATCGGTCCGATCCTGGCCGCACTCTCCCCGAATGCGATCGGCCCGTTCGCCGGGTTGAAAGATGTCTTCGGCGGATCCGAGGCCACAGTGGGCGATATCCGCGCACTGTGCGCGGCAGGAGGGGATCCCCAAGAATGCAGGGAAGGGCTTGCTGCACTGAGGCTTTCCGGGATCGGCCCCACACTGTTGGCGATCATGCCGACGGTGTTCGTCCTGGCGGTAGCGGACGGGCTCCGGCGTGGTCGGCGCGGTGCCTGGTGGACCGCCGTAATCGCTCAGGCGGTGCTGATCGGGTTGGCCGTGCTCAACGTGGTGCTGCGCTACATCGACAGTGTCACACCGGGTTCGGTGTTCTACGGCCTGGACGAGACATCGCAGATCGCGAGATCGGCGATACCGGTACTGACTCCGATCGTCATTGTGGCGTTGTTGCTGTGGTCGCGTGGATTGTTCGATGCTGCCGCGCCGTCGGGAACGTACCGCCGGTTCGGGTACGCGGCGGCGGTGACAGTGGCAACCCTGTTCGTGGTCTTCGTCGGTGCCGGCTGGCTTGCACGGGCAGGGTTCGACCCGGTGGCCACACCGACCGCGCTCATCGCCGAATTTCCCAACCGTCTCATCCCACCGGTGGACCTGCAGTGGCTCGACCCACGCCTACTACCCACGAACACGCCAGCGACGCTGCTCTTCGAGTGGACAGGAGTGGTGTTCTGGCTCGTGCTGACCGTCGCCATGTTCCGAACCTTCACCAAACCCGCCTACACAGTCGACTCCGGTGATGTCGTCCGCGCCCGCGAAATCCTGCGGTCCTTCGGCGGGGGATCACTGTCGTGGATGACCACGTGGCCGGGGAACCAGTACTGGTTCGACGACTCGGGCACGGGCTTCATCGCATATCGGGTGATCGGCCGTGTCGCTGTCACCACCGGCAGCCCGGTGTGTCCCCCGGGCGATCTGCGCGCAACGCTGCTCGGATTCGCGGACTTCTGCGTCGGGAACGGCTGGACACCGTGCCTGTATTCGGTGTCGGGCGAGGTTCGTTCGGTCACCGACACGCTCGGGTGGTCGAGTGTGCAGGTCGCCCAGGAGGCGGTCCTGAACTTGTCGACCCTGGCGTTCACCGGGAAGAAGTTTCAGGACGTGCGTACAGCACTCAACCGCGCCGGGAAAGCTGCTGTGCACGCCGAATGGCTCTCCTACCCGGACGCACCCTTCGCGATCACCGACCAGATCGCGGCCATCTCCGAAGAATGGATGACCGACAAAGGCATGCCCGAGATGGGGTTCACCCTCGGTGGACTCAACGAACTCGACGACCGCGATGTCCGCTGCCTCATTGCCGTGGACGAGCACCGCACGGTGCACGCTGTCACCTCCTGGATGCCCGTCTATCGCGACGGCATCGTGGTGGGGTGGACGATGGACTTCATGCGCCGACGCGCCGACGGTTTCCGGCCGGCCATCGAGTTCTTGATCGCTTCGGCTGCGATGATGGTCAAAGACGAAGGCGCACAGTTCCTCAGCCTTTCCGGTGCTCCGCTGGCACATGCGGTGACTGCTGCATCATCGGATTCACCGGCCACAGGGGTGATGGATCGATCCCTGGACCTGCTCGGGCGAACTCTCGAACCGGTGTACGGCTTTCGATCACTGCTCGCGTTCAAATCCAAATTCCAACCCGAATACAGCCCGATGTACATGGCGTTCCCCGATCCAGCAGCGTTGGCGAGCATCGGCAGTGCAATCACCAAGGCGTATCTGCCGGAGCTGTCCACAAGGCAAAGTGTTCGCCTGGTGACCGCATTGCTTCGGCGATCCTGAGGTGTGTCGCCGTCGCCACCACCTGCATCCACCACGGCAACGGCCGCGACATCCGGCACACCGCATCCGCAGGATGCTCGGCTAGGCACACCGAACGCAGAGATCGCGTCGGTTCACGGAATCGACCGAGTCATCCTGTGGCCCCGGTTCCTCTGACAGTCTCGTGTCGAGACGGCTCTACGGTGTCGTTCGGTCCGGTGAGTGCAACGACAACGCTATCCGTGGGCACAATTCGACGGCCTTGCGTGCATCACCCAGTGATCTCGATCGCACAACAGGCGCAGGGCTCGCTGAAAGCGGATATCCCCACTCGTCGCGGGAGAGGATCTCGGGGAGCAATTCGGTGCACAGGCCCCGGCCGTCGCAGCGCGTCCAGTCGATGTGAAGCTGCATGTCGGATGTTCGGTCGGTTCTCATCGGTTTCCCCAGAGAGCTCTCGCTTCGCAGTGGCCGGTGCTGTGCAGGCGCACGTCGTCGGCGAATGCGGTCAAGGCCGACCGGACGAGCCGTACGGTTCCGTCGGGATGGTGGCATGCACCGCGCCCGTCGACGAGCCCGGCATAGCGGCGGATCTCGTTCAGCGTCTGTTCACCGGGACGGTGGTAGGCGAGGTCGCCGAACACCGATGCCAGCCGGGGGAGCCCGTTCAGGCAAGGCCCGCATTGACCGGCGCTTTCCCGTGCAAGGTAGTCGACGATGTCGGCCGTGGCACGAAGACCGCAGGTGTCGACTGCAAGCGCGTGTACCACTCCCGCTCCCGGACTTGCGCCTATCGCGGCGAGTGATTCTTTCGAGAGGCGTCGCCCTGCGAGGTCCGCTCGGTTGATCCAGGTTCCGTGATAACCGCCGACCAGGACAGCGCGAGTGTGGTCTATGTCTGCTCGTCCGATATCGCCGACAACCCACTCGAGTCGGCTTCCGATCGGTACCTCGACAACGCCGGGGTTGTGCACCGCACCGGACAACGTCACGAGCATCGTTCCAGGTTCGCTGGCAGTTCCGGACGCTCGGAACCAGTCGACGCCGAATCGCGCAATGGTGGCGACGTGCGCGAGAGTCTCGACATTGTGCACGAGAGTCGGGCGCCCCTTCACTCCCGATTTCGATGACGATGTCAGCGAGGATCGCGGAATCGGCGGCTTCCCCTCGACCGCCGCGATCAGAGCCGTTTTCTCCCCGGATACGAAGCGTCCGGCGGACGCGACGACATGGACATCGGTGCGATCCCAACGACTGTGTCGCCGTTCGGCGATGGCGTTGCGCAACCGTTCGGCATGCGAGGCGGGTACGACCAGGAATGCATCCGTGGCGCGCACTGCGGCCGCGGCAATCGAGAGGCCGTCGAGAACGAGATGCGGTGAATCGGACAGTAGGACAGCGTCTTTGCTGCTCAGCGGTTCGCCCTCGGATCCGTTCGCGATCATTACCGGGCGGCGACCGGTGATGGCGGCCATCTTCGCCCCGGCCGAAAAACCTGCGCCACCGCGCCCGGCCAGGCCGGAACGTGAGACAGCCGCGATGACCGAATCATCGCCCGCAGGCACCGGCCCGAACATGTGCGCATGTCGGTCGAGGTCGAACGCGGCACCGGACAAAATGTGAGTGAGGCTCGAGGTCGTCATCGCTGTGCTCCTGCTCGGGTGTGGTGAAATTCGAGGAAGTCGTGGCGGAGTCGGAACGTCGTCGCGGCTGTCACCAGTGCCGCGCACACTGCAGCAATGGAGAGGAACCATGCGTGTCCGACGTCGGTTCCGTTGCCCAGGGCATGGGCGAGGGCAATCGGCCACAGGGCGTACGTCGACCAGTGGACGACTCGAAATGTTTTGTGCCCCAGTCGGTGCTTCAGTAGAGCGGTGGCGACGACGACGATGATCAGATCCACGGCGAGGGTGCCGAGGCCGAGCCAGAACGGCCGGTACTGCCCGAGAAACGGGACCACCGAGTCGATGACGTTCAGCTGTGCGTAGGGATCGAAGAACAGTGAACCGACGTGGATCGCGATGAGCAGCGACCCCAACAGGGACGTGTTCTTGTGGAGTTCCACGACGCCGAATCGTGGGAGCGTCAGGATCGGTCTCCCCGATCGCGTCACCATTCCCGATGCCATGGAGAGGGTGAGTAGCACCAACGCCGCGATGCCTGTTCCCCGTCCGAGTGCCCACAATGCCTGATCCATCAGTGCTCCTCGGTGATCGGATGTCCGATGTGGGCACTGTTATGGGGCCATCCGGGTGTCAGTGTCGTGTCGCCGTCGGCGTCGATCATTCGGGCGGGAAGGCCGTTGTCTGTCAGCCATCGAACGGCCGACGGGCCTTTCACGATGGCGGCGGTACTGGCCGTGTTTGCCAGAAAGCAGCTCTGTGCGACGACGGTGACTGTGCACCAGTATGGGTCGGCAGGAACTAAGAGTTGCGGGTCGAGGATGTGGTGAGCAGTCTTTCCGCCTTTCGACCATCGCCTCCGCAGGGTGCTCGACGTGGCAACTCCGACGCCCGATCCGATGGTGATCGTCGTCGATGGTTGGTTGTCGCCGTCGGACACTCGAATATGCCATCCCGTGCTCGGTTGCGGACCGCTCGTCGAGATGTCACCTCCGAGAGAGACGAGAACTCCGCAGCCGAGTTCGGACGCGACGAGTGCCGCGCAGCGGTCGGCTGCCAGCGCTTTCGCGGTCGCTCCCAGGTCCAGTACAACGCCCTCCGGAACCGTGAGCACGCCGTCGTGCAGGGTCACCATCGTCCAGTCGGCGCGGCGTACGAACGACACGGGTGTGGAGGAACCCTCGGATGGTGGTTCGAGCAGTGAGAAGTCCCGGTCGTAGCCCAGCTCGATCATCGCCGAGCCGAGCGTCGGGTCCACTGCACCGTCGGTGAATTCGGCTGCCTGTAGCGACGCGTGCACGAAGTCGGCGAGTACGGCACCGACGGGGGCGGGCCGGATATGTGAGCCGGCCAGGTTCATGACATCGGAATCGGGCCGGAACCTGCTGCATGCGCGATCGACCGCGTCGAGTTCGCTGCGCACCATCGATTCCGCAGCCTCGAGCGACATCGGGTCGGTCACGACGAGATGAGCGTCGGTGCTCCATATCTGCCAACGGGACTCGGCTACCGAGTCATTGTCGGCGACAGTACTCATGAGCCGTGGGTGGTGCTGTGTGGTGTTCCGGATCCCGACGAGACACGTGGCGAGGTGCCGAATGGGTTCGTGGTGGTGCTGGTTCCGTTGGCTGATTGCTTAGTCGAGGTCGTATCCGAGACAGTCGCTGCGTTGGCTGTACCGGTGTTCTGGGTATCGAAGAATGCCAGGGTCGAGGTTCCGATCACGACGGCGACCCCGATTCCTGCCACTGCCGCAGTGGCGATACGCGTTCTACGAAAGCCGGATTCCGGTGTAGTCATGCGAGGCCTTTCCGATATCGGCCCGCGTGGTCGAGGGCCTCGAGATCCAGAGTGTGCGAGTTTGCTGGGAAGACGCTGTGCGTGCGCTGCAACTCGGGTACGAACTTTCCTGGACGATCGATCGCGAACCTTGTGTGTTCTGCGGAGGTCGACCAGTCGATGGACTTGGCTTCATAGTGCCCACAGGGTGCTGAAAGAGCGCTGAGAGTGGTCCGACCCAGCGCCGTTCTAGCCCATCCCGTTCATCCTCAAGGGACCTTCAGCAACACGCGAGTAAGGCTTCTTATAGGGGGTTTGGTGGTATCTCGGTCGGCCGCTCTTCGCTGCGTCGATGCGCGGCCTCGGTGACGACGCTAATCTGGATACTACCGATCATGTAGTAGTTGATGAACTGTTCTGAGAGGGTTCACATGGGCGACGACGTGTTGGCGTTGACGACACCACAGCTCGATATCTGGCATGCCCAGCAGCTGTCGCCGGACATCCCCTTCGTGATCGCCTACTATGTCGAATTGACCGGCAGCGTCGATGTCGATGCGCTGCTGAGCAGTGGCCTGCGGGCCCACACCGAGTATTCGTCGGCTCCGATGCGCATTGTCGATGCCGCCGGTCGTCCCAGTCAGACCTTCGCTGGCAGCGTCCGTGATGCGGCTCAGACGGTCGACCTTCGCGGCGTCGAGCATCCACGGGAGGCTGCCCTGCAGTGGATGGAGCGGGACTGCCGAAGCCCGTTCCCACTCGACGGCTGCTTGGTCCGGCTCCGGCTCTTCCGCCTGTCCGACGATCATGTCCTGTGGTACACCTGCGCCCACCACATCTCGCTGGATGGATACGCCTCGGTCCGAGTACTCGAGCGCGGCGCAGCGATCTACACCGCCGTGATGGCCGGCGAAGAACCAGCGCCCCACGATGCGACGTCACCGGCGGCGTTCGTGGAGGAAGACCGACAGTATCAAGGGTCGGCGCGGGCACGACGAGACCGTGACTTCTGGCGCGCATCGGCACTCGAACACTCCCGTACCGGGGTGTTGTCGCTCGCGGGCAGTGCTGCACCGCAACCGATGTCGATGACCGCAGGCGGTGTCGCCGCATCGAGCCAGCACGCTGTCCTCACGCCGCTCGCTGGCCGCACGACGTCGAGCGTTGTCATCGCAGCATTCGCAGTGTTTGTTGCCCGCATGACCGACTCGACCGACGTGCGACTGTCCCTCCCGGTGTCCGCTCGCTCCACTGCGCTGCTACGGCGCGGCGGATCGACTACCTCGAACGTTGTGCCCCTGGACCTGCCAGGCATTGGACGCACGACCGTCGGCGGTGCCATCAAACTGACCGAGACAGCCCTCGGCACGGTACTGCGCCACCAACGATCCAGGCCCGGCACATCGTCCACCTCACCCGGTGAATCACCCCTCTCGGCAGCATCTTTCGGACCCACGGTCAACGTGATGATGTTCGCAAACAGTGTCCGCCTGGGCGGTGTCGACGGGCAGATCCACATCTTGACCACTGGACCGGTGGCCGACCTTGCCGTCGACATCTACCCCGGCCGCACCGGCCAGGGCCCCCGCATCGACTTCGAGGCCAACCCAGCCGTCTATCCCGCCGGCGATCTCGCCCTCCACCACAAACGGTTTCTTCATCTCCTCGACGGATTCGCAGACCCGAACGTCACCGATACCGCCGTCTGCGACCTCGAGTTGTTCCTGCCGGACGAACCACCCACCGCATCGACCGGGGCCGCAGCGACTTCGAGCATGACTCTGATCGACGCATTCGACGCTGCGGTGCGGAACGCGGGAGAGCGGACTGCGGTCGACGACGGAGACACAGTATTGACATATCTCGAACTGAACGAGCGTGTCGACGACCTGGCGGGGAGGTTGACAGAGCGGGGGGCCGGACCGGAAGCTGCAATCGCAGTGTGTATATCACGATCCATCGCGTCAGTCATCGCGTTCTGGGCGGTCGCTCGCGTGGGTGCGGTCTACGTGCCGATCGACCCGAAACTGCCCGATAGCCGGGCCGACTACATCCTGCGGGACAGCCGCGCTGTCCTCGGGCTCAGGTCGAGTGCAGAACCCGCCTGGACGGGCGGCGGAATCGACTGGCTCGACATCGGCGTCGCCGGCAGCGACGAAACCCGGCGTCGACCGGCGACGCGCAAGGCTTCGCTATCGAATGCGGCGTACGTGATCTACACCTCGGGTTCGACCGGTGAGCCGAAAGGCGTCGTCGTCACCCACGAGGGCATCGGAGCATTGGTGCAGCAGATCGAGGTGAGCTATGGTCTCGATGCCTCGTCGAGAGTCTGCCATCTCACCTCGCCAGGATTCGACACCGCCATCGTCGAACACCTTGCATCAGCGGCAGCAGGGGCGACCCTGGTCATCGCCCCGCCGCAGGCATACGCGGGCCCCGAGCTGACGCAACTGCTCGCGCGCCGCCACCTCACGCATCTGCTGATCACGCCATCTGCGTTGGTGACACTGGGTTACTCCGACCTCACCGACATCGAGACGATCATCATCGGAGGCGAATCGGCACCGCGAGACGTCGTCGCCGCATGGTCCCCAGGGCGTCGGTTACTCAACGCGTATGGCCCCACCGAAACCACATGCAGCGTCACCATGACCGATGCCCTGGTCGCCGGAGAGGCAATCGGTATCGGAACCGCCATGGTGGGAACTGAAATCCACCTCCTCGACCGGACCCTGCGACCGGTTCCGACCGGGGCGGTCGGTGAGGTCTACATAGCGACCACCGGAATCGCACGGGGATACGGCAACCGGGCCGCCGCCACCGCATCGAGATTCGTGGCAGACCCGCTCGGCGGAGCCGGTCGACGACTGTTTCGCAGCGGCGACATGGCACGAGCGAGATCCGACGGCTCCCTGGCGTTCGTCGGAAGGACCGACGACCAAGTCAAGATCCGTGGCAATCGCATCGAACTCGGTGAAATCGATGCCGCACTCCGGACGCACCCCCGAGTCACGGCGGCTGCATCCACCACCCGCCGTACCCACAGTGGTGACCTACGCATCGACGGATACATCGTCTGCGACGGAGCGCAGCCGCTCGATCCGCAGGAGGTTCGAGGTTTTCTCGCGAACATACTTCCGGGATCTGCAGTTCCCGCGACCATCACGGTGCTCGAGTCGATACCGCTGACCGTCAACCGCAAACTCGACCGAACTGCGCTACCGGAGCCGAAGCGCGACGTCGCAATCGGTGTGGACACAGAACCCGGGAGCTGTACAGAAGATGCTGTTGCGCGGGCATTCAAGGATGTTCTCGGCCTTACGGTCATCGACATGCATGCATCGTTCTTCGCCCTGGGCGGCGACTCCCTCACTGCAACCGGAGTGATCGCACGCCTGAACACCGAACTCGGTGTCGACATCGGGATACGAGACCTGGTGGATGCAGGATCGGTACGGGCACTCTCGACATTTATCGAGGCGCATCCAGCCGATCGGCCCCGCCCAGGGCGTCCGGTGCCGGGCGCAGCGGAGAGCATTGCGGTGATCCCACTGGCACCGCAGCAAATGCACATCGACCGCGCAGCACAGCTGCCGCTGTACAACCTTCCGTTCGCCGCGGAGATCACCGGACCGTTCGACACCTCCGCGGCCGAAGCAGCCTTCGTCGATGTGCTCGTCAGACATCGGAGCTTGCGCACCATCTACCCGGATTCACCGTGGGGTCCGCGGCAAGTCGTTGTCGACGATCCAGCGCGGTTGCAGTCCGTTCTCGGTATCACTGCGTTCGATCCGCGCGCGGTCGACGAGGTCCTCGCCGCAGCGTTCGATGTTCGCGGTGAGCTTCCGATTCGGGCGACGCTGTTCGAGAAGGCACCGGGCATCCACCTTGTTGTGTGCTCGGTGCACCACATCGCAGCAGACGGTTGGTCCCTCCGCCTACTGGCCCAGGATTTCACTGTCGCCTACCGAGCTCGTGCATCGGGACGCGCACCGGGCTGGCCGAAGATGCCGCTGCAGTACACCGACTTCAGCATTTGGGCAGCGCAGCGCCCGGGGTCGCCGGATCTCGACTTCTGGAGCCGAGAATTCGAAGGCCTCGCTTTCGATACTGCTGTCGAGACCGACCGACCCAGATCCTCGTCCTGGGACGTCACCGGCGACAGAATCGACCTGCAGCTGGCCGTCGACATCACCGACGGGCTCGATCGGGTCGCCCGCGCCAATGAAACCGGCCGGTTCACCGTTCTGCGGGCCGGTCTCCTGGTGCTTCTCGCCCGTGCTACCGGCACGAGCGATCTCGTCATCGGGACGCCGATCGCCGGTCGCAGAGATCCGGAGCTGGAAACGATCGTCGGTACGTTCGTCAATACTGTTGCGATCCGATCCGATATCGCCGCAGCGGCGACGTTCGAGGACGTCATCGCCATTGCGCATGCCAGCAAAGTACGGGCACTGGATCATTCGGATGTCCCTTTCGAGACGGTCGCGGCACATATCGACCCAGGACCGCATCTCGGGCGACATCCACTCTTTCAGGTTGCGCTCTCGTTGGATGTGTTCACCGACTCGCACTTCGATATCGGCGCCACGCACGTCGACATCACGCCCCGACCGTTGGACATCGCGAAATGTGATCTGCATTTTCACCTCGTCGAGCGACGCGACGCCGTCGGCCGGACGATCGGGATGGACGTTGGAATCGTCTACCCCACAGCATTGTTCGATCGAGGCACGGTGCAATCGTTGGGGGAACTCTACGAGCAAATTCTTCGACGAATGATCACCGGCCCGGGAGAGCCGTGGTCGACAGCAGCTTCAATACTACAACTCGTGTAGTATTTAGTGGTGGCCGTGTGGTGTGCACGCCCAGACAACAGGAGATCCGTGTGTCGACGATCAATGGCCTGCCCGCTCATGTGCTGCTGGTGCACTTCATCGTGGTGCTCGCCCCGCTCACCGCATTGCTCGCCATCGTGTCGAGTATCTGGGCTCCGGTGCGCCGCAGGCTCGTCTGGTTGATCGTGGTGCTCGCGGTCCTCACACTTGCCTTGACGCCGTTGACCACCGATGCGGGGGAATGGCTCGAGAAGCGAGTTCCGGAGGGGGCCTCGGTGCAGACGCACGCCGAACTCGGCGACTCGATGCTCTACTTCGCACTGGGACTGGCTCTTGTCGCAGCCCTGCTCGTGGCGCAGCACATTCGGGATCGCCGCGGGACGCGGCCGGTCCGGTGGCAATCGATCGCTGTCGCTGTACTCGCTGTCGTGGTCGGAGTGGCCACGATGGTGCAGGTGTATCGGATCGGAGAGTCCGGGGCACGCGCGGCGTGGGAGGACGCAGTGTCCTCCGCGCCCGCACCAGTCGATCCTGTTAAGTGACGACGAAGGGCCGACAGTTACCCTTTCGGAGAACACTGATCGGTACTGACCTGAACAGGAGTCGAACATGGCAGATCCAGTGTCCGGTGGACACGAGGCCGAACCCCACGGCGATGTCGGGGGACGCTTGAACTGGCTCCGTGCGGGAGTTCTGGGGGCCAACGACGGCATCGTCTCCGTTGCCGGATTGGTGGTGGGAGTCGCGGCCGCAACCGCAGAACGCGGACCTGTGCTCACGGCCGGTACCGCAGGCCTTGTCGCCGGGGCGGTGTCGATGGCACTGGGGGAATACGTTTCGGTGAGCACTCAGCGCGACACCGAACGATCCTTACTCGACAAAGAACGCCGAGAACTGGACGAAGAACCCGAACAGGAGCTCGCAGAGCTCATGGCGATGTACGAGGACAAAGGTTTGTCACCGGAGACTGCCCGCATCGTTGCAGAAGAACTGACCGCCCAGGACCCGTTCTCAGCTCACGTCGATATCGAACTGGGAATAGATCCGGACGCGTTGACGAGCCCGTGGCAGGCCGCTCTCTCATCGGCGATCGCGTTCGTCACTGGTGCACTACTACCGCTTCTTGCGATCGTGCTGCTTCCGGCGCCGATTCGAATCGCTGTGACGTTCGCGGTGGTCGTTGTAGCTCTGGCCGCGACCGGAACGATCAGCGCATGGCTCGGGGGAGCCCCGCGCCGGCCCGCGGTGACGCGAATAGTGACCGGCGGGGCAATCGCCATGATCATCACCTACGGCATCGGGCAGCTGGCCGGCGTCGCGGGAATCTGACGTACGCCTTCCGGTGGGGGGGAGTTCCTCAACGAAAGACAGAGGTCGGGTTCTCGCCGACTTCCGGAACGATCACGTCCTGCGCTACGTCGAACAATCCCAGTGAGATCGCCGCAAAAGCCGTGATCGACACCAGTGCGGCGATCACGACCGAACGGCGTGGAGGCGGAGGCGGAGGCGCGGTCAGAGCGCGGACACGGCGTACGACGTCGCCGCCGGTGCTTGACAACGAAGTCGAGTGCCGCGCTAGGTGGGCGCGGAGCAATACCGTCTTGGCCAGGGCCGACATGGTTGCATGTCGGTCGTATCGCGCAGCCCACTCGTCTGCGTGGCGTTCGGCCGCGTGGCGGACGTGGCCGACGACGGGGCGAAGCAGCGGGTCGAACTGTGCTGCGAGCTCGACCGTCTGCGTGAAGAAGGTGTGCCGGAAGCGAAGGTGCGCGCGTTCGTGCTCGATCACCGCAGTGAGTTCGGCATCCGACAGGGCCGCGACGAGCGCTGTCGTGATCACCACTGCGCCGCCACCGGAGGCGACGGCGAAGGCGTCGGGCTCGGTCGATTCGACGAGGACGGTTCCGCCGCGTACGTCGGCCTCGGCTGCGAACTTCGCAGCATCTCGTGAGCTGGCGACGACGCGAGCGATGTGTCCGGCGGCTAGTGCGAGCCTGTAGACGACCCACCCGATCATCCCGAAGCCGGCGGCAATTGCAATGGCAGGTGGTGAGGCGATCAGTACCGATGCCAGCGCCGTCGTGGACGCTGCGACAGAGAAGGCCGTGACTGCCACCAGGACAGGGATGACCGTCACCGTTGCCAGCGGTGCTGCATCGTCGTCGACCGGGCCGCAGTATGTTCTCAACGCGACCGACATGATCCACGGCAACGCGGCAACGACGAGCAACAGAATCATGTTCGGTGGTCCGAGTTCCGTGCGGAACCTTCCGAGAGCAGCTTTCGGAGGACGGATTCGTCTTCCGGATCGAGGGAGGCAACGAAGTTGGCGAGAACGTCGGCTCGTTCAGCTCGCGTATCGAGTTCGGTCCGCATCCGCATCGCTGCTCGTAAGGCCGGTAGCTCGTCGACGGGAGCGCGGAGGGTGTAGACGTACGATCGTCCGCGTCGTTCTCGGTCGACGAGCCTCTTTCCGTGTAGTCGCCCCAGCGCCGTCATCACTGTCGTATGCGCAAGATCGGATCCGAGTAGCTCCCGAGCTTCTGACACCGCCAACTGATGATGCTCACCGAGCAATCGAAGGATCGACTCCTCCAACTGTCCGGATTCTCTGCGCACGGCTTCGACCTCACTTTTCGGCTGTCGTTCAAGGATATGCCACCGAAAACGACCCTGGGGCCAGCTGGTACGCACCTACAGAGTCGACGCACGTCCCGACCGCCGTCGTGCTGAGCCCGCATCCGGTCCTGGGGTTCGACTGTCTGGGGATGACGCAGCTGCGTGCTTGTCGGACGGCTGCGTCTCCGGCTCCGTAGTCGTACACATCTCTCGGCATCTCGACGGGATCCGCACGTCATTCACCGCCTGGTCGGTGGCGCGGCGAGAAGGACGCGGATCTGTCCGTCGAGATCTACAGCCGAGCACGAGGGAACGCGCCGACGGTGGCAGCAGCGAACTTCGGTACGCACAAAGAAAGTCCCTGCATGAGTGGTCGATACAGGGATTCGGATGTCTTTCGATCCGCCGACAGGCGTGCGTCGACCGGGCTCCTTGTCGCGCTCGCCAGGTCACCAAATCTGTGTATTCCTACAAAAGTCCGCGACGATGCGCGTTCGAGTGTGAAGTCGGGGCGTGCAGCGATTCGGGCCACCGATGTCGATGCCAGGTCGATGGATACACGTTAATCGCCGGGAACGTCGACACGACTTCGACTGCACCGCTCCGGTGACCTGTATTCGCCCCTGACAGCAGCCGCTCGCCCTGTCGAAATATACGGGGAGGGGGTATGGTGCAAGCCATCCCGTCATATACCCCCTGGGGGTATGTTACCAAGAATGCAAACGAAGGGGCATCGTGATAACCACGAACTACCGAGTCACCGGCATGACGTGCGGGCACTGCGAAGCATCGGTACGCGAAGAAGTCAGCGCCGTCGTCGGGGTCGACACGGTCGAAGTATCTGCAGCTGCGGGAACGCTGACGGTGACCAGTACCGACGAGCCCGACCACGTTCGGGTCATCGCCGCCGTCCACGAGGCCGGATACACAGCCGAACCGCAACCCGCGGATTCACGCACCGCGTAGCCGTTCGACCTTGTTTCGAGAGAAGGATCTACCGCGATGAACAACCACACACAGTCCGACGCTGGCGGAGCCGAGACGGCGGACACTCAACCGGGCCACGATGCATCCGGACACAGCGCAGCCCACTCCGCACACGGCGAGAAGGAACACGAGGGCCATACCGGGCACGGTGGCCATGCCGGTCACGGCGACCACGTCGGAATGTTCCGTCGCCTGTTCTGGAGCATGCTGGTCCTCGCCGTCCCGGTGATCGTCGCCTCCGAGATGTTCGCGATGCTCCTCGGATACTCATTGCCCGACGCAGCGTGGATCGCCTGGATCTCACCGGTACTCGGCACCGTGATGTACGCCTGGGGCGGTTCCCCGTTCCTCACCGGCGCAATCGGCGAAATCCGTTCACGTGCACCGGGAATGATGCTGCTCATCGCCCTCGCGATCACCGTCGCATTCGCCTCGTCGATGGGAGCGAGCCTCGGCCTGCTCGATCACCAGCTCGACTTCTGGTGGGAACTGGCCCTGCTGATCGTGATCATGCTGCTCGGGCACTGGATCGAAATGCGATCCCTCGCGCAGACCACCTCCGCCTTGGACTCACTGGCCGCACTGCTCCCGGACACCGCCGAACGCGTCGACGGCGACGACGTGGTGCCGGTGTCCCCATCCGAGCTGCAGCTCGGTGATGTCGTTGTCGTCCGCCCCGGCGGCCGAGTACCCGCGGACGGCACCATCGTCTCCGGATCGGCGAGCATCGACGAATCGATGATCACCGGCGAATCACGCACGATCCGCCGCAGCGACGGCGACCAGGTCGTCGCCGGCACGGTCGCCACCGACTCAGGTCTCCGCATCCAGGTCACCGCGGTCGGCGACGATACTGCCCTCGCCGGCATCGGCCGCCTGGTCGCCGACGCCCAGAACTCGACCTCGCGTGCTCAGCGCATCGCCGACACCGCCGCCGGCTGGCTGTTCTGGTTCGCAGCCGGATCCGCGATCATCACCGCCGCCGTGTGGACTCTGGTCGGGATGCCCGACGACGCCGTCATCCGCACCATCACCGTGCTGGTCATCGCCTGCCCGCACGCACTCGGACTCGCTATCCCGTTGGTGGTCTCCATCGCCACCGAACGCGCCGCCCGCGGCGGTGTACTCGTCAAGGACCGGCTCGCACTCGAAACCATGCGCACGGTGGATACCGTGTTATTCGACAAGACCGGCACCCTCACCAAAGGCGAACCCACCGTCACCGCGATCGAGGTGACCGACGGGCGCACCGCCGCCGACGTTCTCTCACTCGCTGCTGCCGCGGAAGCGGACTCCGAACATCCCCTGGCTCGCGCCATTGTCGAGGCCGCACGAGCACGGAACCTGACGGTCCCGGTGGCCGCCGACTTCCAGTCGTCCCCCGCTGTCGGGGTCGCAGCCGACGTCGACGGCCTCCGGATCCAGGTCGGCGGGCCAGCGCTGCTCGAGCAAGAGCGCGGATCCGAACTCGCTGTCGCCGATCGGTGGCGCGGGGACGGGGCGATCATCCTGCACGTCCTCGCCGGCGGTGCCGTGATCGGAGCACTCGCGCTCGCCGACGAGATCCGGCCCGAATCCCGCACCGCGATCGACGCGCTCCACGCGCGCGGAATCGCGGTCGTGATGATCACCGGCGACGCCGATGCCGTCGCGAAGTCCGTCGCCACCGAGCTCGGTGTGGACCGCTACTTCGCCGGGGTGAAACCGGAAGACAAGTCCCACACCGTCGCCGAACTCCAGAGCGAAGGACGCACCGTGGCGATGGTCGGCGACGGAGTCAACGACGCACCGGCTCTTGCGCAGGCCGATGTCGGCATCGCGATCGGGGCGGGTACCGACGTCGCGATCGCATCGGCCGGAGTGATCCTCGCCAGCGACGACCCGCGGTCGGTGTTGTCGGTGATCGAACTCTCGCGGGCCTCGTACCGGAAGATGAAGCAGAACCTCTGGTGGGCTGCGGGATACAACCTGATCTCCGTCCCGCTCGCGGCGGGGGTTCTGGCACCGGTCGGGTTCGTACTCCCCATGTCGATCGGCGCGATCCTGATGTCGCTGTCGACGATCATCGTCGCCGCGAACGCACAATTACTGCGTCGCCTCGACCTCGCACCCGACGCCATCGCCGGGGCGGTGAACGAGGGGAGTTCCAATCCTCCGTCGCAGCGCGAACCGGCACTGTGAGAGCTGATTTCGTACCGGGAACGCAGCCCTGACAACTGTGGAACGCTGATAGCCGCATCCTCTCCGCCGGAGAGGATGCGGCCATCGTGTCGTGTAGCGGGCCAGGTCAGCCGAGCAGTCGCTGCATGGTGTCGATTTCTTGTTGTTGGGTGGCGACGATGGTGCGGGCCATCTCCTGGGCGTCAGGATCGGTCCCGTCCGCGATTTCGGTGTTCGCCATCTCGATGGCGCCGGTGTGGTGGGCGATCATCATCGTGAGCCATTGGCGGTCGAATTCGGGTCCCGACGCTGCCCTCAACGCGTCCATGTCCTGAGTGGTCATCATGCCGCTGCCCGAGCTGTGGTCCATCCCGCCCATCTGGCCCATGTCGGCCGAGGGTGCGGGCTGACCCCATTCGGTGAGCCATGCCGTCATCTGGTCCATCTCGGGTTGTTGCGCGGCGGCGATCGCTGATGCCAGTGACAGCACGTCCGGGTTGTCGGTGCGGCCGTTCGCCATGTCGGCCATCTGGACTGCTTGGGCGTGGTGCGGGTACATCATCTGCGCGAACATCACATCGGCATCGTTGAACTGTGCCGACGAGCTCGCCGAAGCGGACGATGCCGGCGACGCCGAGGACATCGAGCCCATCGAATGGCCGTCCATCGACGAATCGGTCGTGTTGTCGCTGCAGCCGACGACGAGGAACGCGCTCGCGGCAGCAGCAGCGAGTGAGGCAATGATTTTGGTACGCATGAGGAAACTCCTTGCAAGAGTGAGTAGTACAGAGAATTGAATGTGTATCGATCCCCCGACAGACGTGCGTCTGTCGGGCTCCCCGTCACACTCGCAAGGTCACCGATCTGTCCAACTCCCACAACGTCCACGGCGGTGCACGTTCGAGCGTGGAATCGGCGCGTCCAATGATCCGGTTCACCGATGTCGGCACCAGGTCGATGGCTGCGCTCGCAGCCGGGACCGTCAGCGCAGGCCACGACGCGGTAGTGCCGACACAGGGATGCATCATCTGGTGTGCCGACGGGCAGCCGTGCTCCCCGGTCATTACCGAAACCACGGCGTCGGTGTGGGACGGTGCTGCCGCCGAAGCATGGCCGTCGCTCATCGACGTGGACATAGAGCCGGTCACGGACCTCGACATCGGTGTTACCGAATGCATCAACAGAACACCGAACACCGTCAGTGCAATCAGCAAACAGACCGTCGGAGCTGTGCCCCGTCGACCGCGCCGGCTCACTGAGTGCATGCCCCCAACGATACCAAGAGATACCCCCTGGGGGTAACCACTGGTTGAGGAGGCAGGCCCAGCGGCCACGTCCGTCGGTTCGATGTGACTGCGAGTGTGCTGGGTACCAGAAGGGGGGCTCTGGCTAGGCGGAATCGACAGTGCCGGCCGTATCCGGTGCGGCCATTCCGAGGTGTTCGATGTGATAGACCGCCTCGTCGAGAAGCATCGCCACGTGATTGTCGTACAAGCGGTAGACGATGCTGCGGCCGGATCGCGCCCCGGTGACCAGTCCCATCGCGCGGAGCAAGCGGAGTTGATGAGAGACGGCGGACTGTTCCATCTCGACGGCGTCGGCCAGGTCGTTCACCCCACTGGGGCCTTGCCGTAGCTGGGTGAGAATCCGCAGCCTGCTCGGTGTCGCCAGAGCCTGCAATGTCGCCGCAACTGTTGCCGCGGATTCGGCGTCGAGCTGTGCTGGAGGACGTGGCCGCCCGTCGACTTCGTGTCCCATGCGGCAACTGTAGTCCATGTACATATGTAAAGATCTTCATATGTTCCTGTACAGTCACCCGTACATCCACATTCGTCGGCAGAAGGCAGTCATGGCATCGATCGGCACTACCACTGCGGCCGCGCCCACGGCCCGGCGCAACCCCGGCTCCTCGCGAACGCGCCTGCTCGACGTCGCCGAGGTGAGGTGGGCGCTGGCTGCCACCGCACTGTTCCTTCTCGGACTCCTAACGCAGCTCGTCGATGCCCCGTTCTGGTTGTTCTGGGCGCTCTACCTGGCCTGCTATGTCACCGGCGGCTGGGAACCGGCACGCGAGGGACTACGCGCACTGCGAGAGAAGACCCTCGACGTCGACCTGTTGATGATCGTCGCGGCCCTCGGCGCAGCAGCGATCGGGCAGATCTTCGACGGCGCACTGCTCATCGTCATCTTCGCCACCTCCGGCGCACTCGAGGCGGTCCTGACTCGCCGTACGGCCGACTCGATTCGCAGTCTCCTCGATCTCGCGCCCGAGACCGCCGTGAAGCTCGATACCGCGGGCGTCGAGCATCGAATCGACGCCGCGGATCTTCGATGCGGCGATATCGTGATTGTCCGACCCGGAGAGCGCATTTCCGGCGAGGGCACCATCGTCGACGGCAGTTCCGACGTCGATCAGTCCTCGATCACCGGTGAGGCGATCCCAGTGTTCAGGTCGGTCGGCGACGGCGTCTTCGCCGGCACCATCAACGGCACCGGCGCGTTGCGGATCCGCATCGACGTCGACCCCTCGGAGACCGTCATCACCCGCATCGTGGCCATGGTGGAACACGCGTCGGCCACGAAAGCGAAGAAGCAGCTGTTCATCGAGAAGGTCGAGCAGTACTACTCGAAGACCGTAGTCGTATCTACCGCAGCAATTTTCGCGATCCCGATGCTGCTCGGAAACGAACTCCAACCGGCCCTGCTGCGAGCGATGACATTCATGATCGTCGCCTCCCCGTGCGCGGTGGTCCTCGCGACGATGCCGCCTCTGCTCGCGGCGATGGCCACCGCCGGTCGCCACGGTGTTCTGGTCAAATCTGCTGTCGTCATGGAACAACTCCGCACGATCGAGGTGGTGGCATTCGACAAGACCGGAACCCTCACCGAAGGAACACCGCAGTTCGAACGCGTCGATGCATTCACCGGCTTCAGCGAAACCGACGTGCTCACCGCGGCAGCGGCTGCCGAGATGGGCAGCGAACACCCGATCGGCGCAGCCATCGTCAGCTACACCCGCAGCCGAGGTCTGCAGATACCGGCGTCGACGGCATTCGAGTCGACACCGGGTGTGGGAGTCCGCGCGAACGTCCACGGCGAGGTAGTGACCGTGAGCAAACCTGACGTGGTACCGAAAGCTGTACCGTCCGAACGTCTGTCGATACGCGAATGGGAGTCGACGGCCGAACGTACCGCGGTCGACCGTGAATCGGGCGGTATGACCGCAGTGATCGTGCGCGTCGGAGGCGAACCAATCGGAGTGATCGCCCTTGCGGACACCGCGCGCTCGAACCTCGACGCCACCATCGGCGAGCTCGAACGGGTAACCGGTAGTCCGGCAGTGCTACTCACCGGAGACAACGTCCGCGCAGCGCATGCGGTGGCCGAGCGTATCGGGATCACCGACGTTCGGGCAGGTCTGCTTCCCGAGGACAAGGCAGCGGCAGTGCAGCAACTGCAGCGCAGCGGACTTTCGAGCGGCGGCACTCGCGAGCGCCGCGTTCTTCTGGTCGGTGACGGCGTCAACGACGGCCCGGCACTTGCAGCCGCCGACATCGGTGTCGCCATGGGACGCAAGGGTTCAGACCTCGCACTCGACACCGCCGATGCGGTCCTGGTGCGCGACGACCTCGCAACCTTGTCGTCGGTGATCGAACTGTCGCGGCGTGCGCACCGGATCGTGGTCGCCAACCTCGCGATCGCGGCGACGTTCATCGTGGCACTCGTTGGATGGGATCTGTTCTGGACCCTTCCGCTGCCGATCGGAGTAGCCGGGCACGAAAGCTCCACCGTCCTCGTCGCTCTCAACGGGATGCGCCTGCTGTCGTCGCGAACCTGGCGCGAAGGACGTAGGGAACTGTAGGGGTGGCAGTCACCTGGCCACCTTGATCGCCCTCCGCTAAGGAGCGGCGAGACGAATGCACCGGGGCAACGCCACATACTTGAACGGTGAGTACTTCCCTGGCCGAGCCTGGTCCGCCGCTCGTGGTTCTCTGTCTGGTGATGGTGGCCCTCGCTGCGATCCTCTATCGGGTCTCCTCGTTCGGGCGCATGATCACCGCTCCCGCTGCTGCCGTTCGCGGGTTCGTTCAACTGGCGGCAATCTCGCTGATTCTCGCTGCGGCGCTTGCGCATCTGTGGTCGTCGCTGCTCGTACTGCTGGTGATGTTCGGGGCTGCGGCGTTCACGTCGAGTCGGCGTTCGGAATCGGGAAGGTCCGGTATCTGGCTCGTTCTTCCCCTCGCTGTGGGTATCGGGATCGTCGTGCCCTTGTGCTTGCTCACGGGCGTCGTTCCGGCGCAGGGAATCTCGATCGTGCCGGTCGGCGGAATCATCCTGGGTGGGACGATGACGGCAACATCGCTGTCCGCACGCCGCGCACTGGCCGCGTTGACCGACCGGCACGGCGAAGTGGAGGCGGCGCTCAGTCTGGGCATGACCGAACGTCAGGCACGGCTGGAGGTGGTGCGACCCACCGCGAACGACGCGCTGCTGCCGGGACTGGACCAGACACGAACGGTGGGACTGGTGACGTTGCCGGGTGCATTCGTGGGCGTACTGCTGGCCAGCGGTTCGGCCCTGCAGGCTGGGGCTGTGCAAATTCTGGTGCTGTGCGGGCTGCTGCTTGCACAAACCGTCGCCGTCGCACTGACCGTGGACCTTGTCGCGCGCGGATCTGTCCATCGGAGGCCGTAGGACGGGTGGTTCGAGCCAGTGTCGAGAAGGTCGGTATGCGTTCACGGGGTGACGAGTCCTGGCGGTTGGAAGACAACACTGAACGGAAGCATGCCCCGCTCGAAGTGCCTGAAGAGGCAATGCGCAGCCCACTTCTGAACAAGTGCAGTCGTCTTCTGAAACTGACACCGGCCGCTTTCAACGCGTCCTGCTGTAATTCCGGGTTCTGGTCGGTGGTTGAAACCCTGGAGTAGCCCAAAAAGTCGCTCACAAGGGCACAGTGTTGCAGAACTCACCGACAGACGAAGTTTCGGGACAAAAGCAATGGGACAGGTTTTTGCAACACTCCCCTGGCTGGTCGCTTCGTCTGATCGTCGTCGTCTGTTTCGTGTCCGAGAAACGAACGATTGATGGACACACAGCTTTCCTCGGAAACGGCCGGGAGATCGCTTAACCGCGACGATCCTTATTGGCTGGGTCGCTGTAGCCCCACCAGCCGCTGCGGTTGGCCCGCCGCGGCTCATCGTTCCGGTCGGACCAGCTGTTGTCCGGTGAACCTTCCAAGGTGTTCGGTGCGTACCGCGCGCGCAACTCGGCCTCCTTCAGGTCGTTTGCGCGGCGCTGCTCCGCGAGGATCTGTTCCTGCAGGTTGCGGTCCTTCTTGTTGTCGGTCTTCGCCTTGCGCTGCTCCTGCTTGCCCATCTTGGCCAGTTTGTCACTGTTGGACCGGTAAGGGAAAATTCCAAATGAGCTGAGGCTCAATGCTTTACGTCGTAGTCCCATTGTTCTCTCCTGAACCTCTGGGTACTCCGGCAACTCGACCACTTTGTCTAGTGCACGTGATCCCGGTCTGTGTAAGAGCTATCGCTGACCAGGCTGATTCCATTACCGAGAGCACTCGACTAAGTAACTTGAGTAGGTGTGACACCCCTGTCCGATAAGCGATCCCGCGTTGAGAGGCGTCCAGTCGATTCACCGCGGCAAAGCCAGTCCCTGCACCCCGCGTAGCGCGCTTCGAAACTGACGCCTCCATCTCGATAGGATCGACCGATCAATCAGTAGAGCCCAAATAGTCGGCCCGCGAGATCGTGCGAGATGATCACCGTCATGGTGGACGACGACGTGGATGAGTGGGCGGCACGGCTCCGTACTGCCATGCGAACCGGCAAGGTACTCGACCTGGCAGCAGATCTTTCCCCGCTCTCGATCCTCCGAAATCCTACCCACGCAGACATCTGGGGAAGGAAACGGCGAATCCCAGCTGCCGCGCTCCGGGTAGTACTCACCGATCGTGATCTGGCGGTCGACCCCCACGGATTACGAATCAAGGGCGCTCGGATCACCGGACCGGTCGATCTCGAAAACGTGCAGTTCAATCACCCCCTTCATCTCACCGAATCCCATGTGGAACACGACATCGATCTAACCGGTTCAACATTGAAAGAGCTCCATCTCTGTGGATCCCATGTCACCTCACTCGCCCTCGACGGCGCGACAATGACCGGCGACCTTGTTGCCGGAAACGGGTTCAAAGCGGGCACCGTCCGCGCCGTCGGCGCGACCATCCTTGGACAGCTCAATCTGAGTGACGCGACCCTCGACAACTCAGGCAGAGACGCTCTACTTCTGGACCTCGCGACTATCGCTGGCGGCCTGTACACGAGGGGTAAGTTCGTCGCTTACGGCAAAGTTCGTGCTGTAGGCGCGACCATCGGCGGCGTACTCGATCTTGGCGGTGCAGTCCTCACCAACCCAGGCGACACCGCCCTCGATCTCGATCTCGTGACCCTCAGCGTCGGCCTCTACGCCACGGACGGTTGCCGCGTGGAAGGTACGGTCCGGGCCGTCGGTGCGACCATCGGCAAACAACTCAACTTCAGGGGCGCCAGCATCACGGCCCCGACCGGGAGTGCCCTTCTCCTCGACGGGGCATCCATAGACGGCGACCTCGTCGCTAACGGTGGGTTCACCGCCATCGGCGAGGTGCGCGCCCTTGGCGCGACCATCGGCGGCCAACTCGATCTGAGCGGCGCCACCCTCACCAACCAAGACGGCACCGCACTCACCCTCGATGGCGCGACCGTCACCGGCGAACTGTTCGCGAGTGATGGATTCGCCGCCATCGGCGAGGTGCGTGCCCTTGGCGCGACCATCGGTGGCCAACTCGACCTGAGCGGCGCCACCCTCACTAACCCCGACGGCACCGCGCTCACCTTGGAATCCAGCACTATCGCAACACTCCGGCTGGCACCGACCAGAGTCTCCGGAACGATCGACCTGACCCGCACCACGATCACCGACCTGCGAATCCCCGACAACTCCATTCCCGACGGTCCACTGATCGCAACCGGGTGGCAGATCACCGACGTGCACGGGCAGATCCGTGCCGACCGCGACGCCGCAACCCGCTGGCTGCAGACCACCCCATCTAAGCGTGGGTTCACCGTCCAGCCTTGGCATGCCATGGCCGAGGTCTACGACCGCAACGGCCAGCCTGCCGACGCCCGGCGACTCAGATTCGTTGCCGCCAATAAGGTTACAGAGCACGCACCGTGGTATTCGAAACCGTTGCGCTGGACGTATCGAGTGGTCGCCGGTCACGGCTACTACCCGCTCCTTGCTGCGGTGTGGCTCGTCATCGCCCTAGTCCTAGGAACCGCGCTTGTAACCTTCAACCGCGGCGACTTCGTCCCGACTGTCCCTGCTTCCGCACGCATCGCGGCAGCAACCCACGCCCCCGATACCCCACCCTTATCACCCATCACCGCCCACGAAACCTGCGATAGGTACCCCGACTATCCATGCTTCAACCAGGCGACCTACACCCTCGCCAGCGTAATCCCAGCCGCACTCGGAAACCCGAAACCCGACTGGACAACGAAATCTGGAGCATCGCTCGTTGTCACCTGGGGCCTACCGATCCTGCGAATCCTGTCCTGGATATTTACCGCCATCCTCCTCGCCGGCGTCACGGGCCTACTCCGGAAGACCTAAGCGCTGTCTATAAACGATCGATTGATGGACACCAATTCGGGCCACTGCCGCGCCCGATCCGAGTTGAGCAAGACAAACAGGTTCTACTCAGAATCGAGCCGGCGTTCTCGCCGGACGAGATTCCAACCGGTCGTGGAAACAAGGGCACCAACTGCGGCCCCGAAAAGGGGGCCACCGATAACCATGCCAATGATGAATCGGGACACCGGGACCTTCTCGATCTGGGTCGACTGGAGACTATGCGGTTGGTAGCTGGCTGTGTAGATCGTGAAGGGTTGGGAGGCGTACCACCACAACACGGCAGCACCAACGAGGCCGCACACCAAGCCGAATCCAGCGAAAACCAGCACAGTAGCGATCGCCGAGCGGCGTTGCGCCTTCAAATCTTTTCTTCCAGAGCCACACACGCACGCTACCTAATTAGATGCATCCGGTCAGGAGCTGGCAATAACACCACGCCTCCACGCATTCTGGAAACGACCGTTAATTGGATGCGCTCGAATCATGTTCGATCCGATGGTGCAAACTGCACTTCATGCAGAAGCAGCACTCAATGGGTCAGCGGGTCGCAGGCGCTTTGGCCGGGATGTGGCGCGGCGGCGCGGGGCCATCGCATACTGCTCTTGACACAACATTCGAAATTGTAGGCATCTCGTCCGAGTCTTCAGGGACCAAGGAGACCCGAGTGCTGAGAGCCCTTTTGAACTCTCCCGACGACCCGACAACCAAATACCTCATCACGGAACTCGTCGAGCTGCTTCGTTCCGAAGGAGTCTTCGAATCGGGAAGCGACCTAGCCGCCAACCGCGTCAAAGTACTTCAAGGCGCTTTGGCCAAAATCGGCGCGGATCTATCGGATTTCGGTCACCTGCAATGGAAAGAGAATCGTGCGGGCACGACGGCAGGCGCGCCGAATCCGGCACCCCCCAGCGCATTCTATGTTCCTCCCACTTACGATCCTCTTAGTGATCACCCCACCACGAATGGCGAACCAGCAGTGAGCACATCCGGAAAAATCTTCATTGTCTACGGCCATGACAAGGCACTGAGAAACGATCTCCAGGTCACGCTGTTGAAATGGGGCTTGGCAACCGAGCAGATCGTCATTTTGGACGACCATGCCAGCGGTGGCGATACTCTGATCGAAAAATTTGAGAAGCACAGTGCAGAAGCAGCTTTTGCAATCGTTCTCGGCTCTCCGGACGATACCGGCCATCGCAAAGATTATCCCGCCGAAGCAAAGCCTAGAGCCCGACAAAATGTCGTCCTGGAGTTCGGATACTTCCTGGGCAAGCTAGGCCGTAACAAGGTGCTTTTCATCGACGGCGGCATCGAGCGTCCCTCCGACATAAACGGACTCCTCACGGTCAATACCACCGATCCTGACTGGAAGACCAGAGTGGCTCGGGAACTGACGGCAGCGGGGCTTGAGATCAAATTTCTCTGACAGGCAGAGGCTCGCTCATCGACGGATGTTGAGGGTACTGAGTTCGCGTTCGCAGCGGGCGGGGGTCGGTTCGCAGAAAGGCTATTCCCCGACAAACTCGCTAGGGAACTGATACCTCTGACGATATGGATGATGCAACCTTTAAGCGTGCCATTTACACCGAGCTGGAATCCGTTCGGAGTATCTGCGAGGAATTTGAGAAAAAAGCTGGTCAGCGGGCAGATGGGGGAAGCGACTTAGCTGCGGATGAGGACCGTTTCCCGGACATTTGGGCAACATCGCTCGCTCACCGAGGTTTAACCCACGCTTGTGAATGCATCGAAGCAGCGGTGGCTCTCATGCTCAATGGCGTTTGGTTTTACCCGCAATATGCGCTCTTACGGGCAGCTTACGAGTCGGCTGGTGCCACGGTGTGGCTTCTCCTACCAGAGGAAACCGACACCAGACTCGCCAGACTGATCTACAAACACCGCGAATCGTGGAAGTATTCATCAAAAGCGTATTCCGGCACCCCACTCGACGACGGCGGTGAACACGAGGCCCGACAGCAATGGGCAACTGATGCAGCTGCCCGATTGCAGATTGATCTGTCACAAGGGAACCCTAGGGGATACGAGAAACTGATCGAATCGATCGACGACCTCCCCGGGCGTCCGGACTCACTCCTTACTGCTTGGCAGCTCTGTTCGGGCGTCAGCCATGCAAAGACATGGGCGATGAGCGAGGTGATAGTTCAGGTCGAGAGCACCGAACTGCATGAACACGCCCGCCTCGTCGCGTATGAACCGAATTTGGATGTCTTTCTGACAATGCTTCGAACTGCCCGTCGCGCAGTGCAATATGCCGGGGTCTTGTACCAGATTCGAACCACCACGCGACCACATTCCATGGTCTTGGAGCTCGTTGAAAACACCACTGTCGATGGAGGCTCGGCGAATTCATAGGTTCAGGATTCCCGCGCCAACATCTCCTCCACCTGCCGTCACCCTCGCCGGCGTTCACGCGCACCACTGAACTGCGGGTTCTGCGGTGCACACACCCCGTTGTGGTGGCGAGGCGATTTCTGCTTTCATTCGCGGCATGAATTGGTATGCGGTTCTTTTGTTCGTTGTCGGTGTCGCTATCGCGGCGTTCAGTGTTGTCGTCGAGAGGAATGAAGGTGCAGGGAGGGCAGGCAATGTTCTGTTGGTAGGTGGTTCGATCACTGCAGTCAGTCTCGTCTGGGCGTTCTGGTGACTACAACCGAGTGGGCGTGCCCCGATAAATGAGTGTTCTCCCAGCGCGACGGGTGCCCGACCTGGTCCAGGTCGGGCGCCTGCCCCGCACAATCAGGATCGTTCGCTCTTGTTCGGAATCGCGAAGAGGATGACGGCGATTGCGCCAAGGATCACGACAGCGGCGCATATCGCGATGATGTTTCGTGCCTGGATTCCGTTGACTGCCAAAGCGATCACGGCAACTGCGGCCAAAACCCACAGCAGTTTCGCAAGTAGGACTTGACGTAAGGCCAACGCTCCGGCTCCGAGAAAGAGCAGAACCGTTGCGGCGACTGTGGATATAGGCATGTCGGACTTCTTGAGATAGGTCTGTGTTCGCCCGACCGTTTCGAGCCTTGCAGTGTTACATACAGCGCCGACGCATATGCACTGCCAGGGGTTTGGCGGCGATCATCTCATGGGCTCACGGATTTGATCTGGGCCGAGAAGGTGTCTCCGATACGGGTGACGAGGTCGATGCCTTCGCCCAAGGCCCTCTCTGTCAGGATTTAGTGAGACACTCGGAGGCAACCGAGATCACTCACTG
>NZ_CAIJDS010000061.1:0-45232 GCF_903819475.1 Rhodococcus sp. UFZ-B548
CGCCGACACCACCCCAGCAATCACACCCCCCACACGATCAACCTCGACCGACTCGACGTCGAGGTGAATGCGTGCTTCCTCCGGCGTCAGCACGAGCTGATACCCCGTGCCGTCGACCTCGGGATAAATGGTCCGAAGGATCTCGTGACGATCGACGACGTCACCGACTGCCGATTCGAGCGCGTCTAGATCGAGGTCTCCGTGCAACCTGACGGGCATCGGAATGTTGTTCGCTGCCGAATCGGTGTCGAAACGGTTCAGGAACCACATCCGCTGCTGCGCCAGAGACAACGGAACACGATCCGGTCGCGCCTGCGCGACCAACGGCACGTGCGTTGCGTCGCCTATGTGTGACGAGAGCGAAGCGGCAAGGCTCTCCACCGTCGACGCTTCGAAGATGGTGCGAACGGCCAGCGTCGTATTCAAGGTCGACCCGAGACGAGCAGACACGCGTGTTGCCACCAACGAGTTTCCACCGAGCTCGAAGAAATCGTCGTCCAAGCCCACCTGTGGCACTCCGAGTACATCGGAGAACACCTGCGCCACGGTCTGTTCGACGCTCGACTCCGGAGCGCGGAACGCTCGAACCTCGAAGATCGGAGATGGCAACGCCTTCCGGTCGACCTTGCCACTCGCATTGAGCGGCACCGCGTCGATCACCATCACGCTTGCCGGAACCATGTACTCCGGCAACCGTTCCCCGGCAGCTCGCCTGACTGCGGCGGTTTCCACGACGAATCCCGGTGCCGGGACAACGTACCCGACCAGTCGATCGCCGAGGAGGTCGTCGTGATGCAGGACCACGATTGCCACCGAAACCGCATCGAGGGCCGAAAGCACCGACTCGATCTCGCCTAGTTCGATTCGCTGTCCCCGGAGCTTGACCTGAAAGTCGGTTCGACCGACGTACTCGAGTTCACCGTGCTTGTTCCACCGAGCCAGGTCACCGGTGCGGTACATGCGGGCGCCACTGTGTCCGTTCGGATTCGCCACGAAACGCTCCGCAGTGGTGGCGAACCGGCCACCGTAGCCGCGCCCGACTCCTACTCCCCCGACGTACAACTCGCCTGCCACGCCCACCGAGACCGGATGGAGTCGTTCGTCCAATACGAACAGATCGATTCCCGGGACGGGTCTGCCGATCGGCACGCCGGCGCTGTCCTCACGTGACGCAATCTGGAACGACACCACGTCTGACGCCTCGGTCGGACCGTAGCTGTTGACGACGGACACTCCTGAATCCATCAGGGCCGCAATGCGATCGATCCTGATTGGTTCTCCACCGAGGAATACGACATCGAGGCCCGTCAGGACACTACCCGAATCGTGCTCCACCAATGCCTCGAATGCACTCGGCGACATGTTTGCCACCCGGACGTCGGCCGGTTGCGCTGCTGCCAGCACCTCGGCCGGTTCGAACCCTTCCGGTGCCAGATGAACTGCCGCACCTGAACTCAGTGCTGCCCACACGTTCTTCTGCGTCAAGTCGAATCCGGGTGCGGAAGCTATGAGCATTCCGGCACCGAGCGGCACCTGTCCGCGGTACCAACGGACGGTGTTCTCGATACCGGCCATCGGCACCATCGTGGGTTTCGGCCGGCCGGTCGAACCAGACGTGGAGATCACATAGCCCAGGTGCGCCAGGGATGTGGGCGCACTCCACGGGTCCTCCAACGACGGGACAGACTCCTCCGGTGTGTGTTCGATCCGATCCACTCGAATCGACGGAACCGGCAGTGTCCGCTCGTTTACGACGATCGCTGTTCGTGCTGCCGTGTCCTCCAGGATCATCTCGATGCGGTCGTCGGGATAGGCAGGATCAACCGGCGCGTACGCGGCACCGGCCTTCCAGACCGCCACCATCGCGACAATCCAATCGATCGAGCGCGGGAGGACTATCGCCACGACATCGTCCGGCCGTACACCGGATTCGATGATTTTGTGGGCGAGGACCGAGCTTTTGGCGTCGAGTTCGGCATAGGTCACCGTGGTCTCGCGCGACAGCACGGCAGACGCGTCCGGACGAGTCGCCACCACCGCAGCGAACTCGGAGATCAACGATGCCGAACGGGCCGGCGCCGGCGCGCCGCTCGTCCAATCGACGATGTGTTCTTTCTCCGTGGCCGAGAGCAGCTCGAGATCGCCGACAACGACCCCGGAATCCTGAACAACCTGATCCACGACCTGTCGGAAGCGCGCTGCGAACGAAGCGATCGTGCTCTCGTCGAACAAGTCGGTTGCATAGTTCCACGTCAACGACAGACCGCCGGCCGTATGGTCCGCAGGTTCCGTGACAGTCAGCTGCAGATCGAACTTGGCCGACTCCAGATCTATTTCTACCGGAGCCACCGATACACCCGGAAGAACCAACTCGTTACTTCCGATGTTCTGGAACGCCAACATCACCTGGAAAAGCGGCGAACGAGCTTGGGAACGAGCCGGGTTGAGAATTTCCACCAATCGTTCGAACGGCACATCGGCGTGACCGAAGGCGCCGAGATCGGTCTCGCGGATTTCGGCCAGCAATTCAGCGAAAGTGGCACCGGAATCGACCTTCGAACGCAGGACGAGAGTATTCACGAACATTCCGACCAGATCGTCGAGCACCTGCGATCCTCGACCTGCGACCGGAGTTCCCACAGCAAGATCGCCGGTACCCGACAGTCGTGAGAGAACAACAGCCAGAGTCGCGTGCACGACCATGAACAGAGACGAATTATTCTCCGTTGCAATATGATTCAATTGTCCGTGCACATCAGCCGGAATTGTGGACAGGTAATCTGCACCTCGGTTGGAGGCAACCGCAGGACGTGGACGGTCGATTGGAAGCTCGAGCAACTCCGGCAGATCCGCCAAGTTTGACCGCCAGTACTCGACCTGTTGCGACATCAGCGACGCAGCGTCGTCCTCCGAGCCGAGAACCGCGCGCTGCCAGAGGGCGTAATCGGCATACTGAATGTCCAGCGGAGCCCAGTCCGCGGCAGTGCCCCGTGATCGCGCCACATACGCAGTCATCACGTCTCTGACCAGCGGCCCCATCGAGAAGCCGTCCGCCGCGATGTGATGCATGGCTACAGCCAAGATCCACTCGGACTCACTCACCCGGAGAAGTCGGGCTCTGAAGGGAATCTCTGATACCAGATCGAACCCTCGGGAGAAGAAATCCGTGAGCACCTGCGAAACCTCCGCAGATGACGATTCGACGACGGTCCACTCGAGCGTTTCGTCTTCGCCCGAGGTGATCCGCTGAAATCCCACACCGTCGAGCGACGGATAGACCGTCCGGAGAACTTCGTGTCGATCGACCACGTCGAAGATCGCGAGCCTCAAGGCATCCACATCGAGCGAGCCGCTCATGCGAAGCGCCAGCGGAATGTTGTCGACAGTCGATTCGGGTTCGAATCGATTGAGGAACCACATTCGTTGCTGCGCAAGTGAAAGCGGAATTCGATCAGGTCGATCCTGCCGAACGAGTGCATGCCGCGCACCGTCCCCGACCGTCGATTCCAATCGTTCCGCGAGTGCACCGACCGTGGACGCTTCGAACATGATTCTCACGGGGACCGACGTATCGAGGGCTTCGCCCAGTCTCGCCGCAACCCGAGTGGCGATCAATGAGTTTCCACCCAGTTCGAAGAAATCGTCATCGAGGCCGACACGTGGTACTCCCAGCACATCCGCGAATACCTGCGCGACAGCCTGCTCGACAGGATCGATCGGCGCACGGAACGCACGAGTACGGAGTTCCGGGATCGGCAGGCGACCGAAGTCGGTCTTGCCGGCGGTGGTGAGCGGAATCGCGTCGAGTACGACGACAATATCGGGAAGCATGTACTTGGCGAGGAATTCCGACGCCGAATCGATCACGCGGTCAGGGTCGACGACGCTGCCACTCGCGGCCACGACGTACGCCACCAGACGGGTACCGTGCACATCGTCCGCGACCACCCGCACGACCACCTGCGAGACCGTGGAGTCACGCAGAAGGACCGCCTCGATCTCACCGAGTTCGATTCGGTATCCACGTACCTTGACCTGTGAGTCCCCACGGCCCACGTACTCGATACCGCGATCATCCGTCCAGCGGACGACGTCACCCGTCCGGTACATCCTCTCACCTGGAGTGCCGTAGGGATTTGCAACGAATCTTGTTGCGGTGAGACCGAACTGATCGAGATACCCACGTGCGATTTGGATTCCCGAGACGTAGAGCTCTCCCACGACTCCGACAGGGACAGGTTGCAGACGCTGGTCGAACACGTACGCGGCCAGGCCGTCGACCGGACCGCCGATAGTGACGCTGTCCTCGGATGTCAGGGCCGTGCTGATGTTCGTCGCCACCGTGGCTTCGGTGGGACCGTAAGCATTGAAGAATTCGCGTCGGCGGCCGTCGGGGAGTTCGAGCGCCCATGCCGCGATCAACGACGGTGAGCATGCCTCGCCACCGACAACCACGACGCGAAGTTCGTCGAGCCCGATCGGATCGACGGACGCCAACGCAGCGGGTGTCACAAAAGCGTGTGTGACGTTCTCGGCGCGAAGGATGCTCGCCAACTCGGCGCCGCCGTACACGGAAGGCGAAACGACGACCATCCGAGATCCGGCCCCGAACGCCATCAGCAATTCGAGTACCGAAGCATCAAAACTGGGGGATGCGAAATGCAGGGTCACGGCGTCAGCAGTAAGACCGAAGCGTTCGATCTGAACTGCCGCAAAATTGGCGACACCGGCGTTCTGGATCGTCACGCCCTTGGGCAAGCCGGTAGTTCCGGAGGTGTAGATGACGTAAGCGGGGTGACGGTGATCGAGCGGACGAATCCGTTCGGAATTAGACACGGGGGCACCCGAAACACGCGCGCAGCGCGCGGAAACGGTCGGATCGTCGATGGCGACCCAGGAAAGCTCCGCCGGGAGCGAACCGATGCTGGCAGCGGTCGACAACCCGAGAACGGCACCGGAATCGCGAACCATGTGCACGATGCGCTCCGACGGGTACGCCGGATCCACGGGAACAAAAGCGGCACCCGACTTCGCGATTCCCCACCAGGCGACAACCGACTCGACAGAACGTGCGATGGCAACAACGACCCGGTCTTCCGGACCGACTCCGTCTTCGATCAGAATTCGCGCAATGCGAGAGGAACGATCGTCGAGTTCTCCGTACGTGAGCGATCGGCCATCGAATCGCACGGCGATCGCGTCCGCGTCGACCGAAGCCGCGCGCGAGAGGATTTCGGCCAAGGTGCCGGAAACCTCCGCACCGCCACGCACGCTCGTGAGCGAGCGACGCTCGTCGGAGGACAGTATCTCGACGTCGCCGATCGTGCGTTTCGGGTCGGCAACCACCTGGTGCAGGATTCGCACGAATCGTTCGGCAAACGCTTCGATCGACTGCGCGTCGAACAAGTCGGTGGCGTACGTGAACTCGGCCAGCATTCCGTTACTGTGACCGTCGCCGATCTCCGACAGAGCCAACTCCAGATCGAACTTTGCTGTTGCCGTGTCGATCTCAGTGGTCTCTACCTCGAGTCCAGGCAGCTCGAAGCTGGTATGCGCCAGGTTCTGGAACGAGAGAACAACCTGAAAGATCGGATGTCGAGATTGGGTTCGATCCGGGTTGAGAGCGTCGACGAGAGTCTCGAACGGCACATCCGCGTGGGCGAATGCATCGAGCGACATCTGAGACGAGCGATCGAGGAGATCCGCGAACGAAATTTCCGGATCCACGGCGGTCCGGAGCACCAGTGTGTTCACGAACATTCCGACCATGTCGTCGAGTACACGTTCACCGCGCCCTGCCACCGGCGTGCCCAAGACGACGTCGCGGGAGCCGCTCAGCCGCGAGCAGAGAATCGCCAGGGCTGAATGCATGACCATGAACAGCGTTGCATTGTGCTCACGTGCAAGGGCATCGAGCGCTCGACGTACGTCGCCGTGAATCTCGAAGCGAGTGCGAGCGCCGCGGAAGGACTGCGCAGGCGGGCGGGGGTGATCGAGGGGTAGTTCCAGTTGATCCGGCGCTCCGGTCAACGTCTGCTTCCAGAATTCGATCTGATCGGACATCAGAGAACCAGCGTCATCCGCCGAACCAAGCAGGTCTCGTTGCCACAACGCGTAATCGGCGTACTGCGCCTCGAGCGGCTCCCAGCCGGGTGCGTCACCCGAACTGCGTGACACATAGGCAGTCATCACGTCACGCGCGAGCGGCCCCAGGGACCATCCGTCGGCCGAAATATGGTGGACCGAGATCGCGAGCACGTGCTCGTTGTCGGCGATCTGGAACAGCTCCATGCGGATCGGGAACTCACGTGTCAGATCGAATCCACGCGAGCCGACCGCCGAGACTGCAGTGTTGACATCAGCTCGGTCGATCCCAATCGGGACCAATGCGATCTGGACTTCTTCGGACGTGCAGACGACTTGATTTGGTGCGCCGTTGATCTCCGGATATATGGTGCGCAACACCTCATGTCGATCAACCACGTCGACGGCTGCTGCGGCGAGGGCCGCAGTGTCGAGCGCGCCGACCAACCGCAACCCGAAGGTGATGTTGTACGCGGCCGAATCCGGATCGAAACGATTCAGGAACCACATGCGCTGCTGAGCCAATGACAGCGGAACACTTTCAGGACGCTTCCCCGCCGCCAGCGGTGTGCGTGATCCACCGTCCACATGTGATTCGACGCGCGAGGCGAGTGCTTCGACTGTCGACGCTTCGAAAAGAACACGAACCGCAACAGTCGCGTTGAGCGCGTCGCCCAACCTAGCCGCAACCTGCGTCGCGATCAGCGAGTTTCCGCCGAGTTCGAAGAAGTCGTCGTCGAGGCCGACCTGATCGAGTCCGAGGACGTCGGAGAACACCCGGGAGACGATCTGCTCGACGACGGTCGTCGGCGCCCGAAACTCACGCTCCTCGAATACCGGATCCGGCAACGCATTTCGATCAAGTTTGCCGTTCACCGTCAACGGCAACGAATCGATGACGACCACTGCATCGGGGACCATGTAACCGGTGAGGAATTCTGCCGCCGATGCGAGGACGTTTTCGGCCGACAGAACTGCTCCACTGACAGGCACCACGTAGGCGACCAGTCTGGCGCCGAATCGTTCGTCCGACCGGACGACAGCCACGGCCTGCGCGACGCCCTCGGCGCGCGCGAGCACAGTTTCCACTTCGCCCAGTTCGATGCGGAAACCGCGAATCTTGACCTGCGAGTCGCTTCGACCGACATACTCGATATCGAGATCCCTGGTCCAACGCACGACGTCTCCGGTGCGATACATACGCCCTGCGGTGCTGCTGAACGGGTCCGCGACGAAACGGCCGGCCGTGAGACCCGGGTTCGCGTGATAACCCCTCGATACCTGAGCACCCGAAAGATAGAGCTCACCCGTCACACCCACCGGAACGGGCTCGAGACTCGCATCGAGTACCAACGCCGACATTCCACGCACCGGGCCACCGATGGTAACTCGATCGCGAATCGTCAACGGGGCACTGATGTTCGACATAATGGTCGTCTCGGTGGGGCCGTATCCATTGTGGAACGCGCGTCCTTCGGCCCACCGAGACACCAACTCCGCGGGAACCGCTTCCCCGCCTGCTATGACCACTCGGAAATCTTTCAGCCCGGTCGGGTCGACCGAGGCCAACGCAGACGGGGTGACGAAGGCGTGCGTGACCCTCTCGTCGCGGATCAGATTTGCGAGTTCGACGCCGCCGTAGATATCGGGCGGCACTACAACCATGGTCGATCCGGCACCGAAGGCCAACAACAACTCCAGGACCGACGCGTCGAAGCTCGGCGATGCGAAGTGAAGAGCTCTGGTGTCGGAGTCGAGTCCGTACCGCTCGATCTGGACCTCGCAGAAGTTCGCAACTCCCGAGTTGGGAACGACGACCCCCTTCGGAAGACCTGTGGTTCCCGAGGTGTAAATCACGTACGCGGCGTTCAGCGGACGCAATTCGCGAATGCGATCGCATTCCAGGATCGGTGTATCCGTGAGCTCGTCCAAACGCTCACGCACACCGGCACTGTCGATCGCCCACCAGGCGACCACGGCCGGCAGATCGTCGGCAACCGATTCAACTGTCAGACCAACGGTTGCGTTCACGTCGGTCACCATGTGGACGATGCGCTCGGAGGGATAGGCAGGATCCACCGGGACAAAGGCAGCACCGGTCTTGGCGACCGCCCACCACCCGACCACCGATTCGACCGAACGCGCGATAGCGATCGCCACTCGATCTTCCGTCCCGATCCCCTCGGCGATCATCAGACGTGCAAGTTGCGACGATCGCGCGTCCAGCTCACGGTATGTCACCGAATCACCGCGGAACCGCAATGCAACAGCGTCAGGCGCCTGGGCCGCCGCGCTTTCCAGAATCGAGGCCAGTGTCCCCGAGGCCGGGGCGGCACCCCGAATTGCCGTCAGAGTCCGGCGTTCGACGGCGTCGAGGATCTCCACGTCTCCAATGCGGACAGCCGGGTCGGCGACAACCTGATCCAGGATTCGCAGGAAGCGTTCCGCGAACCGTTCGACGGTCGATGCGTCGAAAAGGTCTGTCGCATATTCGAACACGGCGTGGGTATCGCCATGCACATCCGGGGAGACGAATGTTTCCGACAGCGTCAACTGCAGATCGAATTTGGCGATGGGAATGTCGAGTTCAGTTGCGACAGCGCTGATCCCGGCAAAATCCAGCTCTCGCGGACCGGACACCTCGGTACTCAGCACAACTTGAATGATGGGGTGGCGCGTCTGGGAACGGGCCGGATTGAGCACCTCGACCAAGCGCTCGAACGGAACACCCGAATGCGCAAAAGCACTCAGATCCACGTCGCGTACCCGTGTCAGGAAGGCCGCGAACGACTCGGCGGCGTTGACCTCGGTACGCAAGACCAAGGTATTGACGAACATCCCGATAACAGTGTCGAGCGATTTGTGACCGCGCCCCGCGATCGGTGAACCGATGGCGATGTCCGACGAGCCGCTGAGTCTGCTCATCAGAATCGTGAATGCCGCCTGCGTGACCATGTACGGGGACGCGTTGACTGAGCGGCCGAGATCGACGAGTTTGCGGTAGGTATCCGCTTCCACGACGAACCGGTGCTTGGCACCTCGATAGCTCGCAACAGCAGGCCGCGGCCGGTCCGTCGGCAACTCCAACTGTTCAGGCGTGCCTGTCAGCGTTTCCTTCCAGAACTGAATCTGGCGCGACACTTCCGAGTTCGAATCGTCTTCGGAGCCGAGGACCTCGCGTTGCCACAGCGCGTAGTCGGCGTACTGCACCTCCATCGGAGGCAACACCGGTGTCGTCCCGTCTACCCGGGCTGTGTAGGCAACCATGATGTCGCGGGCGAGAGGACCGAACGAAAGTCCATCTGCCGCAATGTGATGCAACACCATCACGAGGACGTGATCTTCGGTTCCGACAGATACGAGTGCGACCCGGAAGGGGACCTCGCGAGTCACGTCGAATCCGCGACGAGCAAATTCGTACAGGTATCCCGTCAATCCTGATTCGGTGACCTGAACCGGGGCAAGTTCGAGGTCGCGGAGAACCTGCTCAGCCGGCAAGACGATTTGCTGTGCGTCTCCGCTGATTTCCGGGTAGATCGTGCGCAATGACTCGTGACGGCTGATCAGGTCCGCAAAGGTGTGTTCCAGTGCTGCAACGCTGACCGATCCGGACAGACGAACGGAAAACGGAAGGTTGTACGTGCCCGAATCGGAATCGAATCGATTGAGAAACCACATGCGTCGCTGTGCAAGTGACAGCGGGAGAACATCCGGGCGTTCTCCGGCCACGAGTGCCGGCGCCGCGCGGGTCTTTCCCACCGATGCCTCCGCGCGTGCTGCGAGGGCGGTCACCGTCGACGATTCGAAGAGATCCCGCACCCCCATCTGCACATCCAGAAGCGTTCCCACTCGCGTGACGAGTTTGGTTGCCACCAAGGAATTTCCGCCGAGATCGAAGAAGTCGTCGTCGATACCGACTTCTTCCACCTCGAGGACCTCCGCGAACACCGCGGCAACAATGCGTTCGGTTTCCGTTCGCGGCGCCCGATACTCCTTCGCGCTCGCGAAGACCGGATCGGGCAACGCTGCTCGGTCCAGTTTGCCGCTCGTATTGAGAGGCAGAGCGTCGAGAATCATGAGCGAGGCGGGAACCATGTACGACGGAAGGGACAGGCCCGCGAATTCCATGAGGTCGGACTGAACGACAGCGGTCCCCGGGACGGCCACCAGGTATCCGACCAACTGATCTCCCGTCGGCGTGCCGACAACGAGTACAACTGCCTGCGTGACGCCGGGGTGAGCCGCCAGAACCGTCTCGATCTCACCCAATTCGATCCGTTGCCCGCGGAACTTCACCTGAAAGTCGGTGCGCCCGATGTAGTCGAGATTGCCGTCCTCACGCCAACGGACCAAATCGCCGGTGCGATACATTCTTTCGCCGGGTTCACCGAAAGGTGCGGCCACAAATCTGTCGGAGGTGATGTCCGGACGACCGACGTATCCCCGCGCCAACTGAATTCCCGAAAGATACAACTCTCCGGGCTGCCCGATCGGAGTCGGATGCAGATGTGCGTCGAGGACGTGAGCCTGGGTGTTCCACTCGGGGATACCGATCGGAACCGAAACAGTGTCCTGGCTACCACTTTCGTAGTAGGTGACCGACACTGCCGCCTCTGTCGGTCCATACAGGTTGTGCAGCCCTGCGCTGGACAGATCGCGAAACGCCGAAGCGGTTTCAGGCGGGAGCGCTTCGCCGATCACAAAGACGTGCCTGAGGGAGTCACACGAACCCGCAGGTGCATTCGAAGTGAACAAAGTGAGCATTGACGGAACGAAATCCGTTATGGTCACGCCATGTTCGACGATCTTGTCGGCCACGTACATCGGATCACGGTGACCGTCAGGGGTCGCTATCACCATCGAGGCGCCGACATGCAACGGCATGAAGAACCCCCATAGCGACACGTCGAAGGTCGTTGCAGTCTTCTGCAGATAAACGTCGTTCGCACCGAGTTCGTACTCGGTATTCATCCACTGCAACTGGTTGTTGATGGCAGCGTGGGTGACCGCGACACCCTTAGGTCGCCCGGTCGATCCTGACGTGTATATCACGTAGGCGGTGTTGTCCGCCCGTACCGGCGCCAGACGCTCATGATCTCTGACGGGCCTGTCGCCCAGCAGACTCAGATCTACGACATCGATCTCGAGGAAAGTCGTGCCGACCGGGAAGTCGACCGCGTCACGTGCCGTCGTCAGCACACAGACCGGGCGGGCGGATTCGAGAATGTAGGCGGTTCGATCTGCCGGATGATCAGGGTCGACCGGAACCCAGGCGCCACCGGCTTTGACGATGGCGTACATTCCGATGATCAGGTCGAACGAGCGTCGAATCGAAAGCCCGACAAGAGATTCGGGACCAACACCCATCGTGATGAGTTTCCTGGCAAGCCGGTTTACGCGCGCATCGAACTCCGCGTACGTCAATGTCGCACCCTCATACACCAACGCCGTGGCGCCGGGTGTCTCGGAAACCTGACGATCGAATTCCTGGATCAACGTTCGTGCCGGCACTAGGGACTGCGTCTCGTTCCAGCCGGCGATCTGTCGCCGTTCGTCTTCAGTGGCGACCGGGATGTCCCACACCCGCTGGTACGACGGCGCGGATACGAACTTTTCGAAGAAATCGATGAACCGTAGGTGATTCTGCTGCGCCTGATGCGGAGTGTAGAGGTTGGGATTCGACTCGAAGTCGATGTGCGTACGCGAGTCTCCGACGCTTCGGTAGATGTTGACACCGAGATCTTCGATGAGTCCGGTCGACAAGATATGCAGTTCACCGACCATCGGGCCGAACTGCAGTTCCGACGAGAACAGCATGATGTTGACCCAAGGCCCGAAGAAAGCGCCCTGGCCCGGAACGAATTCGCCGTCCCGAATCATGTCCTCGTGGCGATACAACTGATGACGGAGTGCGCCGGATACCTCTGTAGCAACCGAGCTGAGCAATCCTTTGACCGTTGTCGACGGCGATATGTCGAATCGCAGCGGAACGACGTTGGAGACCATTCCGCCCGATCGCCGAAGTACGGCGGTCGTACGGCCCGAAACAGGCAGACTCAGTGCAACACGCTCGCTACCGGTCATCTGTGCGAGGTATGCGCCGAAGGCCGCGATCACCGCGCTCGCGACCGTGACCTCTTCACGTTCGAGAAAATCGGTGAGCCGCTGCCCGACCTGGTGGCTGAGAGCAGCTGACTCGATTCGACTGCGAGGGGCCGGCGGAGCCGATCGACCGGCCAGGCTGGTCGTTTCGCCGAGCCCGGCAATGCGCTCGGCCCAATACTCTCGGTCGGCCTCGAAACGGCTCGAATTCCGATACTTGATCTCCGCGTCGTAGACCTTGCGAAGGTCGGATGCTTGACTGGGTACCGGCTCTGTATTCGCGACAAGTGCTGAATACAGTTCCGCAACTCTGTTGACGAAGGTCGATGCACCGAGCCCGTCGAGAATCGTGTGGTGGACACGTGTGTACCAAAAGAATCGGTCGTCGCCGAGTTGGACGACGGTCGCCGCGATCAACCGATCGGTCAGCATGTCGATGGGTCGACTGCGATCGGTGCGCATCCAACGCATCGCGGCCTCGAGCGGATCCGGCTCGCCCCGGACGTCGACGAAGCCGAGCGGAGCCTCGAGGTTCGGATCCACCTGCTGGAACGGTTGAGCGTTCACCTCGAAGATGCGAACGAATGCCGATCCGATCTCGAGTCCGGCAGTCGCAGTTGCTTCGCGGAGCACCTCCAATTGAAGCGGTCCACGGAGTTCGACGTACTGTGCAATGTTGACTGGCACACTGGGATCAAGGTGCTGAGCGAACCACATGCCGAGCTGCGCAGCCGAGAGTGGGAATGCGCCTGATCGCTGAACGTCTTCCGGCGAGCTGCCGACCTCCGGCTTGCCGCTCCCCAGTTCTCCGTTACCCAGCGAATTCACGCCCACAGCCTCTCTTCCACACCATTGCGCACCCGCGTGAATCGAACGTCCGGTTCACGCGACTACCGATCTCGCCAACCTGCCGCGAGCCAGAACCACCCATTGTCTCTGATGTGTCAAAGGCACGACAAAGCCACACCGACATATCGAGTTCCTCGCTACGGATTGTTACAGCCGCCCCCGTCACGACGCTCCGGATTCGCCCCCATGTCCGGGAACTCCCGACGTCCTGACTTCATCCCCCTTCGATCCGTTCTCGTCGACAATGTTCGAGAGTGCAGCACCGTCGAACCGTGCCAGAAAGTCGCCGATTCTCGATTGCGCCGACTTGAACAATCTACCCGCTCCATTCGGACTCCCATCCCCACAGGTCGAGACAAGAAGGTCGAAACAATTGCCGGAATTGTCCACTTCACCACAGGGTAGCTCTGACCTCCGACATCCAGACGCGAAAACGCGCCGATCATTGATCGGCGCGTTTCGAGTCCGAGGACTTCGCGGCTCTCAAGACACGGTTACACCCGTCACACTCTGCAGGTGTTCGCGACTGACACCCGGAGCCAACTCCACAAGCTCCAGCCCCTCCGCGGTGACGTCCAGCACTGCCAGGTCGGTGATGATCCGGTGGACGACGCCCTGCCCGGTAAGCGGCAGGGTGCACGCCTCGACGATCTTGGGGTTTCCGTCGCGATCGGTGTGCTCCATCACGACGATGACGCGGCGGGCACCGTGGACCAGGTCCATCGCCCCGCCCATGCCCTTGACCATCTTGCCGGGGACCATCCAGTTGGCGAGGTCACCCGTCTTCGACACCTGCATCCCGCCGAGCACCGCGGTGTCGATGTGGCCGCCGCGGATCATCCCGAACGAGAGGGCCGAGTCGAAGAACGCGGCACCAGGATTGACAGTGACGGTTTCTTTACCTGCATTGATGAGGTCGGCATCGACCTGATCATCGGTCGGATACGGTCCGGTACCGAGGATGCCGTTCTCGCTGTGCAGGACCACCTTGACACCCTCGGGCAAGTAACTGGGGATCAGCGTCGGCAGGCCGATACCGAGGTTGACGTACTCACCCGGCCGCATCTCGGCAGCAGCGCGAGCGGCCATCTCGTGGCGGGTCCAACCGATACGAGTTTCCTCTGCGCTGCTCACTTGGTACCCCCTGAGACGGTCCGCTTCTCGATCCGCTTCTCCTGTGGGCCTGTGTGCACGACCCGCGCGACGAACACACCAGGTAGGTGCACGTGTGCGGGGTCGATGTCGCCCGGCTCGACGAGGTTCTCCACCTGCGCGATGGTGATCCGGCCGGCCATGGCAGCAAGCGGGTTGAAGTTCATCGCCGTCTTGTTGAAGACGAGATTTCCTTCGGTGTCGCCGTAGTCCGCGTGCACGAGCGCGAAGTCAGCGGTGATCGCCTCTTCCAATACATACGTGCGGCCACCGAACACTGCCGTCGCCTTCGGTGGCGACGCCACGGCGATCGAACCGTCCGGGTTGTATCGCCACGGCAAGCCGCCCTCGGCGATCGGTGTGCCGACGCCGGCCGGAGTGTAGAACGCCGGGATGCCGGTACCGCCAGCTCGCAGCCGCTCGGCCAGCGTCCCCTGCGGCGTCAACTCCACTTCGAGCTCACCGGCGAGATACTGGCGCGCGAACTCCTTGTTCTCCCCCACGTACGACGCCGTCACCCTCGCGATCCGGTGCGCGCCGAGCAGAATGCCGAGACCGTAGTCGTCGACACCGCAGTTGTTGGAGAACACCTCGAGATCGGTGGCGTCGCCGTCGGCGATCGCCGCGATCAGTGCGTCGGGAATACCGCACAGCCCGAAGCCGCCCACTGCGAGCCTGGATCCGCTCGCGATGTCGGCAACTGCCTCAGCTGCCGTATTCACGACTTTGCTCATCCGTTAGTTCTCCTTCTGCTGAAAGATTCCGGCTCGGTGAAGAAGCTTCTCGGCGTGACGAAGAACGGGAGCGTCGACCATCTTGCCCTCGAACGCGAACACACCACGTTCAGTAGACACCGCGGCAAGCACTCGTGTGGCCCAGTCGATCTCTTTTTCAGAAGGTGCGAAGGCACCACGGATGACCTCGACCTGACTCGGGTGGATCGCAACCTTCACGTCGAAGCCGACTGCGACAGCATCAGCGGACTCGACGCCCAGGCCTACGAGGTCCTTGATATCGAGATAAACGGAATCGACAGCCAACCGGCCGTAGCTCTTCGCAGCCAGGAGAGACGTCGATCGGACGTGCTTGGCAACGTCGCGGTACGAACCGTTCGGGTGCCTGCTCGAATTACCGCCGAGACCGGCCACAAGATCCTCGGCTCCCCACATGACACCGATGGCGTTCGCAGCAAGCGCGATGTCGGCCACGGCGAGGGCTCCTCGCGGGGACTCGACGAGTGCAACCACGTCCGCCGGTGCGAGCGAGAGGACGTCCTCGGCCGATTCGCACTTGGACAGCATGAGACGCGAATAGTGTGTGCCGTCCAGCGCGATCAGATCGAGTTCGTGATCAGGTGTACCGACCGGATTGACGCGCACGACCGTCCGCTCCGGATCGAGAGGCGTGTCGATCAGGGCTGCACGTGCGGCTTCCTTGTCGGCCGGAGCCACACCGTCTTCGAGATCGAGGATCACGACGTCGGCAACAGCCGCGGCCTTCGCATAGCGCTCGGGACGATCCGCCGGGCAGAACAACCACGCCGGCCCCGGCGGTGTCCATGTCATGAGGACACCTCTGCCGGACGCAGTTGCACCAGTGTCTTGCGCGTGGCCAGTGCGACGACGTCACCGTGCTGGTTACGCCCGGTGTGCACGAGCGTCACGATGCCTTCACCTGGACGGCTCTTCGACTCGCGCTTGTCCGCGATGAGCGTCTCGGCATACAAGGTGTCGCCGTGAAAGAGCGGCTTCGGGAAGCTGATCTCGGAGAAACCGAGGTTCGCCACGATGGTGCCCTGCGTCAACTGCGCGACGGACAGGCCGACGATGGTCGACAGGGTGAACATCGAATTGACCAGCCGCACACCGAATTGAGTGTCCTCGCTGTACGCGGCATCGAGATGCAACGCCTGCGTGTTCATCGTCAAAGTCGTGAACAGGACGTTGTCAGCCTCGGTCACGGTCCGGCCTGGGCGATGCTCGTAGATCGCGCCGACCTCGAACTCCTCGAACCAGAGCCCGCGCTGAGTGATCTTCTTGGGGTTCGTCACAACCCTGCCTCACGGGCGATGAGCATCAACTGCACCTCGGTGGTTCCCTCACCGATTTCGAGGATCTTGCTGTCACGGTAGTGGCGCGCGACGGCGTACTCGTTCATGAAGCCGTATCCGCCGTGGATCTGGGTGGCGTCGCGGGCATTGTCCATGGCAGCTTCGGAGGAGATGAGCTTGGCGATGGACGCCTGCTTCTTGAACGGCTTGCCCGACAACATGAGTGCGGCCGCGTCGTAGTACGCGGTACGTGCGACGTGGGCACGAGCCTCCATACGCGCGATCTTGAACGCGATGGCCTGGTTGTGTCCGATGGGGCGACCGAACGCCTCGCGTTCCTTGGCGTACTTGATCGACTCGTCGACACAGCCCTGGGCGGCACCGACGCTCAACGCGGAAATCGCGATGCGGCCTTCGTCGAGGATGCGCAGGAAGTTTGCGTAGCCGCGGCCGCGCTCACCGAGCAGATTCTCTTCGGGGACACGAACATCGGCGAACGTGAGCGGATGGGTGTCGGATGCGTTCCAACCGACTTTGTTGTACGCCGGTTCGGCCGTGAAGCCGGGCGTCGTGGTCGGCACGAGGATCGTCGAGATCTCCTTCTTGCCGCCGTCCTTGACACCCGTGACCGCGGTGACCGTCACGAGCTTGGTGATGTCGGTGCCCGAGTTGGTGATGAACTGCTTGTTGCCGTTGATGATCCACTCACCGCTGTCGAACTTCGCGGTGGTCTTGGTTCCGCCGGCGTCGCTACCCGCACCGGGTTCGGTCAGGCCGAAGGCAGCCAACGACTTGCCGCTGGTGAGCTGCGGAAGCCACTCCTGCTTCTGTGCCTCGTTACCGAAACGGTAGATCGGCATGGCCCCAAGGGACACACCAGCTTCGAGAGTGATCGCGACGCTCTGGTCGACCTTGCCCAGCTCTTCGAGCGCCAGGCAGAGTGCGAAGTAGTCGCCGCCCATTCCGCCATACTCCTCGGGAAACGGCAGGCCGAACAGTCCCATGTCGGCCATCCCGGCCACTACCTCGTACGGGAAGGTGTGGTTGGCGTCGTGCTCGGCAGCAACCGGTGCCACTACGGTCTTCGCGAAGTCCGCAACCGTCTTGGCGAGCTGCTGGTATTCGTCCGGAAGCGCTCCGGTGGCAAGGTAATCGGACATCAGGCGTCTTCCTTCTGCGTCGTGTTCTCGGTCTTTACTTCTGCAGTCTCTTCGTCCGTGACAGGTACCACGCGGGCCAGAACCTGATCCACCATCACCTGATCGCCCTGACGGACAAGCACTTCCACGATCCCGTCGATCGGGGATGTCAAGGAGTGCTCCATCTTCATGGCCTCGACCACGACGAGTGGTTGTCCCGCGCTCACTGCCGCGCCGTTCTCGACGTTGACTGCGATGACGGCACCGGGCATGGGGCTGGCGATTTCGGCGTCACCGGCGTGCTTGTCCTCACCGCGAACGCTGACTTCGGCAACCTCGCGCACGTGCCAGGTTCCGCCGCCTGCCAGCCACAGACCACCATCGGTCTCGGCGACGACAAACGTGCGTCGGCGTCCGTCGATGACTACCGCCAGTTCGGATCCCGTCAGGGTCGCGCTGAATGCGCGCGACTGTGAACCTTCGACCTCGACCTTTGCATCCGCGGGAACGCCGACGATCGCAACGTGCGACGTTCGGGTGCCGGCGGCGAGCCTGATGCTGGTCGGAGCGGGAGTTCCGACGCGCCACCCACTCGGGACGTCCCAGGGATCAACGGATTCCGAAGTTGTCCATCGCGAGAGCCAGCGATACGCCGCGGCAGCAATGAGAACCTCGTCGGAGGCGTCGGCTGCGACAAAGTCTTCGACGCGACGATCGAGCAGACCGGTGTCGAGGTTGCCCGCGATCACATCCGGATCAGCGAGGAGGAATCGTGCGAACTCGATGTTGGTCACGACTCCGAGCACTGCGGTGTCACCGAGTGCGCGATCGAGTTTGCGCAGTGCGCCTGCGCGGTCGGGAGCATGGGCGATGACTTTGCTGAGCATCGGGTCGTAGTCACTGCCGACGACGGTGCCTGCGAGCAGTCCGGAATCGACGCGCACGCCGGAACCTGACGGCTCGACCAGATCGACGACGCGGCCGCCGGTCGGCAGGAATCCACGGCCCGGATCCTCCGCGTACACACGAGCTTCGATGGCGTGCCCGGTCAGCGTGATGTCGCTCTGGGAGAAGGCCAACTTCTCTCCCGCTGCCACACGGACCTGCCATTCGACCAGATCCAGTCCGGTCACCATTTCGGTGACGGGATGCTCGACCTGCAGGCGGGTGTTCATCTCCATGAAGAAGAACTCGTCCGGCTTGTCGGCGGAGACGATGAACTCCACGGTGCCGGCGCCGGTGTAATCGACGCTTCGAGCGGTGTTGCACGCTGCCGCGCCGATCCGGTCACGGGTCACCTGATCGAGCAGCGGCGACGGAGCCTCTTCGATGACCTTCTGGTGACGCCGCTGCAGGCTGCATTCGCGCTCACCGAGGTGAACGACGTTGCCGTGCTGGTCGGCGAGAACCTGGACCTCGATGTGCCGGGGCCGCAGGACGAATCGCTCGAGGAACAGGGTGTCGTCGCCGAACGACGACGCGGCCTCACGGCGGGCACTGCGAAGAGCCTCGGCCAGATTGGCCGGATCCTCGACCAGACGCATTCCCTTGCCACCGCCGCCGGCCGAAGGCTTGACCAACACCGGGTAGCCGATGTCCTCGGCTGCTGCGATCAGTTCTTCGTCGGTCAGGTTCGGACGAGCGATACCCGGGACCACCGGCACGTCGAACGCGGCAACCGCGTTCTTCGCGGTGATCTTGTCGCCCATCACCTCGATAGCCCGCTCGGAGGGGCCGAGGAAGGCGATTCCGGCGGCCGCGCAAGCAGCCGAGAACGCCGAGTTCTCCGACAGGAAGCCGTAACCGGGGTGAATACCCTGAGCACCGGTGGACTTGGCAGCGTCGATCACCTTGTCGATGACGAGGTAGCTTTCACGCGCCGCGGCCGGTCCGATGTTGACGGCAGTGTCGGCCTCGCGGACGTGGCGAGCATTCGCATCGGCGTCGCTGTAGACGGCGACGCTGCGAATTCCCAATTCACGCAACGTGCGGATCACGCGAACCGCGATCTCACCGCGGTTGGCCACGAGAACAGTATCGATAGTGCGCAACTCAGTCATTTCGCTCACATCCGGAAGACGCCGTAGGAGACCGGCTCGATCGGTGCGTTTGCGCACACCGAAAGGGCCAGGCCGAGAACAGTTCTGGTATCTGCGGGATCGATGACACCGTCATCCCACAGCCGCGCAGTGGAGTAGTACGGATTGCCCTGAGCCTCGTACTGCTCACGGATCGGCGCCTTGAACGACTCTTCATCCTCGGCCGACCATGGATTGCCCGCGCTGTCGAGCTGCTCGCTACGAACCGTCGAGAGCACCGAAGCTGCCTGCTCGCCGCCCATGACCGAGATGCGCGCGTTCGGCCACATCCACAGGAAGCGAGGCGAATACGCGCGTCCACACATGGAGTAGTTGCCGGCGCCGTACGAGCCGCCGATGACAACCGTCAGCTTGGGGACCCGTGCACACGCAACTGCCGTGACCATCTTGGCGCCGTGCTTGGCGATGCCGCCGGCCTCGTAGTCGCGTCCCACCATGAAGCCCGCGATGTTCTGCAGGAACAGCAGCGGCACACTGCGCTTGTCGCACAGTTCGATGAAATGTGCTCCCTTCATGGCGGATTCGCCGAAGAGAACGCCGTTGTTGGCGATGATGCCGACCGGGTGGCCCTCGATGTGCGCGAAACCGGTGACGAGCGTCTTGCCGTATTCAGCCTTGAACTCCTGGAACGCGCCACCGTCGACGAGCTTGGTGATCACCTCGTGCACGTCGTACGGAGTACGAGGATCGGTCGGGACGACGTCGTAGAGTTCGCTTTGATCTGCGACAGGCGGAACCGTGGAGATGACGTCCCACGGGCGCTCGGAGCGGGGGCCGAGCGTGGCAATGATGTTGCGCACGATACGAAGTGCGTCGCGGTCGTCCTCGGCCAGGTGGTCGGTGACGCCGGAAACCTTGGAGTGCAGGTCGCCGCCGCCGAGCTCTTCCGCCGTCACGATCTCACCGGTGGCTGCCTTCACCAGCGGCGGGCCGCCGAGGAAGATGGTGCCCTGGTTGCGGACGATCACTGCTTCGTCGCTCATCGCGGGCACGTAGGCGCCGCCCGCGGTGCACGAACCGAGAACTGCGGCGATCTGGGGAATCCCCTTGGCACTCATGGTCGCCTGGTTGTAGAAGATCCGGCCGAAGTGCTCACGGTCCGGGAAGACCTCGTCCTGGCGCGGCAGGAAGGCGCCGCCGGAGTCGACGAGGTAGATGCATGGAAGGTTGTTCTGCAGCGCAACTTCCTGCGCGCGCAGGTGCTTCTTCACCGTCATCGGGTAGTACGTGCCGCCCTTGACCGTTGCGTCATTGGCAACGATGACGCACTCCCGGCCCGACACACGGCCGATACCGGTGATGACGCCGGCGCCGGGGCACTCGTCGTCGTACAGGCCGTTGGCCGCCAGCGGCGACAACTCGAGGAACGGGCTGCCCTGGTCGAGCAGCGAGTCGACGCGATCTCGCGGCAGCAGTTTCCCTCTGCTCACGTGGCGCTCGCGAGAGCGCTCGTTGCCACCCAGCGCTGCTTGCGCCAGTTTCTTCTTCAGTTCGTCCACCAGAACGGTGTGATCGGACCGGTAGCCCGATCCTTGCGTGATTCCACTGGGAGTCATCCCGCCGCCTTCGCCATGAGTTAATGCTCGATAACTGAAACTAGATTAACTATGATTAACTGAGTTGTCCAGAACACAAGCGAAGAAAGATCGAGAGAATGACCTCTGAGCAGGTAGCAGCTCCGACGCGACGCGATCAGATGAAGGCCGACCGTCGTCGTCAGCTCTTGGATGCCGCCGCACGGTTGATCGCCGAACGCGGATTCGTGAGTGTGCGACTCGAAGACCTCGGCGCGGCCGTCGGTATCAGCGGCCCGGCCGTGTACCGGCATTTCCCCAACAAGGATGCCGTCCTCGTGGAACTTCTCGTCGGCATCAGCACGCGCCTCCACGAAGGCGGTTCTGCGGCAGCGGAGGCAGCGGACTCACCGAGCGCCGCTCTCGACGCACTGGTGGAGTTCCACCTCGACTTCGCGCTCGGCGAGCCGGACCTGATCCGCATCCAGGACCGCGACCTCGAAAGCCTGCCGGCCGACGCGCGTCGACAGGTGCGCCAAACGCAGCGCAAGTACGTCGAGGTGTGGGTCGGAGTCCTCGAGCAACTCGATCCCCAGCTCGACCAGGCGGATGCCCGCATCAAAGCGCATGCCACTTTCGGTCTGATCAACTCGACCCCTCACAGCGCCAACCCAGCTTCGCCGGCACGCGCACGTCGCGTCCTGCGGGATATGACGCTCGCCGCACTGCGCACCCACTGAAACCGGACACGGCACAATCGGTGGCAGACTGGTTACACCAGCTAACAGATGAGGGTGCCGAACGTGGAGGACAGCAGTGGGGTCAGCAGAGCCGATTTCGCCGAACTGCGGACCGAGTTCTCCCGCTTCATGATGTTGTACCAATTCGGAATCTCCGAACTGATGACCAAGGTGAACATTCTCAAGGACGAGTTCACTCACATCAATCAGTACAGCCCCATCGAACACGTGACGTCACGGGTCAAGTCGCCGGACAGCATCCTGCGTAAGGCTCAACGCCTGAACATCCCGCTCACGATCGACGACATCTCGAAGAACATCTTCGACATCGCCGGCGTGCGCATCACCTGCAGCTTCATTTCCGACACGTACCGGATCGCCGAGATGCTCACCAGCCAGACGGACCTTCGGGTGATCGAGCGCGAGGACTACATCGCCGATCCGAAACCCAACGGCTACAAGAGCTTGCACCTGATCGTCGAGGTCCCGGTTTTCATGAGCGACCGCGTCAGGCACGTACCGATCGAACTTCAGATCCGCACCATCGCGATGGATTTCTGGGCGAGCCTCGAGCACAAGATCTATTACAAGTACAACCGCGAGGTTCCCGTCGAGCTTCTCGACGAACTCACCGAGGCTGCTGCCGCGGCACACCGCCTCGACGTCAAGATGGAGCGCCTCAACGACGAGTTCGCGAAAATCAAAGCGCTACCGCATCCCGATGACGAAATCCTCGAGCAGGATCTGCCGGCGCAGTTCCTCGAGGCGCTGCATCTTCAGCGACGGGCGCTCTGAATTCGGTCCCCCTCCCCCTGAGCGAACGCGCCTTTCGGCGCATCTGAGGCGACGAGAGTGCCGTTCGCTCACAACCGGGGTCGGACAACTAGGGCAAGCCAAAAGTGCGCCCTCCCGAACTTCGGGAGGGCGCACTTCGCGAATTGCGTTGGCTTGCTATTTCTTGCCAGTGACGGCGCTGTAGCCGATCGAGAGCACGGCCGCCGCGGCGATGCTGATGATCCAGCGGATCCAGTCGATTCCACCCGTGTCGCCCTTGTCCGAGATCGCTCCCCAGACCCAGTACCCGATAAGCGCTCCGGCGACACCCAGGACGACGGTGATGATCATGCCGTACTGCTGCTTACCTGGCAGTACGAGACGAGCCAGGATTCCGATGACTGCGCCGAAAATGATGGTTCCGATAATTTGCCCCATGACAGCCCCTCTCACACGTCGTGCATGCACGCGGACGGAAGATCACCGCTCAGGGAAACAATAACCACAGTCACACACAACTGTCGCTTGTTGACCGAATTGTTGTCCGAGATGCAACCTCGACGCGTTACATCCACGACATTCGCGAGTTATTTTTTCGCAATCAAGCAGACCTACCGTTCCCATCCATGTCAACTTCCGTAAAACTGCCGAACAGCGAGCTCGCGCGACTCGCCAACAAGCCGCCCTGGTACCGATCACTGTTCGTGCAATTGATCGCCGCTATCGTCATCGGTGTTCTCATCGGCTGGTTGTGGCCGGAATTCGGCGCGAATCTCAAGCCCCTCGCCGACGGCTTCATCAAGCTGATCAAAATGCTGATCGCACCGATCATCTTCTGCACCGTCGTGATCGGGATAGCTCACGTCGGGGATCTGAAGGCCGTGGGGCGTATCGGCGTCAAAGCACTCATCTACTTCGAGGTGGTGACCACCTTCGCCCTGTTGTTCGGGCTGCTCATCGGAAATCTGATGAAGCCGGGTGCGGGATTCGACATCGATCCGGAGACGCTGGCGAACGGTGCGGACGCCGTGGCCGCCAAGACTGGAAGCGGCGAGCTTCCCCACACCGTCGAATTCCTGCTCAATATCATTCCGGTGTCGATAGTTTCGGCCTTCGCCGAGAACGCACTCCTCCAAGTCCTCTTCTTCGCCGTACTGTTCGGGCTCGCCTTGGCCAAGGCAGGTGAGAGTGGACCACCAATCGTGTTCGAACTCGTCGATCGTCTGAGCCATCTGTTCTTCACAATCATCGGCTGGATCATGAGACTGGCGCCGTTGGGCGCTTTGGGCGCGATGGCGTACATCGTCGGCCAGTACGGGATCGCTTCGCTCGGAAGTTACGGAAAGCTGATCGCCGCATGCTATCTCGCCGCCGTCCTGTTCATCCTCATCCTGGCCGCGATAGTCAGGTACTTCGCGGGCGTGAACCTGTGGAAGTTCGTCAAGTACATCAAGGACGAACTCTTCCTCGCGTTGGGAACGGCGTCGACCGAAGTAGTTCTGCCCCGAATCATGGTCAAGCTCACCAACGCCGGATGCTCGCGCACTACAACAGGATTGGTGGTGCCTACCGGCTACTCGTTCAATCTCGACGGCGCCACGCTGTACCTGTCGATCTGCATGCTGTTTCTGGCTCAGGCACTCGGCGTGGACCTGACACTCGGTGAACAGATCACTGCCGTCCTGGTACTGATGCTCACGTCCAAGGGAATGGCCGGCGTGCCGGGATCGTCATTCCTGGCACTGTCCGCCACCGTGGCCGCAATCGGTCACGGCGCAATTCCAGTTGCCGCAGTCGCCCTCCTGCTGGGCGCCGATCGAATCATGGACTCGATGCGAGTCTCGGTGAACCTGCTTGGGAACTGTGTCGCTACCTTCGTGGTCGCAAATTGGGAGGGGCAGCTCGACAAGGAGCGCATGCGCCGAGTGCTCGACGGAGAAGACGTTCCACCGCTCGAGGAAGTCGATCCGATCACCGGGAAAACTGTTCCGGCACCGGAGGCCGAAGCACTCAAGACAGTTTCAACGCCGTGATGCGGTCTTCACTGGAACGCAACAGCACTTTGTCCCCCGCCCACAGCTCCCGCGGCATCGCCCAGGGGGTGAACTCGTCGTCCCCGTCCTGATCCACTCGAACCTCCCAACTACGTTGGCCTGTACGGACATCCGTTCCGTAGACGTTTCCCTCGTCGATAACGACATCGCCGTGCCAGACAACCGCCCCGGCGCGCTCGGCGTTCGATCGCCACAGGACCTCACCGGTGAAGAGGTCCACGAACTGGACCTCGGGTTCGGAACCGGAACGTGTCACGGCAACCACGTTGCCGATCACCGCCAACGACTGTGCGGTGTCGAAGAGTTCACTGTTGGACCACAATTTCTCGCCGGAAGTCCGGTCGAAACCGCTGTGTCCCAGAATGATCGGAGTCGATCTTCCCGCGGGATCATCTCGGCTGTATCGCCCGCCGTAGTACGAGGACTCCGAGGGCAGTTCGTCCGTCCTGGCGAACTCGCGCCCGTTCTGATCGAGCGCGTACTCACTTGTCGGACGGCCATTGCCTTCGCAACCGCCATCCGACACCAATGTCACGCCGTCCGACGATGTATGCGCAGTCGAACAGGTGGAGTAACCGTGTACCCACCGCTGTTCGCCCGTCTTCAGATCGAATCCCAGAGACTCGTCGAGAGCGATCACACCCAGATCGCCGTGCACCGACATCACTGGATCGACGTATCCGGCTTCCCACGATCCACCGACGTCGAACGCTTTGGACCAGTTCGCTTCCGGATCGTCGACGGTTCCGCTGTGCACGCGAACGTCGTTGCTCTCGATATCACCCTCGAGCGCGAAGACCGTGTCACCCGAGACAACCGCGATGATCGGTGCCCACGGAGTCTTGATGTCTCGACGCTCTCCTGTCTCGATATCGAAAAGTGAGTACGAACCACCGGAAACGTACGGCCCGGAGAAACACAGCACCGAACTGCCGAGCAGAGTCTCGGAGCAACCACCGATGTCGACCGCCGACGTGCGCCAACGAACTGTGCCATCTTCGGCGTCCAATCCGACCAATTCTGCGTCGTCCAACGAATACGCCTGACGATCCGGCATGCCGACCATCGTGACCACGAGTGATCCGGCGTCGATGAATCCGCCCATGTCCATGTTGAATTCGGTTCCAACAAGCGGGCTCCGAAATATCGCGAACTCGCGCCCGAGAATCTCGGAGGCCTCGACGCTCCATAGCGGCGACGAGATCGCTGTCGGTTCGGAACTCGTCGACGTGACCACCGTGGCGATGGCGGCAGTGACGGTGACTACGGCTGCGGCGGCCGCGATCCGAAGGCGCGATTTCGGGGAGAATCTGGTGGTCATCGAATCTCCAAGCCTTCGGTCGTCGCGAGAAACTCCAACTGCTCGAACGTCATCGGCACGTTCGGTGCCTCTGCCGAAGAGCTCACCGTTACTCGCGTCCCACCGGGACGGGTAACGACTACCGATCTGTGGACCTTCTCCCCGCGACTCTCATCACGTTCGATCACGGACCCGTCCTCGGCGGTCACCATCGAGAGCGGGTGTCCGTCGTACGAAGGGTCGTACTTGTTCGGAGGTGTGGGAAGCGGTTGTCCGCTGGTGATCGAGATACTCAGACGCGACTCGTTACTTCCCGACCGTGCAACAAGATCCTGGCACGTGGTGGTGTCGTCGTATTCGGCCAGAACCAGATCACCCAGCTGGCTGCCGAGGTCAGGCGCTTCTGGCGGTGCTGCGCGCCAACCCGATCGGAGCGCTTGACCGAGCGCCTCGACGATTCCTCGATCCAGTTTCCGCCCAGATGACTCGTCCGTCCAACCGCCACAATCAGTCTCAAGCGGGGCAGCCCCCGGCGGAGCAGGCGTCGTAATTCGCAGTTGCGGCAGGCTGACCAAGGACACCAGTTCGTCGATGGTCAGTGGAAGCGCGCCGCTTGCCTGAACCTCGGCGCCGACTCGATCGCCAGTGTCATCGAGATAGGCGTGAACTCGTGTGCCATCGATGCCGTAAAGGAACGCCGAACGAGAAAGAGTGCGTTGTCCGTTGATTTCACTCCACGAGTCCTGCACGTCCACAACTGAACCATCCGCGAGTGAGCGACGTTCGACGAGAGAACCGGCGACGCACGGAGGAACCGGCGCCTTACTGCTGTTGACCGAGACCGACAGTCCACCACTGGCCTCGCCTCGAAGTATTGTCGCCGACGCATCAGTGGACGCCAGATCCTCGATCGTCCATCCCTCGGGCAACTCGTCCGAGGTCGACGGTGCCGAGATCGGACCGAACTGGAGTGATCGGCGCGGACTGGCGAACTTGATCTCGACGCCGTCCGGAATCGCATCGGCGACCGAATCCGACATCGATACAGCCTTGGCGCCGGAAAACCACGGAAAACGTGGGTCGTCGTACGCCTCGTCGCCGCCTGTCGATGTGAAGATCGAGATTCCGTGTTCGTCGTCCGGCGCTTCGACGCTTTCACAACCCGGAATCGTTGTCGGGTACACCGCGCTCGGCGTGACGTACGAGAATTCAGGCACGTCTTCCGCCGGAATCTCGTCCGGTGTGGACGTCATGCTGATCGACGAAGTCGCAGTTACCGAGATGTCATCGGACGGCGAACTGCTCCACCGATCCACCAGCCCGGCAACCACTGTCCCGCCGGCGATCAGGGAGACGACCGTCAGCGCGAAGGTCCACTTCTCCACCCGATTCGAATCGGTTTGCTCCTTCGACACGTACCCTCGCAGTCACCGTCACGGCTCGCCCCCGATGCGCGTCGCCTCTGGAATTCCTGTCGCGATCACAGCAATTTCTGTTACCAACCGGATGGTTTCCTATCGCGCGGGCTCCGTATGAACACAGAAGAACGGGTGCCAGTTGCTGTGCAACCGGCACCCCGTTCTGACTGCCTGAGTGCTTACACCCTCACAGGCACCTGATTCGGGTCTGGATCGGAATCCGGATCCTGCTCGATCGGAATCCGTCGAATCGCTTCACCCTCGATGTCGACGTTCGGCAGGATCTTGTCGAGCCACGCCGGCAACTTCCACGCCGAATCACCGAGAATCGACATGACCGCAGGTATCACGATCATGCGGATGATGAAGGCGTCGAAGAAGACTGCCGCCGCGAGGCCGAAGCCCATCATCTTGCTTGTCGTCTCCGAGGACAGCATGAATGCGCCGAACACGGAGATCATGATGATGGCCGCCGACGCGACCACGCGAGCACCATGGGTGTAGCCGGAGATGATGGCGTCCTTGGCTGACAATCCGTGCACGTATTCCTCGCGCATTCGCGTCACGAGGAACACTTGATAGTCCATCGCCAACCCGAAGACCACACCGATCATGAAGATCGGCAGGAACGAGATGATGGGTTGTGTGTGCTCGATCAGCCCGAAGTCGCCCAACTGGAAAATGGCCACCGTGGCGCCGAAGGTCGCACAGACGGAAAACAGGAATCCGAGAGTTGCGGTCAGCGGCACCAAGATCGAACGGAAGACGACCATCATGATGATGAACGCCAGCCCCACAACCACGATGAGATACGGGATGAGCGCGGAACTGAGCTTCGACGACATGTCTGCAACGATCGCGGTTTGACCCGCTACACCGAGTTCTGCGCCTTCCGACTTCACCGTCGATCCGTAGTCCCGGATCTGATTCATCAGCTCGTGGGTTTCGGGGCCGCTCGGAGACATCTGCGGGGTGACCGCGATGAGCGCAGAGTTTGCGCCCGCCATCGGGTTTGCCGCGTCCGGTCCGTTTCCGACCCACATCAACTGATCCGGCGTTGCGACGTTGTCGAGGCCCTTGATGTGCGCGACAGTGCCTTCGGCAATCGCAGTGATGTCGGTACCGTCGGGCGCGTCGAGCACGACGAACAATTCGCCGTTGACGCCTTCACCGAATCCTCGTTGCAGGAGGGCCAGTGCCGGTCGCTCTTCGTCTTGAGTGAACGAGAGTCCGAGTTCGAGCTTCGTCATCGGAATAGCCGCGATCACCAGGAGGACCAGAGCAGCACCCGCGATCGGCCACGGGTACTTGGTGACTATCTTGGCCCAGCGATGTCCGTTGGATTCCATCGTCTCGGGCTCGTCACCGTGGCGAAGCCCGGGAATACGAGGCGAGAACGCGAACCGACCGAAGATGCCCAGAACTGCCGGGATCAACGTGATTGCGCCGAGCACGGCGATGATGACGGCAACCGCTGCCGAGATTCCCATCTGCGTGATCATCGGGACCCCGACCACCGCCAGGGCTGCCAGCGCAACCACAACTGTCAGGCCCGCGAATACGACCGACGAACCGGCTGTACCTACTGCGCGTCCGGCAGCAGCTTCCCTGGTTCCGCCCAGATTGAGCTCACTGCGGTAGCGCGAGACGATGAACAACGCATAGTCGATCGAGACTGCGATGCCGATCATCGTGACGATTCCCGTGACACCTTCGTTGATGTCGAAGAAGCCCGAGCCGAGTGTGACCGTCAGAGTGGCCAGCGCAATTCCCAAAATTGCAGTGAACAACGGGATGAACGCCGCGATGAGTGCGCCGAACGCCACGATCATCACGATGAACGCCACCGCGAAGCCGAGCATCTCCGACAGTCCGCCCGCGGCCTGCACCTGCATCATCGAACCGGTGCCTTCGACTTGCAGGCCACCAGTGCGGAATTTTGCCATCAAATCGAGCAACGCCGTCTTGTTCGCCTGCGTCTGATCCTCGATGCGAATCGACTGATTGAGCTGGATCAGCCCGACCTTGCCGTTGTCGCCGAGAACGGCGGACGCTACCGCCGGATTGGCCTCCGCGAGAGTGACCGGATTGACGATCTTCTCGGGATCGACGATGTCCGGCAACGTCTTCGCCTGTGCGATCAACTGGTCGATCTGATCGCTGTGCGCGGCAAGCCCGTCGTCTGCCGCGATGAGAATGCTGGTCGACGCCTGAGTTTGCTGCTCCGCTGCCGCTGCAAAGTTCTCGTTCATCAACTCGGTCGCACGCTGTGAATCGGTGCCCGGAAGATTGAATTCTTTGGAGAACGTCGGATTTGTGGCGCTGATAGCGCCCCCCACCACCGCGATCACGATAATCCACGCGGCCACCACAAGATACTTGTGGCGGAAAGCGAACTTCCCCAACCTGTAAAGATACGTAGCCAACGTAGGCCTCTCTCGCCGTGGACTGGTCTGTCCGAAGAACACGGAGTCTTTCGGTGCCAAGGTCATACGGTACGGACCGACCGGCTCGTTGGCACCTGGTATATCTGCGAAAACGGCATATCCGGCGCGCTCTCCGTCTCCTTTTCAGACCGCTCGGTACCGTGGACACGACACGGGCAGGCGCCTCACCAGAGCAGACGTCGCGTAGTACGAAAGGCAATCCCATGAATCACGGCCAGGCCGTCGATCGCGATCTCCTCCTTGCAGGCCAACAGCGACTCGACGCGCGGGGGCCACGATTGACGGGATCACCTTCACACCACGCGGTGGTGGAGGAAGTCGCGAACGAACTGACCGAACTGGGCCTCGAAGTCCGGCGTGATTCACACACTTTCGAACGCTGGGATCTACCGGCAACGTCTGACGGACTTCGCATCGAATTGCCCACGGGGCCGATCAAGGTTTCGTCCGCATTCCCCTACTCGGGATTGACCGGACCACAGGGAATCTCCGCTCCCCTGGTCTTCGTCAGCGCGCGACGCCCCAAATGGTCCGCGGCCAAGGGCGCGATCGCGGTGATCGAGGTCCCGCACGTCGATCTTCCCCGCAAGCTCCTGGTCAGCGAGTGGGGTCCGATCGCCACCGACGAGACTCTTCGAAATCCGGTTCTCTCCGCAACTCTTCTGGGCCCGAAACTCGACAAGGCCCGCAAGGCCGGAGTGCTCGGCGTGATCGCGGTGTGGCGTGACATCGCTCCGGACAACGCGCTGGGACAATATCTTCCGTTCACGCAGCCGTACCACGACATCCCCGCCGTCTGGGTGGCCGGCGACGAGGGCAAGAAGGTTGTCGCTGCAGCTCGTTCCGGTCAGCGGGCGACTCTGGTTCTGGATGCAACTCTGCATCCGGACACCCGGACCGACACGGTGTGGGCGGTATCCCCGGGGACATCACCGGAAGAGACGATTCTGCTCATCACTCACAGCGACGGAACCAACGGCGTCGAGGAGAACGGGCATCTGGGAATGTTGGCCTTGGCGCGGCACGCCGTCGCGCAGCCGCATCGACGGTCGTACGTTTTTGTGCTGACGACTGGCCACCTGCGAATTCCAGCGGTGTCCAAGCACGGACAGGCAACCTCCACCTGGCTCGAAGCGCACCCCGAGATGTGGAAGGGCGAAGCCGGTCAGGCGCGCGCAGTAGCCGGGATCGCGATCGAACACCTCGGCGCGCTGGGTGATACCGAGGACACCTCGACCGGCAGCTATGCGTTGGTGACCACTCCGGAACCGGAACTGCTCTACGCGACGAGCCGAGAAGTACACGACATCGTTGCACCGCTGTGGCGCGACATCGGGGCAGGCGATCGCCGAATCGTGGCGCCAGGACCAGTCATTCATTTCGGCGAGGGTGAACCACTGTTCGAGCGGAAGATCCCGGCAGTCGCCTTGGTGACGGCGCCGCAGTACCTGCTCGCTCTGCGCGACGCCGACACAGTCACGCACGTCGATCTCGACGCGATGGTCAAACAGGTCGAAAGTTTTCGCGATCTGCTCGACGCCTTCGACGCAACCGACACCGCGGCTTTCGGTCCGGTGGTCTCGCGCTCGGTGTTCGCGAAGTTCTCGGCGCTACTTCAGTTGATGCAGATTTTGTCGAAAGCCAAGAAATAGTGCTGTGCGCCTTTATTAACCGCCCGCGGTTAATAAAGGCGCACAGCAGTTGTCCTACTTGTCGTGAATGATCACGCCACGGATATTCTTGCCATCACGCAGATCCTGGTAGCCCTGGTTGACGTCTTCGAGGCTGTAGGTGTTGGTGATCAGTTCGTCGAGCTTGAGCTGACCCGCATCGTAGAGACGAAGCAAACGCACGATGTCGTACTGCGGGTTCATTGATCCGAACAATGTGCCCTTGATCGTCTTCTGGTTCAGCGTCAGATCGGTTCCCGACACGTGCACGGTCAGCTTGGCCGGATCGGCGAGACCCGTGATCACCACGGTGCCGCCCTTGCCGATCACTGCTGTCGCTGCACTGACCACGTCCTCGTCGACGGTGCCGACAAGGATGAGCGCCGCGTCGGCGCCCTGTCCCCAGGTCAGCTCGTTGACCTTGGCAGCAGCGCTCTCGGCGTCTGCAAAGGCATGGGTTGCACCGAACTTCAGTGCGGTCTCACGCTTGAGAGCAACCGGGTCGACCACCACGACATACTTGCAGCCGGCCGAAACGGCGCCCTGGACGGCGTTGATGCCGAGACCACCGATGCCGTAGATCACAGCGGTGTCACCGGCGCGAAGGTTACCGGCATTTACTGCCGTTCCCCAACCCGAAGGCACGCCGCAGCCGACGACCACTGCTGTCTCCAAGGGAAGCCAATCGTCGATCTTGACCACCGAGTGCTGAGAAATGGTGGCGCGCTCGGAGAATGTTCCGAGCATGCACATTCCGCCGAAATCCATTCCATTGCCGTGGAAACGGAAGGAACCGTCCGTCATCGAACCTTCGAGGATGGTGGCACCCATGTCACAAAGGTTCTGGCGACCGGTCGAGCAGTAGCGACAGGTGCCGCAGTTGGGGATGAAGCTACACACGACGTGGTCGCCCGGCTTGACCTTCGTGACGCCGGGTCCGACCTCTTCGATGATGCCCGAGCCTTCGTGTCCGCCGACAATCGGGTAACGCGGCGGGAGATCACCGTCGGTCAGATGCAGATCCGAATGGCACAGTCCGGCAGCGGTGTACTTGATCAGTACCTCACCCACCCCGGGGCCGTCGAGGTCGAGTTCCATGATCTCGAAAGGCTTTCCGGGCTCGAGCAGTACAGCAGCTTTGGTCTTCACTGGTGATCTCCTTGATTGTCGGACGAGAGAATGAGCGATGGGGGTCGGTCAGAGGGCGATGTTGACGGCCTTGGTCTGGGTGTAGAGATCGATAGCCGAAGCGCCGAGCTCGCGGCCCCAACCGGACTGCTTGTATCCGCCGAAAGGCATTGCGGTGTCGAAGCCGTTGTACTGGTTGATCCACACCGAGCCAGCCTTGAGACGCTTGGCCGTGCGGTGGGCCTTGGAAATGTCACGGGTCCAGATGCCGGCGGCAAGTCCGTAGATGGAATCGTTTGCGGCAGTGATGGGTCCGTCGTCCGCGTTGAACGGCAGCGCTGCCACGACGGGTCCGAAGATCTCCTCCTGAACGATGGAGAATTCGGGCTTGACGTCGACGAAGACAGTCGGCTCGACGAAGTAGCCCTGATCGCCCCAGCGGTTACCGCCGGTGAGTGCACGTGCGCCGTCGGCGATTCCCTCACGGAGGTAACCGGTGACCTTGTCGAACTGCTCCTGCGAGACCAGCGGTCCGAGCTGGGTGGTGGGATCGAGGCCGGGTCCGATCTTGACCTGGCTCGCTGCGTGCGCGACGGCCTCGGTGAACTTCTCGAAGATGGTGTCCTCGACGTACAGACGGGTACCCGCAACGCAGCACTGGCCGTGGTTGAACAGCCAGGCGTTGAGTGAACCCTCCACAGCGGAATCGAAATCCGCGTCGGCGAATACGATGTTGGGGCTCTTGCCACCGAGCTCGAGCGTAACCTTCTTCAGGTTGCCCTTGGCGGCGTCGACGATCTTCTTACCCACCTCGGTGGAACCGGTGAACGCGACCTTGTCCACGTCGTCGTGGCCGGACAGTGCAGCACCTGCATCGCCGAAGCCGGGAACGATGTTGACGACGCCGGGCGGGAATCCGGCTTCTTCGAAGACCTCCGCGAGAAGCAGTGCGGTGAGCGGGGTCTGCTCAGCGGGCTTGAGGATCACCGTGTTGCCGGCGGCGAGCGCGGGGGCGAGCTTCCACGACGACATCAGCAGCGGGAAGTTCCACGGCACGATCAGTCCACAGACGCCGATTGCCTCACGCAGGGTGTAGGCGTGGAACTCGCCGCCCGGAGAGAAGGGCATCGACACGTTGACGGTGCTGCCTTCGATCTTGGTGGCCCAACCCGCGTAGTAGCGGAAAACGTCTGCAGCCCAAGCCACGTCGACGGCGGTGGCGATGGCAACGGACTTGCCGTTGTCGAGAGCTTCGAGCTGACCGAATTCCTCGGCACGAGCACTGAGAATGTCGCCGACGCGCCAGATCATCCGCTCGCGCTCGTTTGCCTTCATCCGAGACCAGGGGCCGTCCTCGAAAGCCGTTCGAGCGGCGCGTACCGCGCGGTCGATGTCTTCGGCCTGGCCGTGTGCCACGTCTGCGAGCTTCTGTCCGTCAGCCGGGTTGTACGTCGCGAAGGTCTGACCCGAAGCGGCGTCGACGAATTCGCCGCCGATGTAGAGCTTCTTCGGTCCGTTCAGGAAACCCTGTACCGCGGAACTGATGGTGTGTTCGGCTACTGCCGTCATCGGAAACTCCCCTGAAGTAGTGAGGTGCGAATGTGATGCACGCCATACTTCCGCGCTTCCGGGGGTGCTAACTGTCCGAACTTTGTACAACTCAATTCGGACAGCAAACTACACAGTGATGTCGAGCGCCCGCATCCGTGTGTAGAGAGTGCTTCGGCTGATTCCGAGTTGCGCCGACGCGTGAACCTTGTTGCCGCCGCAGTCTTTCAACGCTCCGATGATCGCCTGGCGCTCGGCCTTCTCCCGCCCTGCCAACCGCGACACCTTGGCCGTGGTGCGATAGTCCTCGGGCAGATCGACGACGTCGATGCGATTGCTCGAGCGTTCACCTGAGGCCCGATTCAACACGACGCGCAATTCGGCCAGGTTGCCCGGCCAACTGGCCGCAGCGAGCGCTTCGGCAGCGCTGGCAGTCAACCTCAACTCGGGCGAGATCCCCTCCAACATCGCCTGAGCCAACTCGGCGATCTCAGCCTGTCGCTCGCGCAGAGGGGTGATGACAACCCTGGAGGCGCATCGTGAAAGCAGCGCCGCGATGGTCGGCGGAAGATCAACTGCCGCCCCGCTGGTCAGTACGATCTTCGGCCCCTCGGCGCTGGCGTCAATCAGGTCTGCGACCAGCGGCAACACCGAACCGGGAAGGAGCTGCACCTGTTCGATCACGACCACGCCCGAACGCTTACGGGCTGCTCGCACAAGATCGGTGATCCACTGCTCACGGCCGTCGAACGCGATCCGCGTGGCATCGTGCCAACTGGCGTCGACGCTCCCGACCACGTCCGATGCTGCCGAAGTTCGACCGGAACCTGCTTCACCCGAGATGGCAACTGCGGACGACGAGGCCCGCGCTCGCATGAGGTCTCGGCGCAGTCGCTCCCCCGGAGATGGTGCCCGCTCGTGGGTTCTGCGGATGGGTGCCCGTTCCCGCTGGAGTGGTTCGACCAGGAAGAGTGCGCCGCCGTCGGCCCCGGAAATCCGGTCGGCTTGAACTCGCGCCAGCGCACCGGACGCCAATTCGACTGTCACAAGCCTCGATTGATCAGGATTGAGATCGGCGATCAAGGACCGGAGTGATACGTGGTCGGCGGTGTCGAGCAGATCCAAGGCCGTTCGGTTGCTCAGCAGGATGTCGTCGCCGATGGCCGCGACGGCAATGTGGCGCTGATGTGACACTCGCTGGAATGCGTCGACCAGCCGCTGCTCCGACGCTTTGGAGCCTTCGAGCAGTCGTTTTTCGATATCCGCTGCAGCACGCGCAAGGAAGGGCGCGAACAGCGGGTTTGCCTGCGAGACAACGCCGGTCATGTCGAGAATACCCTCGACGCGACGTGTGACGGGATGCAGGATCGGCTGGCCGTAGCAGCTCAATCCCTTGAGGCTGTCGAGAAAATGCTCGTCCCCGTGGATCACCACGCTTCGACCTACCTCGAGCGGCGTACCGAGTGCATTGGTACCGGCGTGCTCTTCACCGAAGCGTGAACCGTTGACGACGCCCAACCGCTCGATCGTCCGCTCGACGCGGCTGTCGGAGTACACCGAAGCGACCACGCGACATTCTCGATCAGCAAGCAGCACACAGAAACCGGTGCCCGCGATCTGTTGCGACACCTCGTCGAGCACGGGCGCGGCGGCCCGGAGCAGACGAGACTCGCCGTCTTGCTCCTCGGTGTCCACGGCGATTGCCGACGACGGATCGAGGCCACTCAGTCGAGAACGCTTCCAGGAGAGCGCGATCTCGGGGCGTACCGGCTCACGCTCCCCTGGGTTCGCGGACATATGCTCAGGCCTGACCGATCAATTCGATCGCCTGTTCTCGCATCGCGATCTTGCGGACCTTGCCCGTGACTGTCATCGGGAACTCGTCCACGACATGGACGTACCGCGGAATCTTGTAGTGCGCGAGCTTGCCGGTGCAGAAGGCACGGACCGAATCGGCGTCCAGATCGTCTGCACCTTCGCGCATCTGGACCCACACCATCAATTCCTCGCCGTACTTTGCGTCAGGCACACCGATGACCTGCGCGTCGAGAATGTCGGGATGGGTGTAAAGGAACTCCTCGATCTCACGCGGATATACGTTCTCACCACCGCGGATGACCATGTCCTTGATGCGTCCCGTGATAGCGACGTATCCGGCCTCGTCCATGACTCCGATGTCTCCGGTGTGCATCCACCGGGCAGCGTCGATCGCCTCGGCGGTCTTCTCCGGGTTCTCCCAGTAGCCGAGCATGACCGAGTAACCACGCGTGCACAGTTCGCCCGGCTCGCCGCGCGGCACCGTCAGTCCGGTTGCCGGATCTACGATCTTGATCTCGAGGTGCGGCCCCACCCGACCGACGGTTTCGGTGCGCTGCTCGATCGAATCGTCCGAGCGGGTCTGCAACGACACCGGCGACGTCTCGGTCATGCCATAGCAGATGGACACCTCTGCCATGCCCATGCGATCGATGACCTGCTTCATCACCTCGACCGGGCAGGGCGAACCCGCCATGATGCCGGTGCGAAGGGACGACAGATCGAAGCTGTCGAAGTCCGGCAGCGCCAACTCGGCAATGAACATCGTCGGAACGCCGTAGAGGGACGTGCACTTTTCGGCCTGGACGGCCTCGAGCGAAGCGCGCGGATCGAAGGCGGGGCCCGGAATGACCATGGCAGCACCGTGACTGGTGCACGCAAGGTTGCCCATCACCATGCCGAAGCAGTGATAGAACGGCACCGGGATGCACACCCGATCGACCTCGCTGTAGTGGCACAACTCGCCGACGAAGTAGCCGTTGTTGAGGATGTTGTGGTGGCTGAGCGTCGCGCCCTTCGGGAAACCGGTAGTGCCCGAGGTGTATTGGATGTTGATCGCGTCGTCGGCCGACAGCGCGGCCTGGGCTGCGGCGAGCGGAGCCGGATCGTTGGCCTGGGCCGCCAACCCGTCGGCAAGCACCGCGTCCCACTCGGGTGAACCGAGCAGGAGCACCGACGTCAGATCCGGGCACTGCGGCCGCACCGTCTCGATCATCGACGCGTAGTCCGAGGTCTTGAAGCTGGCCGCAGACACCAGCGTCGAGATTCCGGCCTGCTCGAGCACGTACTGCAACTCGTGCGAGCGGTACGCCGGATTGATGTTGACCAGGATCGCGCCGATCTTTGCCGTCGCGTATTGCGTGAACGTCCATTCCGGACAGTTGGGAGCCCAGATTCCCACTCGGTCGCCCTTCCCCACACCACGGGAAAGTAGTCCGGCAGCGAGCCCGTTCACCTGCTCGGCGAACTCCCGGTACGTCCATCGTCGACCGCTGGCGTGGTCGATCAACGCATCGCGGTCGCCGTGTGCGGCAACCGTGCGATCGAGGTTGTCTCCGATGGTGTCGCCCAGCATCGGACCGTCCCATACTCCGGACGTATAGCTGGGCAGCGGCGTACTCATGTGTTCTGTCCTCTCCGGTTACCTGTTCAGGCACCTATGAGAGGGGCCGCCGCAGCGGACCCTCTCATCTACGAATTTACTCGATTCGGTGTGATGCACGACATACTTCCCGGTGCGGGGTGCCTGTAACTGTTCGAAGTCCGGACACCCCACCCGCCTGCTGTGCAGTGTTTACAAGGCGTGGTCCTTGGTCTCGACGAGCGCCCAGGTGCAGACCAGACTCACCACGCCGAGGATTGCCAACATGATTCCGATGGCCATACTCCCGTAGGCCGAGGCCAGCGGTGCGGCGATCAGCGGCGGCACCGCGCCGCCGAGCACTCCGGCGAGGTTGTAGCCGAGGCCGGCTCCGGTGTAGCGGTAGCGGGTCTGGAACATTTCCGGAAGCAGCGCACCGCAGGGGCCGTACGCGATTCCGAAGATCATCAGCGTGCCGAACATTCCGAGGATGAACGCGATCGGTGTTCCGGTGTCCAGGAGCGGGAACAGAATGAGCGCCCACACCACAGCCAGACCACAAGAGATCATGATGACCTTGCGACGCCCGATGCGGTCCGAGTACAAGGCGGAGACGATGATCGCCGCACCGAAGACGAAGGCGGAAGCGATACCGACCGACAGGACGAACGGGCGGGAGAAGCCGAGGGTCTTGGTTCCGTAGCTCGTGAGGAACGCCGTGCCCATGTAGAAGAACGCGAACAGGCAAGCGAGGGCGCCGGCCGAGAGCAGGATTTCCTTGGTCTGGAACCGCCAGGCATCCAGGAACGGAAGGGTGCGAGGTGCTTCGTTCTTCTGCTCTGCGACGCGCTCTGCCTGCTCCGCCTTGAAGACCGGGGTCTCCTCGATGGCGAGTCGCATGTAGAGGCCGATGCCGACCAACACGATGGAGAACAAGAACGGGATACGCCAGCCGTAGTCGAGGAAGGCTTGGTTGGTATCGCCGAGAACAGCGCCGGTGATGAGGAATGTACTGCTCGAGAGCACGAAGGCGATTGCGGGGCCGAGCTGCGGGAACATCGCATACAGACCACGTTTGCCCGGTGGGGCGTATTCCGCGGTGAGCAGAGTTGCGCCTGCCCATTCACCACCGACCGCGAAGCCTTGGCCGAATCGCAAGAGCACCAGGATGATCGGAGCCGCAACACCGATAGTTGCCGCACCGGGTAGCAAGCCGATCAGGAGCGTCGAGATACCCATGAGCAGGAGCGTCGAGATCAGAGTCTTCTTGCGACCGATGCGATCACCGAAGTGTCCGAACAGCATTGCGCCGACGGGCCGGGCGATGAATGCGACTGCGAAGGTCGCAAACGATGCGACGGTTCCCGCGGTGGCACCGAGCGCGGGGAAGAATACCGTCGGAAAGACAAGTGCCGCAGCAGTTCCGTAGATGAAGAAGTCGTAGAACTCGATGGTCGTGCCGATGCAGCTCGCGATCGCGACGCGCCGCACACTGGTGGTCTGCGGGGGTTGTGTCGCGCCTGCGGCACTCGCACCCCCGGCGCCGGCGGCGCTGTTGCCGCCTGTGGGAGAGACTGTGGTCACTCGATTCCTCCGTGGTCCCGTGGTGTCGCCCTGTGGGCATCACCGTCGATAGGAGGAAAGGTAGTGATGTGGCTCACCCCTGCACTACCCCCGAAAGGGGGTAGGAGTGATCTCGGTCACGACTTGTATGCAATGGTAACGAGTTTCACCGCTCTCCACATGCCGTGGGCCGTCCGATTCGTTCACACGAATCGGACGGCCCACGCTGAACTGCGTCAGGGTCCAGCTCTACGAATCAAGCCTTTCCGGCAGCCCCGAAAAGCTCCTGACGGATCTCTCCCCACACCGTGGCGTAGGAGTCGATGATCGGTTCTGAAATCCACTTGGACTCCCCCGCTTGAACTTTCGCGAGAGCATCCGAGAAGAGATCCTGGTAGCGGGACAACCGCGGAACGAATGCCGACAAATCGTCGAACAGGTTTGCAGCCCGGCGGTCCAGCTCGGCAAGGGAATTCGCGTCCGCGTCGTCGATAAGTGCAACGAACTCCTCGTCCAGCGGAACGAAAGCCTCGTACACCTCGCCGATGGAGTCCTCGTCGATCGAGACCCGCTCAGCGTCCAACTGATCTTCGAGTTCCGCGAGGCCTTTCTCGGTCAGGCTGATGGCACCTTCTGCTTCGGCCGCTTTACCCTGCGCGACAAGTGCGTCGTACGCAGCTTGACCGGACGCTGCGCTGACGCCCAAGTGCTCGGCCAGTACAACCGCTCCGACCCGCTCCTTGAGACGTACTGCTTGGAGCAGTGCCAACTCGTCCACATTGCCAGCGAAGGCCATCGATTTCTCCTACTCACGTGCCGCCTCTGCGGCTCCAGCATCACAGCGGACACCCGTGGGTTTCCGCAGCCCGACAAAGGGCTCGAAAGAATCAGATCACACGCCGATCGATCGTTGTGAAGTCACCGCAGCAAGCCGACTGTCACGCGACGGTATCGGCCTGATCGGGGATCACGCTGCCGTCCGCACGAGTTACGGCGCCTTTGGCCCCGGCCGCGTCGGTGTAGGCATCGGTCGAGCAGTGATAGGGAGCATCCGCCTGTGCTTTCGGTTCGATGAACATGGGGTTGACCAGCCATTTTCCGTCACTGTTGTCGTAGGCATTGCACATCAGTTCGGGATTGTTGCGGTTGATCACCAGGCGCGCACCGGTCGCATCTCCGAGGAACGTCACGTCGGTGACAGAATCACCGGCAGCAAACACCTGACGCCGATCGGCAGGCAACTGCTCGAACGCCGTAGGCCCTTGGACCCCGTAGACAACCTCGTTGACCTGACACCGCTTCCCATCGATGTACGGAATGACCGAGTCGTCACCGTCCGCAACCCCACCACATCCCCGCAGGCGCCCCGTCAGAACGCCGCCCTCGACGATCGGCCGAACTCCCATCACGTGATCGGCATCCAATCCCAGCTGCTCCGACCAGACTCGAACGACCGGTTCGGCCGACGCGGAGATGATCCGCACGTCGAATCCATGAGCGCCGAGGGCTTTCACCAAATCTTCGATTTGCGCGTAGTAACGCACCGAGCCGTCGACTTCCGTGGTACCGACGGTCTGATCGGATCCTTCTGCAGCAGCGAGATTCTCAGCACGCGCTGCGCGGGCGTACTCGGTGATCTCGTCCTCGGTGTGCCCTGCCATCAACTGCACCGCCCACGCGTATGCAGCCTTGGTCCGGCGGTGATCGTAGCCGTCGAATGCAACCTGTCCGTCGCGAGTCTTCTCCTCGAGTACCGCAACGATCTCGTCAGCGCAGTCCAAGTCGGTACTGGTTACCAAGGGTTGACCCGGTGCGGTCTCCGAGCCACACGCGGCGGAAAGTGCGGCAGCGCCGGCTGGAGTCATGAAGCGACTGGTGGTTGCCCAGTCCGCTCCGGCGGGCTGTAACACCTTGTTGTTCTTGATCATCCAGAATGCAGTGGCGCTTCCGATGTCGTTCTTGACAACTGTGTTGTCCCAGTCGAAGAGCGCCAACGGTGCGCCGTCATCGACATCACCTGCAGCTCCACACGTTCCGAACTCCGTCATCATGGCATCCAACCTCACACGGTTGTCGCCGTACCACGCCAGACTGGGATCCAACGCCGCGCAGGATGAACCACTCTGCACCGCATCATCTTTCGTGGCACTCTCGGCCGAACTACATGCAGTTGCACTCAACAGGACACTACCTACGGCCAACGCACACAGGGCGCGGGCATGCAGCGAACGGAACATCGATTCCCTCATTTTCGTCGTGATTCGGGTACGACGGCATACCCGAGTGTCGATCGACCCGGGTATGCCGTGCAGCTGTCAACTAATCGAGCGTCAGCACTTCTCCCGACGCAACGGCGTCGGCGCGAGAGGTGTCCTTGAGGTCGACGCCGGAGCGGCCCAATTGGCGCGCTCCCGTCACCAACCCCAGGACGACACGAGCAGCCTGCTCGTATCCGAGGCCCTCGGGTGGGTGGACATTGGAAATGCAGTTTCGATCCGCGTCGGTACGACCGACGCGGGGAAGATGAGTCAGATAGATCCCGACGCTGTCCGCAACGGAGAGCCCTGGACGTTCGCCGATCAGGACGATCGCCGTCTGCACTCCCATCGCGGCGGCGATGTGATCACCCAGTGCCACACGGGCATTCGTGGCGATCACCGGCGGCGCAATCGAGTACCGCTCCCCCAACGCCGTGACCAACGCGGACAGTAGTTGCTCGCCGTGGTCCATCAGTGCTCGCGGGGAGAGTCCGTCGGCGAGGATGAACCCGATTTCCTTGTCGGAGCTCTTGATCGCGCTCAGGTCCGCGGGTTGTCGCCCCAGGTCGGGTCTCCGGAGATACTCGCTGCGAGTGGAGACGCTGCTCGCGACCACCACCGGCGCCCCGATACCCACCCCGTCGACCCGACTGGCGAGAGTCTCGGAATCGAGTGGCTCGTGCACTGCGTCGCGGGCTGCGGCGTGTGCTGCCTTGAATTCGAGAACCCGCTTGGTGGGCAACGAATCTCCGGCACGCCCCAGCCCGATACGCGATTGTGTGGTCTTGCGCAGTGGACCCCAGAAATCGAGGATCGGTGCCTGATCTTCGGTCATGAGTTCACCGTCAAAGCCCGCAGCGGCGACATTTCGGCGTCGATCGGAAGAACCCGACCGTTTGCGTCGGTCATCCCCAAATTGTGGAGCCAGGTCTCGAACTCCGGGGCGGGCTGCAAACCGAGGACCTTACGCACATACAGCGCGTCGTGGAACGCCAGACTTTGATAGCCGAGCATCACGTCGTCGGCGCCGGGCACCGCGATCACGAACGCCGCGCCGGCGACGCCCAGCAAGGTGAGGAGGTTGTCCATGTCGTCTTGATCGGCTTCGGCGTGGTTGGTGTAGCAGACGTCCACTCCCATCGGCAGCCCGAGGAGTTTTCCGCAGAAGTGATCCTCCAAGCCCGCGCGAATGATCTGCTTGCCGTCGTAGAGGTACTCGGGACCGATGAAACCGACCACCGTGTTGACCAGCAGCGGCTCGAGATCTCGAGCCACGGCGTATGCCCTGGTCTCGAGTGTCTGCTGATCGACCGGGGCTCCGCCGGTGCCGTAGTGGGCACCTGAACTGAGGGCGGACCCCTGCCCTGTCTCGAGGTACATGACGTTGTTGCCGACCGTTCCGCGGTTCAAGGAGCGTCCGGCCTCGTTACCTTCGCGCAGTAGCGGAATGTTCACTCCGAAACCGGAATTGGCGCCTTCGGTACCGGCAATCGATTGGAAGACAAGATCGACCGGCACCCCCGATTCGATCAGTCCGATCGTGGTGGTCACGTGAGAGAGCACGCACGACTGAGTCGGGATCTCGAATCGCTGACGGATGTCGTCGAGCAGGTGGAGCAGATCCGAGGTGGCCTGGGGTGAATCCGTCGCAGGGTTGATGCCGATGACGGCGTCGCCACATCCCATCAGGAGACCGTCCAATGTGGCCGCCGCAATGCCGCGTGGATCGTCCGTCGGGTGGTTTGGCTGGAGTCGGGTGCTCAGCCGTCCAGGCAGTCCGATGGTAGTGCGGAACCCCGCGGTGACCGTGATGGCCTTGGCGACGGCGATCAGGTCCTGATTGCGCATGATCTTGCTGACCGCGGCAACCATCTCGGGGGTCAGACCGGGACTCACGGCAGACAAGCGTGCTGAAGCTTCCGGCGCCGACGCAGTCTCGAGCAGCCAGTCCCGTAATCCGCCAACAGTCAGGTGGGCCACCGGCGCAAATGCGAGGCGATCGTGGCTGTCGATGATGAGCCGGGTCACCTCGTCGTCCTCGTACGGAACCAACAGATCTTCGAGGAACACAGTCAACGGAAGATCAGCCAGAACCCATTGGGCAGCAGCACGTTCAGCATCGGAGCTTGCCGCGCAACCGGCTAGTTCGTCACCCGACCGCAGTGGTGTCGCTTTTGCCATCAGATCGACGAGACCGTCGAACGAGTAGTTGGTTCCGGATACCTGCTGGTGATACTTGGCCATCCCGCGACTCATCCCAATTCTTCTTCCGCCTGTGCAAGTACAGCAAACTCCTCGTCCGGCGAGTTGGCAACAAGGTGGTGGCGACTGTAGAGACCGAAGTATGCCATCAGAACGCCGAAGGCGACCAAGGTGAGCAGTGCCGCAACGGGATCGACCAGGAAGGTGGCCACCACCGACACTGCCGCGATCACGAGCGCAAACGAGGTGGTGGCGATACCGCCGGGCGTGCGGTACGGGCGCGGCATGTTCGGCTCACGCTTACGAAGAACGATGTGACTCACCATCATCAGGACGTAGCTGACTGCCGCGCCGAACACCGCCATGTTGAGCAACATGGCACCTTCACCGGTGAGTGAGAGCGCGAAGCCGATGATTCCAGGAACGACGAGCGCGAGAGTGGGGGCCTTGCGCTTGTTGGTCACCGACAGGTTCTTCGGCAGGTAGCCGGCGCGGGAGAGCGCAAACGTCTGGCGTGAGTAGGCGTACATGATCGAGAAGAAGCTCGCGACCAGACCGGCAAGTCCGATGTAGTTGACGGCCTTTGCCGCTCCGCTGTCCCCCAGAGCCTCGACGAGCGGATTTCCAGAGGTGGACAGGGCGTCGGCGCCGAGCGCGCCGGTGGCGAGGAAGAGAACCGTTGCGCCTGTGACGATCAGGATCAACATGCTGATGATGATGCCGCGGGGGACGTTCTTCTCCGGTTCACGCGCTTCCTCGGCGGCCAGCGGCACACCTTCGACGGCAAGGAAGAACCAGATCGCGAAGGGCACGGCGGCCCAGATTCCGAGCAGACCGAATGGCAGGAACGACGAGGATCCGACTGCGCTGGTGTCGACGGCGATATCGGTGAGGTTGGACGAATCAAAAAGGCCGACAGCCGAAACCGCGAACACGACCAGGCCGACGAGTGCAATGGCGGTGATGATGAACATCGCCTTGAGTGCCTCACCGGCGCCGGTGAGGTGAATGCCGATGAAGATCGCGTACACCGCGAGGTACACCCACCACCCGTCGGTGATCCCGAACAGGTTCAGGGACTCGACGTACGCACCGATGAAGGTTGCGATCGCTGCGGGTGCTATCGAGTACTCGATGAGAATTGCTGTGCCGGTGGCAAATCCGCCCCAGGGCCCCATGGCCCGTCTGGCAAACGTGTATCCACCACCAGCGGCAGGAAGTGCCGACGACATCTCGGCCATACCGAGCACCATCGCCAGGTACATCCCCGCGATGACAACCGCCGCGATGAGAAGGCCACCGAAACCACCTTCGGCCAGACCGTTGTTCCAACCGGCATAGTCACCGGAAATCACATAGCTGACACCCAACCCCGCAAGCAGCACCCACCCTGCTGTTCCCTTTCGGAGTGTTCGTTTCTCCAGATACGAATTGTCTTCCGCATGGAAGTCTGCGCCGTCGTGGTGTGCACCCGCGGCACCGGCGTTTTTGCCGGTTGCGTGGTCGGAAAGAGACATGTCCATCCTCTGAATCGGTCAAGAATGAGACGACGCACGGTGGATGCGTCGCGTGAAATGAACGGTATGTGGGCGATGTACGGAGAAGGTCGCCTGGAGATGACCGTGCTGTTAACTGGCTGTCATGTGGGTCAAGTCCAAATGTGTGGTGTGTGAGGACGGGCACTGCGTGATCTCCTCGTTCAGGCTGTCAGTGCAGCAGAGGTAGTCGAGTTCATCTCCTCATC
>NZ_CAIJDS010000062.1:0-43719 GCF_903819475.1 Rhodococcus sp. UFZ-B548
CCACAAAATGCGCCATAAATGGCCGCCAGTGGGGAGCTTACGATGGCCGTCGACATGAGCGGAAAGAATACGACTCCGGGAAGTGGAATCCGGCAGCATCCCACTGCAACGGGTCGGTCTGTCACATCCGGATACAGATTCGGGCCGTAAAAACATGATCGGCGAACCGATCAGACCGGCAGCGGCCTCTCAGGCCTCTCATGCAAAATTGAGGTTAGGTTCGGAGTCGCTGGACTTGAAATCCGGAATCCGGGATCACTGTCAACCAAGAGTCAACCGTAATGGTATCGGGAGATACAGGACCAGAATCGGACATGGACTCGATTTTGGCAGAAATCCACGCTCAATTGCATTACCTGGAAGGGAAATTTCCACCAAAGAGAAAATCGAGGTAGATGAAGCAGGTCGCCGAATTGTTTGCATTATGGGCATCGAGGGCCTTTCTGGCACGGCTGGCTCCAGTACTCAGTTTGGAGAGAGCCTCAATCTTCCGCGCTTCACTCGAACACGGGTAGAACCTCCCCGAGAACCCTTTGGGATCGTTCATTGCAGCGAGCTGTTTGGAATTGAGATCCTCAAGAAGACCGCAGATATCCCACACAGCGACGTAAGTGGACTGTGTGGTGATGTACTGTGCTGCACGCATTTCCAGATAGAACGATGAGATAGGGACGTTGTTGTAGTACTTCCAGGCCTTCGCCAGGCGGGTGAGCTTCTTGGCGGCACCCTTCATACCATCGCGGTTGTTGCACTCGTTGACATAGTCCAGGTGTGCTCTGGGCGCGGTGTCGATCCACCCGCTATCAGCGGCTGGGATGTCGTATACGAGGGTATCGGAGTTGCCGCGACCAGTGAGGAAACCGGGAATGACTTCGATGGTCTCCGCTCCACCTGCGAACTCAACAACAACGGCGGGCCTACTCGTGCGTACCGTAGTGAAAGGGAAAGATGCAGTCAGAGCGTCCCGAACCCACCTTAATGCGGTGTCGGAAGAGTTTGGTTTGTCCTTCAAGCTGACGAGGAGATCGATATCTGCATGCCCGCGTATACCGGTGCCGTGATGGAACGAGCCCGTCTCCCACACTACCGACACATCAAGGGCGTTGCGCAATGATTTTTCGATGCTCGCACGGTGGGATGATGCTGCAGATTGCTGACTGGATAGCGGTGTAAGGCTCGACATGAATACGTCGAACCCTTGATCAACTGTTCTCGCCATCGTTTTTCCTCAGTGTTCTGTATCGGATTGGTTCGAGCTTTCATCTACCGCGTAAACCTGGCCGCCGCTACCAATATTGTCTTGGGCCTTCTTTCTAGCCCGACCGTTTATGACTTCGGCCGTCTTGTTCTGCTCATCACGTCGAGCAGTCAGTTCCGCCAAGATCGTCCGTGCCTCGTCTACGTCCTGCCCAGGGACGTCGATAAGTCGGGCCTGACGGGCCGCCGTCTGGATCTCAAGGTATGCGTTCGCTGCCGCGGAAGCTTGGTTCATTCGGTGAGATGCGTTAAGCGTCGTCAAGATCGCACTTCCCGCTGCTGCAGCCAAGGCCAAGATGCCGCCGACTACTGCATGCCCCATATCCGATAAAACTGTGGCACCAGACACGGCTGCCAGAAGGCTCGTGAGAGTCCCGAGCCCGAGATTGACGCTGCGCCACTGTTTGGCTTGCTCGAATTGCCCCTGAGACGAATACATCGAGCTCTCTTCGAGACGCTTCAGCTCGTCTCGAATAACTTCTCGTCGAGCGTTGTCGTCGAACGCACTCTCATCTTCATCGGGCACTGAGCAAGAGTATCGAAGGTTACCGACAGAGTTGATAAGTATTCATGTCAAGTTTTCATGGAGGGAGTGGACTCGGTCGAGAAAACTAGTTTTTGCGGTTGTGAACGTGCAGGATATCCTTGATTCATCGAGAGCCGTATTGACGATGATGTGCTACGCGGAACCCTATCCACCAATATATTGGTGGTTTTCTGTCTTGAGGACGCCAAGGGACTGCGCGTTCTTCAGCGATTTTTGTAGATGATCTTTGATCATCTTGGTTCGTCGTTTGCGCCCGAATGTCTGAAGGACGGAGGTTTCTAATTGGTCAATATCCATCGGTCCTTCACGAAGTAGGAACCGGGCGGCGTTTACGATTTCCACCGGGCTGACCTCGTCGAAACGGCGGGCGCTTGTACTTGCATTCGGGCGAAACTCTGCCCATGTCGTTCTGTCGATGTGGTTGGGCCAGACGAACTTGTCCTCGCTCTGGTATCCGAGTTGTGTGATCTGGTAGACGAGTTTTTTCGAGCGAGCGGCATGGAGGCGTTGCACTCCGAACGATTGTGCGGTGAGGCTGGCCAGTCGATCGATCTGAATGGGTCCTTCGTACTCGACGATCTCGGCGGCGACAGCTCGAACCGCCTCTTTCGCAACCTTTTTGGGTAGCGCATCTAGAACGGCGATGTCACCAACGGGAACGACGACCCACGATTCGAACTCAAAACGCTGTTCACCGATGGTGGGAGTCTCGGTGTCCTCACCTCGTGTAAGAACGGACTTATCAGGTTCGACGTACTCGCCACCCTCTTCATCGTCGACCTGCTCGCTGAAACTTGTTGTTGTGAGGCCGGCATCAGCAACGACGTGCGTGAGGGCGTCGTTACGTTGGGCCTCAGCTTCAGCAGTTCCCTCGTGGTCGCCGAGGTGACTGAGCAGACGGACGACGAAGTCGAGGGCACGCCATACGTCGAGCGACGAGAAATCGTCATTGTGTGCCCACCTGTTGCGAACGATGCGTAGTTCGCCGCCGAGTACGGACACCGTCCGGGTGGGGTCGTCGAAGGGAAACCCGAGCTTGCCCAGCCTTTCGGTGAGCATGCGCAGTTGCGCCTGAAGATCGCCGGTGGAGTGTTGACGTGGGGTATATCCCTTGGCTCGATCAAGTTCGGTCAGTACCGCCGTCCATGGAAGGCCTCCGAGCTCGTCTGCCAGTGCGGCAGCGAAGAAGGGATTGAGTCGAGAGGCGAGGTGGTCGAGACCTTTTTGGATCGCCGCGCGATTGTCCATGCGTTTCCTATCGTCATCAGGTTGCCCGGCGTTCATCCATGCGGTTACACCCACCAGCCGATCACGTCGGCGACGTACGCAGAGCGGATGAATCGGGCAGAGGTGTGCGCCCGGAATGGTTTGAATTCTCAGATATTTACTGCACTAAGTGGAGCTACAGGGAATCGACGATGTCCTTGACTTTCTGTCCATCGCTCGAGGAGAGTCCTTCGTTTATCTGCACGAAGATCAACGCATTTTCCGACCCGTAGCGGTGTGGCCCGGCCAGAAAGGCAGCGTCGTCATAGCTTTTCACTGTTTTGCGGTACTGATCGGCATTGTCGAAGATCATGACGGTCCCGCCCTCCCCCGGCACCGAGGGGAGATCGAAGTCGTATTTCTCAGTTGCTGCCACAGCGAGCCCGCCGGGATCTCCCGGTGCGCAGTTCTCGCCGATACCAGCGTCTTCGATCTGCGCACACACACTTTCCGGTGTTGCAGCTCCATCGGAGGAATCGGACGAACAACCCGACGTGAGGAGAAGCGCGGCGGTAGCCGAGACAGCGGCGAAGATCTTCAACGAGTTCATTTCATAGGTCTTTTCTTCAAGTCGCTAATTACGGCGGCGTTAATGAGAACCTTCACTTAAGCAGACAAGTCCGACAGGTTTCGGCCGACGCACCGAATAACTGGGTGCGATCGAGCGTCCGCGAGCATGTTTGAAAGACTCATCCCATCCGGACGACGAGTTCGGTGCATTTCCTGGATCCTCCAGGGCTGACACTCGAACGGAGCGATATTTCCCGTGACGCGGATCTTCGACAACATCCATCTGAAACTGGGCTCTCACCTGCAGAAGACACTGCAGGCATCAGAGCGGATGGACGTCGCCGTCGGGTACTTCAACCTGCGAGGTTGGTCCGTATTCGACTCTCTGGTCAAGGAAAAAGCGGAACAGGGAAAACCCGCGCCGGTCGTGCGAATCCTGATCGGCATGGTCATGACCGGGCCGCAGGAAGAAGCACTCGAGGAACTACAAGCTGCGGTCGAAGGCACCGAAGTGCTCGATGCAGACTTCACTGTCGGTCGTGAACGCAAAGCGCAACTCCTCGAACAACTGCGCACCCAGCTCATGCGAGGACTGCCCACCACTGCGGATCGTGCGGCGCTGCAGTCACTTCGAGATCTCCTCGAATCCAAAGCTGTCGAGATCAAAGTCTTCACCCGCCGGCCACTGCACGGCAAGGCCTACATTTTCCACCGGGAAGACCTGAACAATCCGATCACCGGATTCGTCGGTTCCTCGAACCTCACGGCCCCTGGGTTGACTCACAACCTCGAACTCAACGTCGATGTACTCGAGACGAACGGTGCGCAGGCGTTGGCGGAGTGGTTCGAGGACCGATGGACCGACAAGTTCAGTCGCGAAGTCACCGCGGATCTGTTGACGATGTTGGACGAATCATGGGCCCGCAAAGAGCCCCGCCGGCCATACGAGGTGTTCCTCAAGGTCTGCTACGACCTCTCCCGCGACGTGCGCGAAGGGTTGGCCGAGTACTCAGTCCCGTCCGAGGTCAGCTCTCAGCTTCTCGAATACCAGTCCACCGCCGTCCGGACGTTGGCGCGGCGGATCATGACCAAACAGGGCACGATGCTCGGCGACGTCGTCGGTTTGGGTAAAACCCTGACCGCGATCGCCGTAGCTCTCATGCTGCGGGATGAGCACGGTTACATGCCGTTGGTGGTGTGCCCGAAGAACCTGGTCAAGATGTGGGAAGAGCACTTCGAGGCATACAACCTGTACGGGCGCGTCGTGCCGTACAGCATGGCCCATGCGATTCTTCCGGATTTGCGCCGGTACGCATTCGTGATCGTCGACGAGTCTCACACGCTGCGTAATGACGAACGCCGCGACTACAAGGCGATCCAGGAATACATTCACGCCAACGACAGCAAAACGCTTCTACTGACCGCGACCCCGTACAACATCCGATTCCGGGACGTCGCCAACCAGCTCTCGCTCTACATCGACGACGATGATGATCTCGGTATCTCCCCGACCAACGCCATGGCCGCCGACCCCAGGCTCATTGACAAAGTCGACGGCAAGATCACCACGATGGCGGCCTTCCGTAAATCCGAGGACCCGGACGACTGGAAACGCCTGATGAGTGAACATCTGGTGCGCCGCACTCGAACCTTCATCAAAAACAACTACTCCGAAACCGATGAGGATGGTCGCCAGTACCTCGAATTCTCCAACGGGACACGGTTCACGTTCCCGGAGCGCATCCCCAAGCCCGTCGATCACTCCTTCGGACCGGACGACCCCGCTGCGATCATGTCGAGCGATACCACCCTCGACACCCTCACAAACCTCGTCCTACCTCGCTACGAGCTCGGAAAATACTTGACGAAGACGGCGAAGCTGACGGACGAGGAGAAAGAGTTCGTCGACAACCTCAACCGCGGCCGCGGCAATGTCGCCGGCTTCGTCCGCACCACGTTCTACAAGAGACTGTCCTCCTGCGGACACTCGTTCACACTGTCCCTGCAACGGCACATCGCCCGCAACGAGTTATTCGGCTACGCGATCGACAACGGACTCCGTATCCCGACCGGAACGATCGTCGATACCAGCCTCACCGATGACGACGACCCCACCGCCTCCGACCTCGACACCGCCGAGAGCCTCACCGACGACCCCGGCCGACGCTACGAAGCGCTCGTCGCCTCCAATCCTGCTGCCGTGACATGGATTCGGCCGGAACTATTCACCACCGAGCTGCGTAACGACCTCGACCGCGACACCACCGCATTGCACGGCCTGCTGAAGTCGTACGGCGGGTGGGAAGTAGCGACCGACTCCAAACTCGATGCCCTGAAAAAACTGCTGACCGCCGATCACCCCGGCGACAAAGTGCTCGTGTTCACCGAATACAAGGACACCGCCAACTACATCGCCGCTGCACTACGCGACGCCGGGATCAGCGGCGTCGGATTGGCGACTGGAGACAGCGACGACCCCACTGCCCTCGCACACCGATTCTCCCCACGCTCAAACGCCTTACCTGGGCACGACAGCTTCGGCCTCGACAACGAACTACGCGTCTTGATCGCCACCGACGTCCTCAGCGAAGGCCAGAACCTGCAGGACGCGCACATCGTCGTCAACTACGACCTGCCCTGGGCGATCATCCGACTGATCCAGCGTGCCGGCCGTGTCGACCGCGTCGGCCAGCAATCCGACGAGGTACTGCTGTACTCGTTCTTCCACGAATCTGTCGACAACGTCATCTCCCTGCGTCAACGCATCAGCGATCGGCTCAGCGCAAACGCAGAAGCATTCGGATCCGACGAACAATTCTTCGGCAGCGACGGCGAAGTACAAGCCATTGCGGACTTGTACAACGGCACCCTCGACGACCAGGACTCGGCCGACGACGTCGATGCATCCAGCTTGGCGTATCAACTTTGGCATCAAGCACAGGAAAAAGATCCCGACCTTGCCGCGCGGATCGCAGCCCTGCCGGACATGATCGACGCCACCCGCGCAAAACGGTTGAGCGACAAGGACGAAGGCGTGATCTGCTACGTGCGTACTGATTCCGGCATGGATGGATTCGGGATCGCTACCCCGGACGGTGAAACTCGTCTGCTCACCGGGCATGAGGTTCTGCGTGCTTTCGAAGCGACACCCGAGGAACTCGGTCTCGAACACCGAGAAGACCACGACGTTCTCATCGAAAAGCTGGTTCGTGGTCCGCTGGCAACACCTACTGTGGCAGCCGGCCGACTCCGCGGTGTGCGTAAGACGTTGTGGCGCAAACTTGGGGAGACGCTGCATGCGCACGACAACGAAACCGAAAAGGCACTCGACGATCTGTTTCAACATCCGCTGCAGCGCGATGCGGAAAACCGGCTCAAACGCTCCGTCCGCAACGGAGCCAGCGACGACGACCTCACCACCATGATCAGGACACTGCACCGCGATCAGCGACTGGTCATCGCCACCCGAACAGGTAAGGACCCGATCCGGGTCGTCAGCAGCATGGGAGTCACAGCATGACCGAAAACCGCCTACTCGACCTCGTCGACTCCCGAGACTTCCGGACCCTGTTCATCGACGAACTCGGATGGGGAAACCCCGACCAGCCCGACCTTGCTTTCGACGTCGACGACGAAACCTTCACCCTCACCCAAGTTGCCGGCTACAAAGGCCTACGTATCTGGCACTGCGCGGAAATTCCCCCACGCAAGACTCAACGTCTCATCGATGTGATTGTCGGCAAGGACAACCACGAGCGACTGGTGATTTTCAGTAGTGAGCACAAGCAAGAATGGCGCTGGCCACGTCGAGCACAGCTTGGCAGCGCCAACGCGAAACTGCTCGTTCACGAATATCGCGTAGGCGACCGCACCACCCAACTGACCGAGCGGCTACATGCGATCGAACTCGACTTCGACGAGGACCTTCCGCTCGTCGTCCTGCTCGACAAGATGCGCGACGCCTTTGATAAGGAAGCGGAAACCGCATCTGTCGCTGCGGCTCGTTTAATGGGGATTCTCTACACAGAACTTGAAGCAGCCAACGTCGACGATCATGATGCGACACTGCTGCTGGCTCGGCTACTTTTTCTGCTCTTTGGTGACGATGCCGACATGTGGAAACCTGCCGGACTTTTCGAGCAATACCTGCGTGAACACACCACTCCCAGAACCTTGCACACGGATCTTCATGGCCTATTCGAGATTCTTGATACGCCTGAACATAAGCGGAGGCACCTGGCAGACAGCCCGTACGCACAGTTCCGATATATCAACGGCGGTCTCTACGCTGACGTGCTTGCCATCAAGAAATTCAGCCCGAAGTTCCGCGACACACTGATCGAGGCATGTGAATTTGATTGGTCGATCATCTCGCCCGCAGTGTTTGGATCGATGTTCCAGACAGTCAAGAGCAAGGAAGCGCGCAGACACGGGGGTGAGCATTACACCACCGAGGAGAACATCCTAAAGACCATCCGCCCACTGTTTCTTGACGAATACCGAGACCGACTAAACCGTGCATGGGATGACAAAGCCCATCTGACTAAGTTGCACAACGATCTTGGGCGTGCCCGTTACATGGATCCGGCCTGCGGCTGTGGAAACTTCCTCGTCGTCGCGTATCGCGAGCTTCGCGCAATCGAACTTGAGATTCTCCGCCGCCGCCGCGACCTCGACATGGTTGATGCAGAGTCGAAGAAGGTTGAACGGGCGCAATTAAGCTTGGATGTCACGGGCGATATCCAAGTGACGCTTGATCACTTCTACGGCATCGAGATCGAGGAATGGCCTGCTCGGATTGCCGAGACAGCGTTGTTGCTCGTCGATCACCTCGCCAACCAGCAGATGGCAGTCGAATTCGGCGTCGCTCCTGACCGTCTGCCGATCGCAATCGCGCCAACTATTCGCCATGGAAACGCCCTCCACGAAGACTGGGAATCGCTGCTCCCTGCATCGGATGATGTGATCATCTTCGGAAACCCGCCGTTCAATGGTGGACGGACGATGAGTGTTAATCAAAAGCTCGATCTAAATCGCGTGTGGGGTAAGGGCATGAGTCCGAACTTTGACTATGTCACCGGGTGGTATAAGAAATCCCTGGATTATTATGGGAGTTACTGTGGTCGTTGGGCATTCGTTTCCACTAACAGTATCTGTCAGGGTGAACCGACTGCAGATTTGTGGCAGCCGATATTGAATGCTGGGTGGCGGTGCAGATATGCTCATCGTTCTTTCCTGTGGACGACCGAGGCCACTGGGGGTGCGGCTGTGCATGTCTCCATCATTGGATTCGACAAGAATTCGACACCACGACCTCAACTTTGGACGTACGCTGAAGGAGGCAAAGGGCGACCTACCGTCGTATCAGTACCTGGAATAAGCCCGTACCTGACACCAGGACCGCCAGTTTTAGTTCGTAGTCGCCGGCAACCTCTCTCTCCGGTGCTCGCGCCGACCGTATTTGGGAGTATGGCGAACGATGGAGGCCATTTTTTCCTCGATCAAGATAGATATGATTCGGTTCAGAATGACAAGGTTGCACTTGAGTACATTCGCCATTTTATCGGGGCCCGCGAACTCATGCACGACACAGTGCGGTGGTGCATTTGGATGCCGAACTGTGATCCCTCGGAAGTTGACTCTAGCCCATTCCTTAGTGAGGCCATCGGAAATGTTCGTGATTACCGAATGGAGAGTAAACGGGTTGCGACCCAGAAATTAGCCGCTACACCTCATCGGTTTGGTGAGGTTCGCCAACCTTCGACGGACTATCTTGCAATCCCTCGCCATGTGGGAGAACATCGGCGATATTTTGTTGCCACTCGTTTCTCTAGCGATGTCATCTGTGGCGATGCGAACTCGCTGGTGCCGGACCCTGACGGGTTCCTCCTAGGAATCTTGTCTTCCTCGATGTTCATTGCATGGATGCGGGCGATCGGTGGACGTATCAAGTCTGACCTTAGGTTCTCTAATACATTCACCTACAACACTTTCCCTATGCCAGCTGTCACCGACCGTCAACGGCGGTCTATCATAGAAGCTGCAGCCGCACTTGTAGCTGCACGCGAAGCGCACCCAGGTATTTCGCTTGCGAAGCTATACGATCCGGTAGCGATGCCTGAGGATCTCGTCGAAGCGCACAATTTTCTCGACAGGCTCATCGAAAAATTGTTTGGTCGTTCAGTGTTAGGCACAGTAGAAGACCGACAAGAGGTGCTATTCCGTAGTTATGCGAATCTCACTGGACAGGAGACTCTACTTTAATTGTCGGACAGATTAGATTTGACACTTGGAACTCTTAGATAGTTTCCAAGGAAACAGGCCCAGCGGTTACTGTGATTTGTACGCTGTGACCCAGCGATGGACCTTCCGTCCGATGGGCTAAAGCGAGTTGAACTATGCGACCAGCGTCTACATCCCACGGTTTCGATGATTTGCACATACCCAAAAAGACGCCTAGACCTTCGATGGTTGGTCTCCACAGGTTCGCCCAAGTCCGTGGCAATCCGGTCACATAGGAGATGTGCAATGCAACAGGACCGTCTTCGATGGGCGTTAGGTCGGCAACAGCGTCCTGGATCTCGCTTTTAAACTTATCCTTTCCGTACGACCGGCGAGTCATCAGCGTCGTTGTTTGGCCGAAATTGGACGGTTGAACCGGGATTGCCGAACCAACTGAGATAGTCGAAATATCTGACTGACTTTTCGTGCACCACACACTTGCAAACTGTTGCCCAGCAACCTGCTTCAGTCGCTCCGAGAGTAGGAATGCATAGCGATCTAGATCCGGTTGTTGAAGCAACGGCCTATTCGGTGGTAGGCCAACGTTCAGGAGAAGGGCTGCGGGACCAGACAACCCGGCGAGGTTCGATGACACGAGTTTCTCGCTGTCCTCCAGGAACTGATCGGTTCGAGACTGGGTGGATGGATTCATTCGCTCGAGCTGCGGGAGCGAAAAGGGTACTCGTACGAGGTTCAGTTCGCCCGCGGGACAAGCGAAGCTGGGTACTGGCAGGCGCATAGGGAGAGGGTAGAGGAACGAACAGTTGGGTGGCATGAACCACCCCCCAGGGTTTTCGCGGACGGGTTGGAGCACTCAGACGCCAGTAGAGCTCGAACGACTACCGGACAGTACGTGAGCTGGGACGAGACCGGTATTGACGAAAACAGATCGGAATTCGACATGACCGCGGACCGTGCGTATTGCCAGCTCGTTCCGAGGTCGAAGTGTCGAGAACTCGTGTCGAAAATCTATGTCGAATAACCATTGCGATGGCAAGTTTTCGACAAGCGGTGATAGTCAGGCTGCCTAGAGGCGATGATGATGGCGACAGGTGATGCAGCCCAGCGCGATGACGGTTTCGGTGGTCAACGCGGACAGTAGGTGTACGTGGTGTCTTCGGTTGTCGCCGTGTCGGGGTGGAGTCATGGTGCGGGGGCGGGTTGGATTGTCTTTTCGAGTCGGGTGAGGCGTTCTTCTAGGGCGCCGGTGATGGCGAGGAGCCCGAGCAGGGCGGGTTCGGCGATGTCGCGGCCTTGATCGGCGTGGGCGAGCAATGTGGTGCGCAGGAGTTGGCACATGATGGCGCCGTCGCTGATGGGGAGTTGCGCGATCTTCGCGACGAGGGAATCGGTGGTGGGGGAGGTCACGGTGGGGGCTCCTGCGGGTGTGGACCGTGCCGGCACGGTGGGACGTGAGTTCCTGCTGGGCTGGTGTTGGCAGGTGTGCTGGAACCGCGGCGGAAAGCAGCGCACCACTTTCGGGGATGTTACTGGGTCCGGAGCGTGGAATGAGTTACCGGAACGGGAGAGGGCTCGCCCGTTCCGAGGGAACCCGGCGCCGTGATCGATTGACCAGCCCGGCTGCTGAGACAGGGCGCCGGACTGGGACCCATCCCGAATTCTAGCTAGAATCGTGTACATGACGACTCTTCCGGTGGCAGATGCACGGGCGCAGCTCTCTCGTCTCGTCGACGAGGCCGAGCGCACCCATGAGCGATTCGAGATCACTCGCAACGGGCACCGTGCCGCCGTGCTCCTCGGCGCCGACGACTACGACGCCCTGCGTGAGACCATCGCAGTCCTCGCCGACGAGTCGTTGCTCGCCGACCACATCACCGGCATGGCCGAGGTCCAGGCCGACGACGTCCTCGACACCGATTCGCTCGCCGAGTTCCTCGCTGCCGCGAAGACCGACGACGAGTGAGCGCGCCCGACCAGCCGTACACCCTCACCATCGCCAGGTCGGCGGCCCGCGCACTGAAACAGAACTTGCCCGAGAAGATTGCGGCCGCGGTCTACGAGTTCATCACCGGAGCGCTGCTCGAGAACCCGCACCGTGTCGGCAAGAAGCTCTCTCCACCGCTCGCGCCGGCCTACTCCGCGCGCCGCGGAACATACCGGGTCCTGTACCTCATCGACGAGGACACTCGCCGAGTGCAGGTCACCGCCATCTCTCACCGTGCCGACGCCTACCGCACCTAAACCCATGCCAGGACTCCGAGCTGGACCGAAAGAGAGAATTTTCTAAAATTTCGAGGACTTCACCGGACACACTCGAACCGCCCAGGACCACTGAAATGGACGTAACCCATGCCCTCCCTACACACACGCATCGGCCGAATCTCGCAGTGGACTCGAACGTTTCGCCTCGGCCGCCGAGCACCCGCGTCGACGCAGCGAAACCAGCCGCCGGCCGAGGCGCTGACCTACGACGAGCAAGTGGAGTTGCTTGACGCCTACCGCGCACTCCGCGACGCCGAGAAGCGGACCGGTGCCACCCTCGGATGCGCCCGAGGCGCCGACATGAGCGACGCCGCGACCGTCCGCGCCTTGGCGAAGACGCTCGATGACCTAGGAGCCGGCCGCGTCGGTACCGACAGCTGAAATCCGAAGCGGTATATCGGCTCTCGACTGGCGCGAGGAACCGGACGTTGCCTCGCGTGATGCGTTCGATCGCGGCGATAGCTTGCGCGTCGGTGAAGTCATCGGGGTCGAGGGTTCGGTTCAGACGTTTCCCATGTCGCTCGAGAGTGAAGAGGAATTCGTCGTGTCGGAGGGACACTCGGGGCGGTCGGGCATCCGCATGTCTCGAGAAGGCTCTTTTCGGCATCGTGGGACACCTGCGGCGAAAGAGATGACTTTCCGAGACACTGTCGCGGTCCACCTCCGAGAACCTATGGCTCCGAGCGGCGGAGTCTTCTGATCACTCCCACCCGAGGCGAAGGTCAAGGGTTGTCGTTTATGCCCTACTGTTTGACGACCAGACTTAGGCAAGGAGAAACCAACGTGGGATACCCCGCACCGCCAGGCGGGCCGCAGCCCCTCCATCAGCCATCGCGTAACAACACCCCGCTGTTCGTTGCGCTGGGCGTCTGTCTTGTGGTGATTGTGGCGCTTGTCGTTGTCGTGGTTGCGCTTGCTCGTGGGAACAACGATACGAATCAGGCGGTATCAGTGGCTTCTTCGTCCAGTCAGGCTCTGCCGGCGAAAGCGAATGGGAATGCGGGGGAAGTCCGGTGACCGAGGCGTTGGAGACAGCCGAGCCTCCAACGACGACTGCGGCTTCTGGTGCTGGTCTTTTCGATAAGCAGCGACTATCGCCAGGGATGTGTGAGTCCCACGGAGTCTGTCGAATCGCTAGCCCCAGTGGCAATTTCATGTGCTACGTCACCCCCCGTTGTATGCGATGCGTCGGGCGGGGTGAAGGTAGCCCGGTTCACAGCAGATCGCCCAGGAAAGATGCGGCAAGTCCACCGTCGGCGGGAATGTCAGACCCGTTGATCCACGTCGACTCGTCGGTGGTGAGCCAGGCGATCAGCGGGGCTATGTCTGGTGCGGTGCCGTCCCGGCCAACGCGGTTGATATCGTCCTGCACCCGCTCCGTCCCTAAAGACTCAAGGAACTCACTGCGCAGTCCGGTGTTGACCGGACCAGGGTTGACACAGTTCATCCTGATACCCGACGACAGCCACTCAGTGGCTTGGAATCGCGTCCAGACACGCAAAGCTTCCTTCGAGTACGGGTATCCGTCTTCATCAGCAACGGGGTTGTCGGCCAACCATTTCAACCCGTTGTCGAAGCTGTTGGTGCGGGCGAGCGCCAGATGTTGTTCCTTTCGTGGGAGCCATTGCGCGCCGGCGATCGATGCGACGTTGACAACGGAACTGCCGCGTTTCATCCGGTCGGCGAGGCCGAGCGTCAGGGCGCGCAGGCCCAGGTAGTTGACCCGCATCGTCAGGTCGGCTCCGCCGATGCCGGAGACCCCTGCGACGTTGCACAAACCGTCGATGGGGTTTTCGATTGCAGCGATTGCCTCATCGATGCTCTGGTCGTCTCCGAGGTCGACGGGGATGAACCGGGCGAGGTCGAGGTCGGTGGATTCGCTGCGGTCGAGTCCGATGACGGCATCACCGCGTGCGAGAAGGAGCTCTGTGACTGCTCGTCCGATGCCGGCGGAAGATCCTGTGACAACAATGGTTTTGGACATGTGATGGTCTCCTGGTTGGTGCTCAATGTGAGGACTGCTCAGTGTGCTGACAGAGGGAAAGGGTCGGAGGTGGTGTTGATGGTGGTCCACTTCCAGTCGGTGTAGTCGTCGAGCGAGTAGGTGCCGCCTTCGCGACCGAGCCCGCTGTTCCCGGTACCGCCGTGGGGCCCATGGGGTTCGTCGTACACCGTGGTGTCGTTGATGTGCACTTTGCCGCACGTCAGTGCCGTCGACACCCGCAACGCGCGGTTGAGGTCGGACGTCCAGACTGCAGATCCCAGTCCGAACTCGGTGCTGTTGGCGCGTTCGATCATTTCGCTTTCGTCGTGGCATGTTTCGATGACCAGGACCGGGCCGAATACCTCCTCGACGCTGATGCGGGCATCGGCGGGTGGGTTCAGGATCACCGTCGGGGGGTAGAAGTGTCCGTTGGGGTAGTCCGGATGGTCCAGGGGCGCGCCACCGGTGAGAACCGTGGCACCGCGGCTCCGGGCGTCTTCGACCAGTGCATTGATGCGCTCGACGGCACCCGCATTGACGAGTGGGCCGATGTTCGTGGCCGGATCCAGCGGTGAGCCGATCACCATCTCGGACAACCGCCGGGTCACTGCGGTGGTGACCTGTTCGGCGATGTCCGCATGCAGGATGAGGCGGTCGGTAGCCATGCAGATCTGACCTGCGTTGCACACTTTGCCCCATACCGCGGCATCGACGGCCCGTGTGATGTCGGCGTCCTGGAAAACCAGAAAGGGTGCTTTACCACCGAGTTCGACCACCGCCTTCTTCAGGTGCTGGCCGGCCAGTGCTGCTACGGCCCTGCCGGTGTCAGTTCCCCCGGTGAGCGCAACAACACGAACCGCCGGATCGGTGATCAGCGCTTGCGCGGTCGCGGCACCGCCGGTGATGCAGTTCACCGACCCGGCGGGAAGATCAGTGGCCGAGAAGTATTCGGCCAGTCGAATACCCGTCAGTGGGGTTTCGGGTGAGGGTTTGATGACCACCGCATCGCCGCTGATGATTGCCGCTCCGACCTTGTTGGCGGTCAACAGGTAGGGGTAGTTCCAGGGAGCGATGGCCGCGACCACTCCCCGTGGCACGCGGGTGGCGCTCGAACTCACCCCAAGGTGGAGCGATGGCAACACGTCACCGGTGGGCTGCCAGGCCAGTGCGGCGAACGCGCGGAACGTGGCGACGGTGAAGTGAATCTCTTGCTCCGCCTGAACCAGGGGCTTACCCATTTCGTCAGACAGCTCCGCTGCCAGCGTAGCGGCGTCGGCTTCCATCGCGGCAGCCGCGGCCAGGAGGCACGTGGCCCGGGCGATGGGAAGCATGGACGCCAACCCGGTTTGGGCTTTGGACGCGGCCTCGACGGCGCGGTGAGCGTCGGCGGGTGTGCCCTGTCCGATCAGCCTCGAGATCTCACCAGTGGTGGGATTCACGTCGGGTGCGTAGTCACCTGACGCCGGGGTGTGGACGCCTGCGATGTGCAGGTCGAGAGTCGTGGGAAACATGTCGATCCTCAGTTCGGGTTAATCATGCGAGTTCAGGTGTGACGGCGGCCGGCGAGGGGGTGGGTTCGTGTTCGCGCGTAGCAGAATGCGTGCTGGTTTTCCCGACTCTGGAAAGTGCGAGATATACCAGTGCTGCGACGATCATGCTCACCAAGTAACTGATATCGGCGCCGTTGAGCGCCGTGGCGACGCTGCCGGTGTGCAGGAATGACGACATGAAGGGGATGCACGAGGCAACACCGATCAGGTAAGCGATCCACGCACGCCAGTGGAAGGCGGGGTTGCTGGATTCCGCCGTGAAGTCGACCGCGTTGTACTTGCGGCGGCGGACCACGAAGAAGTCGACGAGGAACAGTGCATCCATGGCAGGCAGTACGTACAGGATCGCCAGGAGCCACTTCTCGTAGTTGGCGACGAAGTCCATCTGGAACCACGTCGCGAAGATGGTGCCGAGAAGACCGATGGTGACTGCTGAGGCCCACTGTGGAAGTCGGAGTCCGACGACGAGAGCGGTGAGGCTACCGCTGTAGACGTTCAGGACGTTTGCGCCGACCGTTCCGGCGGCAAGCGCCAGCATCACCGGGATCTTCATCGCGCCGGCGACCTCACCGATCAGACCGGCGGTCTGGGCCGTGGTGTCGATGGTGGTGATCGCGGCACCGAGCAGGAACACGAAGCTGGCCGAGAGGACCATCCCTACGAAACTCGGTGTGAAGATCTCTCGGAAGCGGGTGCTCAGTGGTAGGTACCGGGTGTAGTCCGAGGCGTACGGCGTGTAACCCGGTCCGGCGTAGGAGAAGCTGATCGCGACGACGAGTCCGAAGAGTCCCCACCGAGCGCCGCCTGTGACCGCCGGGTCACCGGCGTAGGACCAGTCGATGTCACCCAAGGCGATGACGGCCAATATGACGAAGACGATGCCGACCACCAATGCGAGCCACTTCTCGATCGCGTGAACGAGGTCGTAGCCGACCATCCCGATCCCGATGGTGATGGCACTGAGGATGATCAGACCGGGGATCATCGGCAGCCCCAAAGCTGACTCGAGTGCCTGCGCCCCGAGGACGTCGAGGACGGTGAACCAGCCCAGGAAGCTGCACCACGCGATGGCCGCCGGCAGGGCGGCGCCGACGCGTCCGAATACTGCTCGAGCCATGAGCATCTGCGGTATCCCCAGTCGGAATCCGACGTAGGACATGGTGGGGATCAAGACGGCACCGAGGACGATCCCGATGACCATTCCGATGGCCGCTTGCCACAGACTGAGTCCGAGTTGGATGCCCAGGGCTCCGGTGACAAAGGATCCCAGGGTCAGGTTGGTCGATGACCAGATGCCGAACAACGTGCGGGGCTTGCCGCGGCGTTCTTCTGGTCGGACCATTTCCAGACCGGTGTGTTCGATTTTTGCGTTCCGCGTACTGGATCGAGTTGACGAGTTGGTACTCATGACATGTGAGTCTTTCGGTATGTGGTGGTAGTGCGGGGCGCTTCGTCGGGCCGAGGAGAGACGCGTCGTTGCGACTCGGTGGAGACGGGTCGCTATGCGGTGCTTCGTGGCGACCGGAGGGTTACCGGGGTAGGAGTCGGTGGTCGTCGGCCAGCGGTGTGCCGTGGTAGATCCAGTCGAACGACACGTTCGATTCCTCGTGATGGCTGCGGAACTGGGCGTCGCGGTGCAGCTGCGCCGGGCCATCGGGCAGGTGGAAGAGATCTCGATTGTTCGTCGCACCATTTTGGACGATGCCGGCGTGGTCGGCGCGGCGAGAGCTGTACCGCGCGAGAGCGTGTGGGATCGTTGTCTCGCCGTCGTCGGCGGCGGCCAGTTCTTCGGCGATCACGGCGCCGTCTTCGATGGCCTGCGATGCTCCCTGGGAGAAGTACGGGAGCATCGAGTGACAGGCGTCGCCGAGCAGGGCGATGCTGTCGTGGTTCCAGTCTGCGAACGGCTTCTGATAGTTCAGCGCCCACGCGGTGACGCGGTCGGGTGAGGCAGCAAGGAGACGAGTCAATCGCTCGTCCCAGCCTGCGTACTCCTGCCGCATTTGGGTTGCGTCAACCTCGCACCGCCACTCGAGATCGACCTGCGGCGCCACCGGTGCGATCGCCACTACGTTGACGTACTCCATGTTTCGGACCGGGTAGGCGACAACGTGACGGTTCTCGCCGAGCCAAAACTGCGCCGCAGGCCAGTCGAAGATCCATCGTGTGGCCGGGTCGACGCGCAAAGTCTCGGCAGGGACGAGGGTGCGGTACGCCATGTCACCGCTGGTCTCGATATCTCCGGGACCTCCGATCGCCGCGCGCACCGCCGACCGTATTCCGTCGGCTCCGATGATCACATCCGCCTGCCAACGTGTTCCGTCAGTGGTGACCGCGACAGGTCGTTCGGGATCGGTCTGGTCGATTGATGCCACGCGCGCGGTGGTGCGCACGAGAGCCGGTGGTCCGGGGCGCTGCGGATCAGTCGCCGCGTGGTGCAACACGCTGTGGAGATCGGCGCGGTGCAGGTGCAAGTAGGGGCTACCGAACTTGGTGGTGGCTGCGCTACCCAGCGTGGTCTTGGTCAGGATCTCACCGGTCTTCCAACGTCTGCGAACCGACTCCTCGACAGTCAAAGAAATTGGTGCCAAATCCTTTTCGAGTCCCAGCCGGTAGAGTACGCGGGACGCGTTGGGTCCGATCTGCAGACCGGTCCCGACCTCGCCGAGTTCGGTGGCCTGCTCGAGCACGATCGTGTCGATATTTTGGGCGCGCAGGGCCAGGGCCGCGGTGAGTCCGCCGATCCCGGCACCGACGATGACTACAGTCATGAATAAGGTTCCTTTTGTCTTGGGTTCAGTCGACGAGGATGCCGTCGACCACCACCGGCGTGCCATCGAGCGCGATCGTGCACCCGCGCATGGCAATATCCAGGTGTGCGTACGAGTTTCGATCCAGATGCGGATGCGGCCCCGTCGACCAGAGAAAGTTTCCGGCAAAGGCGCGGGCGTCCATACCCATGATTTCGTGCTTGCTGTACATCGCGGTGGCGAACCAGTCGGCTGTTCGCATCATCCCCCAGCCCATGTGAGAGGTGTACCGGGCCCACTTGTCGTCGGAGTCGATCATGTACGTCTCGAGGAGTGCAGCGTCGGCGCCACCGGAGACCTTTTCGATATGGCCACCCGCGACTTCGAGAACAACCTCAGATCGCACGAACTCTTTGAAGGGCAACAGAATATCGCCGGGCGCCAGGCAAATGACACCGTCCGCGAACTCGGGCCAGAAGAGACACATCTTCGACGGCCAATGGTCCCATCGGCCCGCATCGTCGACAAAGCCCGTCTGATAGTCCGGGTGGCAATTGTCGAGATTGACCGTCAGGTCAGTGCCGGTCGCCGAGGTCACTGTCATCTCTGTGGCCCGTCCGACACGGTCGGCAGCAGCCAGAACATCGATCTTGTCCTGGGCGGTGGGCATGTTGCGGATCAGGACATCTGGCGCGTCACACACGAACAGAATGCGAGTTCCGGAGTCGAGAATTGTTTGCTGCAGCGGTGCGTGGATGAACCCCTCGCGGGTCAGGTCGATGACAAAGTCGGTCGCACACAACAGAGATTGGATCTTCTCGTCCGTGAGCACCGAGAGAAGTCCGGGGCCTGCGCCGGTATGGGTAGACGGCACCGGGGTCGGACTGCCCGCGGGCACGGTGATCGAGACCACCGAGGCACCAACCGCTTTGGCGGCGCCGAATGCTGCTGCTGCATAGTCGGGCCGGGTACTCGGTTCGGTCAGGACAACGGCGTGTTGTCCTTCAGAGAGAGCGCACAGCTCGAGTTCTCGAGTGAATGCGCCGAGGAGATCGACCGCTTGATAGTCGAACATGATCAGGTCCTGTTCTGGGTTGATGTCGTCAGGGATGGGGTGACCGGGTGCGGCGCAGAACCCAGCGCGTCTCGTGCCGCTTTAACGAATCCCGAGAGGTTGTCCCACGGGATCATGTGGCCTGCTGCGGGAATGGCGATCTGCGGTATCCCAGGATTGCGAGCTGCGAGTTCTGCCGCAGCGCCGGCTGGAACTACGGGGCTGAGCGCGCCGTAAAGCAGGGCGACGTTGCTGCCCAGCTGGTCCCAAATTGTGAAGAAGTCTTCGCGCTCGAACCCGTCGTGGGTTTCCGATACCGCTACACGGTCACATTCAGCGAGTATTTCGGCGCGGAGTTCCAACTCGCGCAGCGGCCACAGTGGGAAGTGTGCCCGAATCGCTTCGGGGGTCGTTCCCGCCACTGCGGCGTCGATCTGGGCGATGAATGACTGTTTCGCCATCGGGTACGGCGGGCGCCCGGGCCCTGAGGTCGGCGGATCGACCAACAGCACAGGTACCTGGTTGATGTCATGTCTGACAACCCAAGCTGCGGCGATGCGCGCGCCCAAGGAATGACCGATGACAGCAGCGGACTGTAGCCCTAGGGCTTCGATCACACCGTGCAGATCGTCCGCGTAGTCGATCAGGCGGTACTGGCCCGCGACGGCCGCCTCGGTCAATCCACGACCTCGTAGATCAGGGACATGAAACCTGTACTCCGGCATGGCTCCGGCGATGAAGGCGACGGTCTCGGCCGGACTGGTGATGCCAGGGATGAACACGACATCGTGCACGGTGTCGTCGTTGAACGTCAGTATCCGGTGCCGCAACCCGTTCGCGTCGACGAAACGAGTTGTCGAAGCGGCGACTATTGCGTTTCGAATCGGGGTTACGTGTCCGGTCATTTCGACACACACCGAGATGCATCGTCGGACAGTGCTGCTCCCCCGGCTGTTCCCACCATCGGGAGATCCAGGGCGGTCAGTATCTCGCGTGCCGTCGAGGTCGCGGCTGTGATGACCGGCAATCCGGTTCGGCTCTCCACCGGCGCAATCGCCGGGAGCGACGGCATCTGCACGCATGCGGAGAGCACGATGCCATCAGCGTTAGACAGATCGAGTTGATCGACGTGCCCGAGCAGCGAAGCGGGGTCCAGCCGGCCCACGTCGCAATTGTCCGCGACCCCCAATGTGACCCAATCGGTCACCTCGATTCCGTAGCCACGCAGGTAGGCGACGACGACTTCGGTCAACGCGGGAACATACGGCGCCACGACGGCAACCCGCCGAAGTTTCAGCTCCTGCACGGTGCGAACCAGCGCTCCTGCACTGCTCACCACCGGTGCGTCGCAACCATTGTCGCGGGCAATCTTTGTCAACCGTTCTTCGATGCGTTCGTGAGCTCCTGGCCCCGATGCCATGACGGCGACCAGGCAGGCGTAGGCGAGAACGTCGACGCGCGCGTCGGACAGTTCGCGAGCACACCTGTCACTGTCTGCGACCATTGCGGCCAAAGACTCGGCGTCCACGGTGTGCAACCGTGCACGGCTCGCGTGGAAGGTGTGCTCCTGCCGCAGATCTGCCAGCAGAGAGGGGATTTCAGTCTCCATGGTGGTGTTCGAACTCGGCACTATCAAACCGATTCGTCGCGGCCCGTCGTCCGAGAACGCGGGAGTCCGCAGGTGATTGTTGATCATGTCGTCGGCCTCACTGCCAGATGTGTCAGATAGTCGGAAACTTCGCGGGCGGATAGGACGTCGGCGTACTTGGCTTGGAGGTCAAAGAGCGCTGCCCGGTGCGGCCCGTCGGCGCGGTCGGCGACGCCTTCGCGGACGACCAGGACAGGGAAGCCGTACGACACCGCGTCGACTGCCGTCGCTCGCACGCAACCACTGGTCGTGGCTCCACACAGGATCACGGTGTCAACGCCGCTGCTGACGAGGTGCGAGGCGAGGCCGGTTCCGAAGAATGCCGAGGGGTGCTGCTTGACGATCACCGTGTCCTCTGGACGCTGTTCGAGCCGATCGTCGATCTGCACCGCGCGACTGCCCGCAGTCAGAGCGGCCATACCCGGAGCTTTGGACAGCCAAGTCACCGGGTGGCCCGGATTGTCGTAGGCGATGGCGGTGAAAAAGATCGGCGCGCCGCACAAACGGGCAACTGCCACAACCTCTGCGGTCGCGTCGATCTCGTCCGACATGTCTGATCCTGTCGGAGCCGTCGGATCTGTGAACCCGTAGGTGAAATCAACGACGACCACAGCTGGGTTGGCTCCATGCGTAAACGCGTGACCGAATCCGGCGGCGGTGTACACCCGATCGACGTGGTCACCATCGCGGGTACCCACCCATTGGTCCGGTGGTCCTACCTTTGAAATCATACTTGTTCCTTCCTGCCTGAACGGTTTTCTCGAATTAGTAGTCGTGCCCCAGGGCGCCGGACACGTCGTTGAGATGGTCAGCCATTGCCCGGGACGCGGCCTCTGAGTCGCCGGCGATGATGGCGTCGTAGATCAGTCGATGCCCGAGGACCGCATGGTCCGACGGGGCATAACTCGATCGCGCCAGCTTGCTCCGAAAGTCTTTGAGCAGTGCGTAGAGCGCGGAGTGGACGCCGATGACCGTGGTGTTGCCGGTCGTGTATCCGATCATTAAGTGGAAGTCAGCGTCGGCACGCTCTACACCGGCACTCCCCGATCCTACGAGGTCCTCGAAGTCGGTCAAGGCAGCGTGGAGGGCTGACGCCCGGTCCTCGGTTACGTTCGACGCCGCCAACGCGGCGATGCCCGGCTCGAACACCCGCCGGAACTCCATGACGGACCCGCCGGCAGTGCTCGACAGTTCGATCACCGCGCGAAAGGGCGCCATTAAATCCGCGGCGGAGGGGTCGCCTACGAATGTCCCTTCGCCATGCCGGCTTTCGACGAGACCCAGCAAATCCAGCTCGCGTAGCGCTTCGCGGATCGAGTTGCGACCGACACCGAACTGCACGGCCATATCACGCTCGGTCGGGAGCTTGTCCCCCGGACGCAAACGCCCGGTGCGCACCTCGCGTTGGAACTGTTCGACCACCTGTCGAGACACCCGCCCAAACTTGACCGCTTCAAACGCCGGCCCACCCTCAGCTCGCACCGCATCCAGCCTTTCGTCCTGCACCCGTTCAAGGTGCCAACCGTTTGTTACGTTCGCGCTGTTAATTTGTTGCCAACGAGTTAAAGGTACTACCACCGGTCCAATACGGTTGGGCGTTTCGCCGTCCTCGCCCGACTAGTTGCAATGACCAGGGACGTTATGAGCGGTGTGGCACCAGTAAATCGATGAGGACCTCGGTATCAGTGTCACGGGAAGGAACCCAGCAACCGGGGTGCAGGTCACGAACACAGCCCTGAACAGACGGTCGCGGGCCACGCCCATTTGGCAACATTCCCGCATCGCTGGTTTCGTTTGGCTCCAATGCCAGCGCAGTCAGGAGCGCGCGGCAGCAGCGGGCTATCGCACCGTCGGCTCCCTCGACTACACGCCCGAAGAGATCGATGCCCACCTGGGCGGCCTGTTCAGCAGGTACCTCGAGTTCACCCTGGACACCGCCCGCCGTTGCGGATTCACCGTCACCCTCGCCCAGATCGACGCGAAGCCGAACGACTAGAGCGTGTCTCCTATTTGGTGAGGGCACGCAGCCAGATGCAGACCGCCGACAGGACCACGCCTGCCCGATAAGTGAGTGCGAGTTTGTAGACAAAATCGAGCGTGAACACCTGTCGGTGAACACCATTCGTGCGAGAAAAAAGTGCAGAACATCTGCAACCGTGTCACCGGAAAATCGTTGCACCGGTACCTCGAATCGGTGGGAATGCATCGCCGACGACAACGACATCGAGGCCATCCGCGCCGTCGTCATATCCGACGACGAGCACACCCGCGGGATGCGTGATCTCTCACCGTCGTCGATCCTGTTGAGTGAAACGGAACGACTCCAGGTGCTCGATGCACTCCGAAATAGTTGGTCTGAGCGAAGGCGTCACGACCGTGTAATTGCGAAAACTGTTCGCACGGAGTGCACGAACCGCAGGAAGATCGGACGAGCCAGAAGTTCCACAGCAGGTCGCTGTGAGCAAGGTGAGTACCAGGAGGATCCGCAGTCATGAGCCGTCTTACCGAAGCAGAGGCCCGAGCCGAGTACGACACGTTGGTTCCGATCATGGCGCTCGAAGGGCGCACGATGGACGCTCACAGTCGGGAAGTGTTCGTCGAATACCTTCAGGACACACTCACGATCGACGACCTTGTTGCCATCGCGAAACGCCGCAACGGAGTGACCGCGTAGCGGAGGAAACTCAAAAAAATTCTCTCTGGAATGGGTCACGTGTTTTCATCCCCTCGACGGTGCGCCAGGATGAAAACAGGTGTCCCCGACGTCTCTACTGCAGTCGCAGAAGCGGTCCGTCCGGATCACCGACGCCACCGCTCGGGGGCGATGTCGAAGGGCGGGTGACGAACACACGCTTCTCGGAAATCATGAAGGAACCCATACCCGGAACTACGATTTTTCGCGCGTGCAATGAATCCACCACAAGCATTTCGCGAGAGCTATCCGTGGGCCGGCAACCCGGCATTGGTGGGCCGGATGCAGCTTTTCGAGTCGACACGCGGGCCGGATTTCACGTTCCCACGCCGCCGACCGAGAGTCGGTTCGAGGGTCAGAAAAGTGTGTCCTGGCCCTTGCCGGGTTCGGTCTTTGCGCAAAAAAGTGCGTCCTCGTCGTACCCGTATTTCAGGGCGTTGCGGATCGCGAGGGAGCGGTCGTAGCGCGGCCGCCCGGTGCCGTCGAGGAGGGTGTGTCCGGACAGCCGGCCGAGGGCGACAGCGAAGCGAACGTTCTCCGAATACGTCGACTGCACCAGATGATCGGAGCCGACGCGCACGCACAACGGTTCGTTGCATTTGTGCTCGCACACCACATCGTCGTCGAGGATTCCGTGGACCAACTCCATCGAGAAGCGGTGCGCGAGGACGGTGCGTTGCCGGTTGTTGCGTTGGTAGTTGAAGCGCCCGTATCCGTCCGGAGCGCTGATCGCCGCGCTCCAATACCAACATGTCGGGGACTTGATGACCTTCGACCAGAACAGGGCGATCGTGTGCGCGGTCGGTGCCAGGGTCGGGTCGACGTAGCGGCGTCGCCGCGCCGGCACGGCAGTATTTTCGTCCTCGTCGTGGGTGCTAGGCGGGCCGGCCGGCCACAATCCCGGGTGCGATTCGGCGGTCACCGGTCAGTGCTCCGTGTCGTTGCCACGGCATGCCGGTGGTCGAGCATGCCGGTGGTCGAGTCGGTGCGGCGCGGTCGAATTTTTGTCGCCGATTCCGGAACTGACGATCGAGGGTTGGTCGAAATTTTTGTCGCAAACAGAGGTGCGGCGAGCAACGGTGAGTGCGATATTTTCGTCGCAGATCGCCGACATGTCGCCGCGCAAGTTGTCGAATACTTTCGGTGCGGCGAACGATCGTGTAAAGAGACTATTCGCTTCTCGCGGAGCGCCGAAGACAGCCGCGGGGCGTGGGTGTGAGCCGGAAAAACCGGATCTGGCGATGGCTTTGCCGGCTTCTGCTTTTGCGAACGGCACAGAGTTCGCGGGCCCCCGCCGCTTCTCGTGGAGCGGCTTGATCGCCGCAGCGACGCCCGGGCAAGGTCGCCTTCGCTCGTGTCGATCATTGTCCCTCGCCCCTTCTGTCGACGCATCGATCCGGTTACCGACAACCCGCAGTGATGCCCGAACGAGTGCAGGTGCTCGCCTCCCACACATCTCCGGAGGCGTCGAACCGGCGGGTGGCCGGGGCAGAGAAATGAGGTGCGCGAGCCGGCCGTGGGGTCGGTGGGCCGCCAGCGTAACGCCGCCCACCGACACCGGCCGGGGGCGGCGGCGAACCTAAAAATTCGAGAACCTCACCCCAATACCTACCGCCGCACCGCACGAAAAAACGTTCACGACCTGACACTCGCCATCCGGCGAGAACACCACCACGCCGACAGGCATCAAAGAACCCTCATGACCTGCGGTCATGACCAAAATCTTTACACACCTCTTGCATTGAACGTGCAAGCTGGCAGAATGGTCTTTCATGATGACCATCCACAAGCTCCAAGCTGGGGATGGTTACGTCTATCTGACGAAGCATGTCGCGAACGGTGACGCGACGGAGTCACGCAAGAAGGATGCGGTCGACTACTACAACGCGAAGGGCACCCCGCCTGGTCAGTGGTGGGGAAAGGCGGCTGCTCTGGTTGGTGTGAGTGTGAGCGATGAGGTGACCGAACGCGGAATGCGCTCGACGTTCGGTCGGGCGCGAACCCCCGATGCCGAGGCCACGATGCCGCCGCGGAATGCGCCGTTTTCCGAACTTGCCGAGTGGTCGGCTCGTACCGCGTTGGGGCGTCCGTTCAGCAACTTCTCCTCGCACGATTACATCGAGGAGGTCGAGGAACGCTGCTCCGCGTACAAACAGGAACACGGTGAGTATCCCGATACCGAGGTGAAGAACGGGATCAAGTTCGACGTCGCTGTGCTCCACCTCAAGCGGGCGAAGGGTGATCGTGCGGCGCTGTTTTCCGATCAAGAGGTGATGACGTTCGTTGCCGATAGCTACCGGAAGATGCGGCAACCCGTCGCGGGCTACGACCTGGTGTTCACGCCGATGAAGTCGATTTCTCTGCTCTGGGCGTTGGGCGATCCTCGCGTCAAGGCTGCTGTCGAGGAAGCGCACCGGCAGGCGGTGGACGAGACCTTGGGCTACATCGAGGACGAACTCACCTACACCCGACGCGGCGAAGACGGAGTCCGCCAGATCAAAGCCGAAGGACTGTTGGTGGCCCGATTCGATCACTGGGACAACCGCGCCGGCGACCCCAATCTGCACACGCACTGCGCCGTGCTCAACCGCGTCTATGCGGAAGAAAAGTGGACAACCATCGACGGCCGCGTGTTCTACCGTGCGGCCGTGTCTGCGTCCGAGCGGTACAACACCCGCGTCGCTGATCTGGTCTCTCGTAACCTCGGAGTGAGTTTCGCACCGCGTGCCGATACCCCGGTCGGGAAGCAACAGGTCTACGAGGTCGAAGGTATTCCGTTGACGCTGATCGAAGAGTTTTCCCGCCGCCAGGCGATCGTCGATCGGCAGGAAGAACTTGCCTCCGAGTACGCCGCCCGGTTCGGCAGAAACCCACCGAAGAAGGTCCAGTACGCGCAGGCGCAGCAAGCCACGTTGGATACCCGCAACGCAAAAAATCCGCCCCGCTCGATGGACGAATTGCGGGCCGAATGGGACGAGCGGGCGCGAGCTATCGTCGTCGACGTGGCCCCGGCAGAGCTGATCGCCGGCACCCAGACCGGGCGCGATAATCGCCCCGCATTCGGACCCGACGATCTGGAAAACTTGGTGCGGGGCGTCGCCGACGATCTTTCCCGCAAAGTCGGTCATTGGACGATCTACACGTTGCGCGCGGAGGTGGAGCGGTCGGTGCGGGCGTTCAGTTTCACTGACGAATCCGCAGTGTCCTCGTATGTCGATGCCGCAGTCGAAGAGCTGGTCGCCAATCATTGCGTCGCCGCTTTCACGGAGGTCTACACCGCGCCGGAGCAGTTGTCCGAACGCATCGAGGGCGGGCTGGTGCGGCTGCACCAGATCGAGCGCACCACGATGCGATATACCTCTGAAACGGTGTTGGCGGCCGAAAAATTCATGCGCGCAAAAGCCGACACGGTCAACGAGCGGACCGTCGATGCCCGGATCATTCGCCGTCAGATCCGCAAGGTCGAGAAAGCAGTCCGCACGGAAAAGAAGCTCGAGAGTTTCCAACTCGGTGACGATCAGGTCGCGATGATCGAACATTTCCTCACCGCAGGTAAAGACGTCGCCGTTGCGGTCGGCGCTGCCGGAGCCGGAAAGACCACCGCCGCCGTTGTCATTGCTCGGGCGTGGGAGCAGACGAATGGGAAAGTCGTCGCTCTTGGTCCGTCGGCGCGGGCCGCGGAAGTGCTCGGCGAAGAAATCAAGGTGGAGGGGCGCACCATCGCGGACGTGCTCACCCGCGCCCGCCACCACCTTCCCACCGGGATTTCGAAGGGTGATCTTCTTCTCGTCGACGAAGCCGGAATGGCGTCAGCGCGTGACCTCGCGGACCTGACCAGGATCGCCGTCGAGGCGGGGGCGGTGGTTCGGTTGTTGGGCGATCATCAGCAGTTGGCGTCCGTGGAATCCGGCGGCGTGTTGCGCGATCTGGCCGAGCGCACCGATGCACCGTTCCTGTCGAAGGTGCACCGTTTCCAGACCGTAGGCGAAGCCGCCGCGAGCCTGACATTGCGGCAAGGCGAGGCGAGGAGCCTGAACTGGTACGAGAGCCACAACCGGATTGTCGAGGCGATGAAGCACGAGTTGCCGGAGAAGGTTTTCGCTTCCTACACCGCCGATATCGAAAACGATCAGGAAGCGTTGATGGTCGCCCCGACCAACGACCTGGTGCGCGAACTCAACGTCAAGGCCGCTGCCTACTACCGCGCCAACGGCACCGTCACCGGCGCCGGCATCGTTGTCGCCGACGGTCTCGAAGCGGCCGTCGGGGACATCGTCGTCACCCGTAAGAACAACAGCAAGTACATGGCCAGAGGCAGTGACGGTAAAACGACCGGGCGGGTGAAGAACGGTGATCTGTGGAACGTCGTCGAGGTCGGTGTCGACGGATCCTTGCGCATCGAGAACCGCACCAGCGGCGGCCGTGTTGTCGTCGCCGCCGACTACATCACCGACAACGTTCAGCTCGGTTACGCCGCAACGGTGCACCGCAGTCAGGGCATGACCGTCGGCACCTGCCACGTCCTCACCGATTCGGGGATGGACCGTCAAGGGTTCTACGTCGCGATGACCCGAGGCAAGAACGCGAACATCGCGTACGCCGCGAACGACGAACTCCCGGACTGGGATGTCGAGCACCTACCCGACGATCATCGCGGCGCCCGCCGGGTCCTGGAAGGGATCATCGCCCGCGACGGATCACAGCGCACCGCGCATCAGCTGATCGAAGAAGAACAAGCTCGGGCCACCTCGTTCGAGGCGATCAAGACTTCCTACATGGCGGCGTTGAACGCGCTCTACGAGGAGTACACCGCGGATCTGCTGGGAAAGATTTTGACGGACAAGCAGTTCACGTGGGTACACACCTTCGGCGGCTGGGATCAGATCGTCGGCTATGTGATGCAGGCGGAAACGTTCGGCTGGGATACCCGTCAACTCCTCGCCGATGCTGCCGCAGTGATGCGGGCCGAGGGTAATGCCGGCAACATCGACCTGGAGAAGAATCCGCCGGGCACCGTGATGGCGGCGGCCCTCAAAGCGGCGACCGCACCGGAGAAGTTGCCGCGTCGCCGCCGCGACCTCACGGCTCAGTACAACCTTCCGCATCTGTCCGACGCCGCCGCCGAGCGCGACGCCATCCTGGCTGCGTATGCCCGTTCGCACGAGCAGCAGATGCACGGTTTCGTCGCGCAGTACATTCGGTCCGCGATGAAAGCACGTGCCCCGTGGGTGGTTGCGCTCGGTAAGCCTGGCACCGATCCACGCAAGCAGACACTGTTCCGCGCCGCAGCCCGGGAGGTCGCGATCTCCCGCATTCGCGGTCAGGCGAAGGACACCGACACCGATCCCCTGAGGTTCCTGCGTCCGGTGCGCGCGGAGGCGGTGACGGCGGCGATCGGGCAGATCACCGCGGCACCGAAAGCGGAGAGTATCTACGCGGCCTTCACCGACGAGGAATTGGTCGCAGCTGTGGCTTCGGTGAGAGCGCATCGCACGCAGACTCGGCGGATGATCGCGTCGGCGAATTCCGAAATGTTCGCCGCTCACCGCAATTCCTACATCAACGGTGCTCGCGACGGTGCTGGGAAGGTCGCTGCGGACGAGCAGAAGATCATCGCCGCCCGCGATGCGCGCGCCTTGTTCGAGCGGGTTCGGAGCGCCCCGAACGCCACTGCCGGGCAGCTCGAACGTGCGCGGGCGGTGAAGGTTGCGGCGGAGGCTGCAGCGCCGGACGAGATCATGTGGGGTGCGATCGAACGCTCCGCCGCGTTCAACAGGGCGCAGCAGAGCAGGCACGGCCGCGGCGCCGAGAGCGATGATCAGGTGATCGGTCGACTCAGCGCCCACCTCGCACATCTCGAGGAGCGGATGCGCATCGACCAGGAACGACTCGACTTGCTCGAGGCGGAGCAACGCACCCGCCCCGGGACCCGTACCCGTACCGATCCGGCGCCGCCGCCCCGCCGACGGGCCGCGAGCGAAGAGCAGGAGAACGAGTACCCGATCGACCCCGCCTCCTACGAGCAGAACCAGGATTACGGGCCCGAACTGTAGGACCCTGTCAGGTGTGGGTTTGGACGGGTGTGGATTGGACAGCACCGTATCGACAAGGACGCGGCCCGTGCCTGTCGGGCCGGCTCTACTCGGTCTCTTTCGGGTGACCGGTCATGCATCGTTCGAGTAGCACTCGCCCGGCATTCTTCGGCTTGGTGCCCTTCGGTGCAGGCTCGACGAAGAACCAGATCCGCCCACCGTCCGTCACTTTGTACTGGTATCGGGCGAAACTGCGGCCCTCGTACGTGCCATACGCAAAATCGCCTTTGAGTTGGTACAACCGCGCAGACTCGACCGTCGGCTCTCGTGTGAGCGTCTCCCACGCATCCGTAGTCGCGTTACGGGCATCGGCCAGCAGATCCGACCATCCCTTCTGTGCGGCGCTGGTGGCGAACACGATCTGCCATTCGGCCCGCTTGATCGGCCGGGGAACCTCCGCCCCGCGTTTACTCACGCCTCGAGACGTTCGGGCGCAGCGACCACTTCAGGTGTATCGAGGTACTCCAGATCCGACCCGTCCGCAGTGACCCGGGGATCGGCGTATGCCTGCGCCGTCGCCTCCCAGGCGTGCAGAAGGATGGACAGTCGATCGAACCGGCCCACCGCGATGCACGCCCGGGCGGTGTCCTGGAACTCGGCCACGAACTCCGCGTGCACAGTCTTGGGGAGCAGTGCGATCCAGGGCAATACCACGGACAACCTCGTGGCCACCCGATCGAGCGCGCTCTCGTCGAGCGAAGCGGCAAACAACTGCCCCACCACACCGAGGGTGGTCAATTCCTCGCGACCGGTCGACTCCTGCGTCAAACGCAAGGACGTGGCATTGCGCCGCGTCAACACGACTTCACCGGCATCGTCGAGGACGCCGAGGACGTCATTTGGGGCACGCAAGAACTCCGAGAACGTGGCGGTAGCTGCTGTCTTACTCATACACACCATTACATCAGAACTAGTTCAGATATTCCAGATGGGGCTGGTGACAGATCGAAAGCCCCATCTGTGCCCGCAAAGCTCGTCTGGCTGTGGAAGTTTGGGTTGGTGCCGAAATCGAAAACTCGCAAGAAAAAGTCCGGCCCACGATCGGGGCCGACACCGCCGCGGCAGACAGTTCCGGGGGCGCAAACTAGGCGGGATACGGCCAAAACTTCATCTGATCGAATACCTTCAGATCACTGATCTGGACCCGAATTATCCGGTGTGTATCAACGTAGACGGGGAACCGTGCCTGTTTTCGTTTCCGGTTTACTACATCGCCGGACAATGCACCGGACGAACAACGCAAGGACGCAGATGCCGCAACCCTGTATGGGACCAGGGGCAAGTCGCGCCCTACGTGCCCACAACCGTCTCCGGAAGAAATGTGGCCTACTACGGTCCGCTACCTGACGAAGTCGGCGATCAGTACCTTGCGCAACGGTGCCGTCTGCACTACCGACCGGACGCAGCAGCCTTCTGCGATCCCGAATGGGAACCGTTCGACGTCGAGCGTCACTTGACGCACTTCACGACACCCGACATTGACTTTTGAATCTTCGCAGCGGGTTTCAGAGTGATCGAATCGCAGAAACATACGGGGGACCGAAAAAATCTGCTTCTGTCGGCGTGTCGATTAGGCCCGACAACCTGTCCCCCGGAAGTATGTCCCCATGGCCGATGCACACAGGACACCCCGAAAAATGGGCCGTCCCAGCAAAGGGATGCGCGCCGAAGTGAAGCTACGTCTTCCACTGGAACTTAAAGCTGCTGGTCAAGCGGCTGCTAAGGCTCACGGAATGACCGAGAATGACTTTTACGCCGCCCTAGTCGCGGCAGCGACCGACCTCGACCACCTTGTCCCCCCGATTCAACAGGAGGCTTTGCCGATCACGGCCTGACGGCCAACTGAGGGTTCGATCCTCGATGACAACCACACAGTGATGCGGTAACACCCTTTAGAAGCAGAAAACCCCGGCTAGCAGGCCGGGGCTTTCCTAAAAAGCTGAACCGAGTTTCGCGACTCGATCCGGTGTTACCGCCCTCCCAGAGAGGGACTCGTCTTTGCAGGACTGGTCTCAGGGTAACCTGTACCCTGCCGCAGCTTCAACGTCTGGCCCGAAATTCGTAGGCGTGTCTTCGTCACAGAAGACCACCACTACGCCTCCACACGCCAGCCTGTCCCGCCCGTACCGCCGCAAAGGCGGCACCGCCGGACTCTTCGTCATGCCACTTCGGCAAGAGATCCCCGACGGCACCTACACCGCAACACCGCAATGCTGGTGGAGCCGAGCCACCTGGATCGCCCACGCCGCAGCCCAGTACGAAGCGCACTACCCCACCCTGCGCGCCGCCCGGCTCGTCCCATCCGTCTCGAAGAAAACCTTCCTCGACGTGATGACCGACATGTCTGCCGGCGCCGACGACAAAAACGGCCGAGACTGCCGCACCCCCGTCGGCTACGTCCGCCGCAACGGCCGCCGCACCGGAATGGTCCGCTCCACCGGCAAATGCCGCCGCACCGTCCAACGCGCTCGAGCCCTCGCCCGAGCCCTCTCCATCCTCACCGAAGTGATCCCGGGCCGACTACGCACCTTGGCCGAACGCATCGAATCCTGGCGCCGAGGGGACCGCTCCCGCGGCTGGTGCTCGGTATCGGTACTCCACGAGTCCACCAACCCGGCACTACCTGTGGATAACTCACGCGTTCAGGACCTGCTCGAACAAGAAAATGTCACCCCTCTCCTCCGTAGGAGGGGAAAGCACTTTTTCTTACCTAGAGAGCTACTTACTACAGCGAAGAACATGAAAAAAGGGGGTGCTGCGCACCGCAAGGACAACGGCACCCGTTCGAAGAAGGGCAAACGGGCAGCGGCCTTCGAACCACGAGCACTACTGCTGGCATCGAAATGCATCCAGCACCCGGACATGCCGTCCTGGGTGAAAAATCATGGCGCGAAGTCCTGGGCAAGCGTTCTGACGAAAGCAGCACGCGCCGGGTGGGACGCAGACGACGTCGTTGAAGCGATTAGGGATTACTCGTTGGCGCATTCGATCCTGCACCAACCGAAAAACCCGTGGGGCTACCTCGCCCGGATCATCACATCCTCGGACCTCGAATGCCCGCCGGCCAGAGCGCTCAAAGCCCACGAAGCCGCGATGGACAAACGTCGGATCGACCAACAACAAGCACTTCGCGCCGAATGGAACCGCCGCGATGCCCACGCAGCCGGACCGGACAGCCCAGCTCGCCGAGCGGCCGTCGCCGCCATCGCACAACAGCTGAAAAGCCGGACTCGACGATGAGATCCGCGTCGAAAGACCTCACATCGAACCGCTTCGGCAAGCGATGCACGTCGAAGTCGCGGGACTCAGGCCTAATTCGGGTCGGTCGTTGCCGTGGGGGTTATTTATCCGAGAGACAACCCGAAAAAAGACACGCGAAGGTGATCGTTCCCGCCGTCGTCTCATTGCCAGCGACTAGAAACGTCAACATCTGGTTCCGAATGTTCACCGGTTGAGCTTTTCCCCAGTTTCGTTATCAGTGTTGTTGAACATCAAGTCCGACGAATCGTCCTCAGCTAGAGGCTCGGCTATGTCGTTATTCACGACCGGCCAAACGCACTCGATGTCCTTCTCATATTGCAGGTCAGCCCGATTTTCGCGCAATCTACGAAGGAAAGGAATGTCGCTCGAAGTGCGGTTCACATGTTCGAGAACCCTCGACATCACGCCAACGAACGGGTGTTCCTCGGCTGAGAAGGACGAAAAGTCGTTGGCCGAACCCAGAGATAGACCGATCACGCCCAAAAGAAGCTTGTTCGCATCCGAGGCCACGTCGACACGCTCCCTGGCTCAGGCGCCGAGTCCCAAGCGTCGGCGAGATCGTGGAGCGTCCGCAGCATCGACGGATGGTATTTCTGCAACGCGGACTGAACCCACACTGGGATGCGGTACACCTCCGCGCCGGCGCAGGAATCGACTCGGCCTCAAACAGAGGCACAGTTGTGACGTTTCGTTTTTTCATTGATTGGAAATGGACACCTGTCGGGCAGACATGGGGAGAGGCTGCCCGACAGTGCCCTCGCTCCCGTTCCCTGCTACGTCAGCTACATGGCCCGAGACGGTTAGAACTGTTAGTAGCTGATGCAACAGCGGAAAATATTGACGCTACTGTTTCGCGGTTGGTCGCACTTGCCGGGTGAGGTCAGCGACGACTTCCTATGTCACAGGAGGTCTTGCACTGTGCGCCGCTGTCAAGACCACGGGTGTCGAACAACTTCTCGATGTCAGAGAAAAGTGACTTGAACTGGCTTTTTGCATCGGCGCACAAAAATCCGTATATCCGTATATGCGGATTTGCGTGCCAAGTAGCTGTAGCCCGCAATGCAAAATACGTAAATACGTAAATACGTATAAGCGACTCTCCGCAACTCCGTGTAAGATGATCTACGGACCTCCGCATATGCGGAAATTCTTAAATACGCATATCCGCGTCTCCGCAAATTCGCTTACACGGATTCTCATGGAAACGGACCTCGGCAGGTACGCGGAAATCCGTACATACGGATCTACTGAAACGCGGAAGGAGTGCCAGTGCTTGTCTTCACAGTCGCGAACCTCAAGGGAGGCTCGACCAAAACCACCACCGCGGCCTACCTTGGTCACGCATTGCACGAGGCCGGACTCAACGTTCTAGGAGTCGACGCGGACGGCGAAAATGAATCGCTGCTGAACTGGCAAAGCTTGGGGGACTGGCCCTTCCCGGTCATCGGAATGCCAGTCAACAACCTGCACAAGCAGCTCCCCGGTATCGCTAACAACAAGTACGACGCCGTCATCATCGATACCCCACCCATGAAGGAGCAGCGAGGAATCGTGCTCTCGGCGGTGCGCATCGCGACTCACGTCATCTGCCCACTCGCTCCCACGACGATGGAGTTCAGCAGGCTCTCGGCCGTGCGCCAACTGCTTGACGAAGCGGCTGAGCTACGCGGAGACGATGCACGCGATCCTGTCTTCGCAGTCCTTCTCACCCGCACCATCCCAAATGCGAGTTCCACTGACGTGTTTCGGGAAATGATCACCGAAGAAGGTGACCACGTCCTCAGAGCAACTGTCGGACGCCGCGAACAGTTTGCCCAGGCATTCGGACTGCCGATCGTCAACGCGGCAAACACTGCATACGGCGACGCCGTAGAAGAACTTCTCGAAATCGGAAATGAGGACGCAGCATGAGTGCCGCCGCCGACCGCATCCGCGCAAACGCCGAACGAGCGCAAAATGCAGTGAAAAAGGTGCCGGAACCAGTTGCGCAAGAGCCAGCCGAACTCCGGCAACCTGTCGCGCCCACGGAACCGCAAAGTAGGCCGCAAGTTCGCGAGCAAAATACCGTCCCACCGTTGCAACGAAGCGTTCGCAAGAACGTCGATCTCTCACCTGACCAAAACGACAGACTCGGGGACTGGCAGCGCGCAGCCGCCCGCGACTTGGGCGTCGCTCGCGTCACCGCACAGGAGATTCTCGTCGTCCTTGTTGAACGACTTTTGGCAGACCCGAGCCTAAGTAGCCAGGTTAAGCGCGAAGTTCTGTCACGGCGCACATAAATCCGTATTTACGTATATCCGCATTTACGTACATAAGGATATTTGGATATCCGCATTTGACGGACAGAACAAACAACCGAACACAAAGGAGCCCCACCGGCTTGCACCCGGCGAGGCTCCGGACCGGGAAACACCCTTAGGGAGGAACCCTCGATCGTGACCAAGTTTAGTCTGCGGGCCATATGGACCCAGCCGCGAGCAGTGCCATTCGCGCTGGCCCTGACGATTCTCGCTGTACTCGTATTCTCATTCGCTGCGGTACGTAACTTTGCCGTGCAGGCAGGCATACCGGAGCACCTTGCATGGCTATTTCCGGTCCTCATCGACGGCATGATCGCTGGCTCGATCATTGCAATGCTCTTCCTCCGCCACCTCGCGACGAGAGAGCAACGGGCCGCCGCAGAAGCCAAGCACCACTGAGCAGTTCGATACATCAGACAAGAGGAGCCCCACCGGCTTGCACCCGGCGAGGCTCCGGACCGGGAAACACCCTTAGGAAGGAACCCCCGATCATGACCGACTTTAGTCTGCGGGCCGCACGAATTCAGTTAGGCGCATTACTTGCCGCGCTGGTCCTGGCAATCCTCATCGCCCTCGGAATCACCACCGGCGCATTCGTACTCTCATTCGCCGTGCAACGCGACCTTGCACGGCAAGCAACAATCCCCGAACACCTTGCATGGATCTTTCCCGTCATTGTGGACAGCGCAATACTCGGCTCCACCATCGCGATCGTTCTCCTGAGCAAGCTCAAAATGAGCGGCTGGGACAAAGGCTTCTACATCGCCCTGGCCGGCAGCGTCGTCGCAATCAGCATTCTCGGCAACGCTTACCATGCCTTCCACGCGGCAGCAGCAGCGCAAGTGACGTTAGATGGTGGGGGAGAGGTCGGATTCGTCCCCTTGAACCCGGCTATCGCAGCCCTTATCGCGGTCATACCTCCGGCGCTCGTACTTGCCTTCACACATGGGGTGGGAGTGCTCGTCAAGGCCACCGGCGTCGCATACGCCGACTACCGAACGCAGATCACGGATCACTCGAGCGCCACTGACGTCGCAGTGACAGGCACCGAAGAAGAACCGGATATGGCCCCCGAGAATGACTTTGCAGTCGACCTGCCGCAGTTCGGCAATGACATTGCAGCGGAATCGGCAACCGCGCAAAACCCGATGGATATCGACAACAGCCCGGCTCTCTACGCACCGGAACTTTCGCCGCACGCCGAACCCGAAACTGTCGTCGCGGCCGATTTCGAGAGCGAACCTGAACTCGATACCGACGCTTTGCATCCCGTTGCATCCGAGGTCGATCTCTTTGCGGAGCTCGAGCAATTCATTGCGCAATCGGATCTTCCCGGCAGTGTCAAAGAAACTGCGCGCCGCAAGCTCAAAGACCCGTCCCTGACGTGGGAAGCGATCGCGCAAAGCTCCAATCCTCCTGTTGTCACGTCGACCGCGTGGCGTCGATACGAGCGATTCGACACCGCAGCTCGCGCAGCAGGTTTCACTAACCCGCCACTCTTCGATATGCGGTCAGCCGAGACCTTCCACGATGAAGAACTTGCATCCGTGAGCTGAGAACAGCAGGAGAAGCGGCTCCGCGCCTCATCGCACCACCCACATGAAAGTGCCCTGACAGTGCAGGAACACTGTCAGGGCAATTGACCACAGACAAGGACCTGTGACCGTGCACGATCATATCGACAACGACTCAGCCGTAAGCACACCGAGAGCGACCCAGCGGCGGCCCCAAAGGAGAGCGATCGCGACACGGGACGGCATTGCTTCGGCCGCGTCCGAACATTTCAACACGGACGGGTACGCCGGAGCGAGGATCACCGACATCCTGGCCACAGCAGGGGATTCGAAGGGCGCAATGTATCACCACTTTCCGTCCAAAGAGTCTCTGGCGCAGTACCTGGTGCAAGGATGGGGCACCGTCCTTGTCGACACCATCGCCGACGTCACTGCCGCAGACGAGCCTGCCCTGCGCCAGGTCGCGAGCGTCCAGCGCAGACTCGCGGAGATCATCACCCACGATCACGTAGCGCGAGCCGGGTTGCTCTTGAGTCTCGAGCGAGCTGTCGACGAGACGGCAAAGATTTATACCGCGTGGACGAGCGCCGTCACCGTCATCGTCGAGCAAGCAATGCGAACTGGTCAACTCGATGACACAGCCGAACACTCACGGCTCGCAGAAACCTTGTGCGCGGGATTCGTGGGCGCCGTCCACGTCGCCACCAGTCTCGGTGAACCCGCCACGATCAGCCGCCGTGTCGACGACCTTCTCACTCTCTGGCTCGGCACCGCACCGGCAACATCTCCCACCGCGCCGGTAGCAATCCGATGAGGACGAATCGCACTGGGCAGCAGATCCATTCGAGGCCCGCATCTGTCACCGAAATACTCCACCGGGCACTGTTTTCCGATTTTCAGGAACCACCCACCGCGTTGCTCGACACCAGGCCGGCCCGGTAACCCCGAATACCTAACACCCGCGCGGACGGCCAGTTATGGCCCTGGGCCGGCCGGCGGCGCGGGTGTTAGGTATCGGCTGGGAACATGTTCCGCATGTGTCTGGACCAGTGGGAACGCATTGTCGCGACCTTCCACGCTAACACGCCGACATCCACAAAGGAGCCTGACCAGGAATTTCGCTCCGGCGGACATCCACAGCCGCGCAGGCCACCCTTCCAGGGGGTCGAGGAGCAAAACCCGCCCAATCCGGCGCTAAGCGATGAACATCGAGCGGTGACGTCGGCGGCGTGGACCTACAGGTGATTTCATGTCGGCATGACCGATGAGGGCGGCTACGGCCGGTTCGGGGCGTTGTCCCGTGTTGAGCTGGAACGGTTTTTCTACCTCGATGACGAGGACCGGAAGCTGATCGCTGGTCGGCGTCGTGACTACAACCGGTTGGGGTTCGCCCTTCAGATCGTGACAGTCCGCCAACTCGGAATGTTTTTGGCTGATCCGCTCGATGCGCCCCTGGAGCTGGTCGACTATCTCGCCGAGCAGTTGGGTATCGAGGACTCCTCGTGTGTGAAGCAGTACACCGAGCGGAAGAAAACCAAACTCGAACACGCTTGGGAGATCCAGCGCGAGTACGGCTTGAGTTCCTATGCTGAGGTCGAGGCGGAGTTGGCGGCGTGGGTCGCCGATCAGGCGTGGGTCACCGGCGATGGGCCGAAAGCGATATTCGCCAGTGCGGTCGACTGGTTACGTGAACATCAGGCGCTGCTTCCCGGTCCCCGCACTCTGGTACGTGTGGTGACCGACGGGCGACAGGCCGCTGATCAGCGGTTGTGGAGTCAGCTGACCGATCAACTCACTGCTGGTTCTGCTTCGGCGCTACTGGCGTTGCTCGATGTACCCGAGGGCAAACGTCGTGTCAGCGAACTGGAGCGGCTTCGCCGGGGCGTGTTCCGGACCAGCTCGAAGGGTATGCTCGACGCCCTGGAACGGTTGACCGACCTCATCGGGCTGGGCGGGCAATCACTGGATGTGTCGATGGTTCCGCAGCGTCGAGTGATCGCACTGGCCACCTACGGGCTATCGAGTAAGGCCCCTACATTGCGGCGCATCGAGCCCCGCCGCAATCGCCTGGCGGTGCTGGTCGCCACGGTGAAAGTGCTGTCGAACAGGGCAACTGATGACGTGCTCGAGTTGTTCGATCTTTTGATGGTCACGAACCTGATGTCGAAGGCCGAACGTGAGTCACGCGATGAGAAGCTGCGCCGATACCCACGCGTCTCACGTCATGCAGGCAAGCTCTCGGCAGCGGTCAAGATGCTGTTGGAGATGAGTGAGGTCGAGCCGAACCTCAGCGTCAACATGCTGTGGGATCTGATCGAGAACATCGCGACCAAAAGTGAGCTGCGCGCGTCGGTAGCGGTGATCGACGAGTTGGTGCCGGTCGATGACGCGGAACTCGATGGGCAGCGCCTGGAAGAGTTGGCGGGACGCTTGGCCACGGTCCGGGTGTTCCTGCCCCGGCTGATGAACACCGTGACGTTCGGAGCGACCGCGGACGGTGCGGCGGTACTGGCAGCGATGAAGACCCTCGGTGAGCTGATGTCGACGAAGTCGAAACTACCCGCGAGCTGGCTCGATGCCCGCCAGATCGACCATGATCTCATCGGTGGCGGCTGGAAGAGGCTGGTCTATCGCGATCCTCGGCCACCGGAGACGGTCGACCGCGCCGCCTACACCTTGTGCCTACTGGAGCAGTTCCATCGACATCTCAAGTATCGCAACATCTTTGCCCCGCACTCGACGCGATGGCGTGACCCTCGAGCCCAGCTGCTGGTCGGGCAAGCATGGGATCGCTCCCGCGAGGCCGGGATGAACGCGTTGAACCTACCGGGCGATCCGGCACCGCTGCTCGCCGAGCATGCCGCCACGATGGACACTGCCTACCGTGAGGTCGCCGCGAGGTTGGACAGTGACGGTCCGGCGAGCGTCGGCGAGGACGGGCGTCTCCACCTCGCCTCGCTGAAAGCAGAACCGGACCCGCCGTCGCTGGTCGATCTACGTCGCCGGGTCCAGACAATGTTGCCCGAGGTCGACCTGCCCGAGCTGGTCTTGGAAGTCATGTCCTGGGTGCCCCGGTTCACCGAGTCGTTCACCCACGCCTCCGGCAACGGTGCCCGCGTCGCCGATCTCGGATTGTCGGTCGCGGCCGTACTGTGCGCGCACGCGATGAACGTGGGTTTCACACCGGTGACCAGCCCTGGTGTTCACGCGCTGACCCGTGACCGTCTGCACCATGTCGACCAGAACTACGTTCGCGTGGAGACGTTGACTGCGGCCAACGTCGAGCTGGTAGAGGCCCAGTCCGAGATCGAATTGGCGCAGCTGTGGGGTGGTGGGCTACTCGCCTCGGTGGACGGTATGCGGTTCGTGGTTCCGGTCCGCACCATCCACGCGAGACCGAACCCGAAGTACTTCGGCCGTAAGCGCGGGATCACCTGGTTGAACATGCTCAACGACCAGTCCGCCGGGCTGGCGGCCAAGGTCGTGTCCGGGACGCCCCGCGACTCCCTGAACTTCATCGATGTGGTGCAGCTTCAGCAGGGCGGAAAAGCTCCCGACGAGATCGTCACCGACACCGGCTCCTACAGCGACATCGTGTTCGGTCTGATGCACCTGATCGGCAAGAGATACCGGCCGCAGTTAGCGAATCTGCCCGATCAGCGGTTATGGCGGTTCGACCGGTCCGCGGACTACGGGCCACTCAACCAGGCCGCTCGGGGTCACATCGACACCGACAAGATCGCCGCGCACTGGGAGGACATGTGCCGAGTTGCAGTGTCGATCAACGAGTGTGAGGTCTCCGCTCACGACGTCACCCGGATGATCTCCCGGGACGGGAAACCTACCCCCTTGGGTCAAGCGATCGCCCATTATGGGCGGATCTTCAAAACCCTGCACATCCTGCGCCTGGCCGACGACGAACCGTACCGCAGGGAAGGCAAGATTCAGGCCAATCTCGGAGAAGGGCGTCACGACCTGGCGCGCCGGATCTACCACGGAAAGAAGGGGGAGATGACCCGTACCTACTACGAAGGCATGGAAGATCAACTCTCCGCACTGGGGTTGGTGCTCAACTGCACAGTTCTGTGGAATACGTTATACACCAACCGCGCTCTGGAACAGCTACGCGCGCAGGGCTATCCGGTGCTCGACGCCGACGCGCAGCGACTATCGGCGTTTATCCGCACCCACATCGGTATCGACGGCCACTACGCCTTCCACTTACCAGACCTCGGTGGAACACACCGGCCGCTGCGCGATCCCGATGCCCACGAGAGCGATTGACGGTGCGACTCACTGCGCCGATCACCGCCCTGGCCGACGCGCCGCCGGATCGCTCTCGGCCTGAAAGCGCCGTAGCCCATCGTCGGAGATTCTTGCGTACTCGACAAGGCCTCGCACCGACATCTGACCCGACAGCGTCATCAACACCGGCATCGACGCGCCATCCTCGGCCGCATGCGTCAGCCGTGAATGCCGTAGTTGGTGCAGCGTGTACGGGCCGTCGTCGTAGTGGACGGTGTGGCCTTCGAACATCTCGGCCGCGCGCCGATAAGACAGCCGTGCCCGCCCCGTCGACGAGTCGACATCGCGTGCAGCCACGGACGATCGGGCTTTTCGGGCGGTGAGGAACAGTGGACCGCTCGTGCGGTCGGCCAGCATCCGCGGCAACAGGCGCGCGGTAGCGCTCTGCCACGCGACGAGTGAACCACCCTGGGGCTGGTGGAGACTGTGATCTCACCAGGAGAATGCAGATATGGGTGCACCAAGGAAGTTCGATGCTGAGACGCGGGAGCGGGCAGTTCGGATGTATCGCGACCGGCTCAAGGAGTACGGCGAGCCGAAAGTAACGGCCCGTAAGCACGTCGGGGCTCTGCTCGATATCAACCCGGCGACGATCCGAAACTGGATCGAGAAGAACGATCCGGCCACCGAGGCACACGGGCCCGTCGCAGGAGTTGACCGCGACGAGGAGTTGAAGGCGCTACGGCGTGAGAACTCCGAATTGCGAAGAGCCAACGAGATTCTCAAGACAGCGTCAGCGTTTTTCGCAGCGGCGGAGGTCGACCGCCGACTTCGGTGATCGTCGAGTACATCGACGAATACCGCCACCTTTTCGGGGTCGACCCGATCTGCACCGTACTCAAAGAGCACGGCATCAAGATCGCCCCGTCCACCTACTACGCCGCCAAGAAACGCGGCACCGTCTCCGCAGCGGCACTGGAAGAGGCGTACGCCACGAACACCGTTCACGGGTTCTTCGTGGCAAACAGACGCCTCTACGGAGCCAAGAAAATCTGGCATGCAATGAAACGCGCTGGTCACGAGATCGGCCGCGATCAGGTCGCTCGGTTGATGACGATCTGCGGAGCAGAGGGTGTTGTCCGCGGACGCCGGCGTACGGTGACCACCGAACGCGATGATCGTGCCCCTCGACATCCGGATCTGATTGCCCGGCAGTGGGGCGCGCCGACTCAACCGGACCAGTGGTGGGTTGCCGATTTTACTTATTGCTGGACGTTGGTTGGTTTCGTGTACACCTCGTTCGTGGTCGATGTGTTCTCCCGCCGGATTCTCGGGTGGAGGGTCATGACGACGAAGGCGACGCCGCTGGTGTCGGGTGTACTCGAGCAAGCATTGTTCACACGTCGCCGGTCCGACTTCGCGTTCACTGCAACGGGTTTGGTCCATCACTCGGACGCGGGTTCCCAGTATACGTCTCTGGCGTTCACCGAGGCGTTGATCGAATCCGGCATCGCTGGATCGATCGGCAGCGTCGGCGACGCGCTCGACAATGCGTTGATGGAATCGACGATCGGGTTGTACAAGACCGAGCTGATCGACCGGCAGAAGTCGTGGAGCGGGCGCAGCGAGGTCGAGCGCGAGACGGCTTCCTGGGTGCATTGGTTCAACACCAGCCGCCTGCACTCCTCGATCGGATACCAACCGCCCATCGACTACGAAAACGAGTACCGTCAACAACGCTCGACAGCCACCTCCGACCGCGACGTGGCTTGAACCAGGTCTCCATCAGATCCAGGGTGGTTCAGAGTTCGCGTGCCCCGCCCTTGCGTGTCACCTCCGCGCAGCGGTTCGCTGTGTCGAGGTCGGGCACATCCAGCATCAACACCTCCTCGGCACGCGCCGCGGATTCGTAGAGCATGTGCCATAACACCTGTTCCCTCTGGGCCGCATCCGATCCCAAGATCTCGGTGACCCGATCCTTGCTCAACGCCCTACTGGTGTCCGGCGGTGCGGGCCGCGTTCGCAACCGCACTAACGGATCGCCGGCCAACCACTGCTGATCGCGCCAATATGCGCACGCCGACCCCAGCGCAGTCAATCGGATGTTAAACGTCTTCGCCGACTTGCCACCCCACACGAAGGTGAACCAGCCACTGACCCGATCCGGCTCCGAGCCCAGCAACGCCACATTCGTATCCGCCCCGAAGTCGACCACCAACCGATTCAGCGCCGCCGCGTAGGTTGCGCGGGTGTTCGACACCATAATCGTCGCCAAGTAGATCTGTACTGCATCGGCCAGCCGCACATCACTCGCCGACGTCGACAACCTGTGAACCCGCCCCATGTCATCAACCTCGAACTACTACCGCGCACAGGTTCTCGAGTCGCCCGACTGGGGCGCATCGACCCGTTATCCGATCGCACATAGTATGACACTATGTGCGGTAAATCCTTAGCGCCGGATTGGGCGGGTTTGCTCCTCGACCCCCTTTGCGCACCTGAAGCGCCACATCCTTCAGGCGCGCACGCTCCTCCTCGATCAGT
>NZ_CAIJDS010000063.1:0-40152 GCF_903819475.1 Rhodococcus sp. UFZ-B548
TTGCCGGTGTTGTCGGCCCGCTGATCGAGGTACCGGTGCTCGTCGGGCTGGTCTATGTCTCCCTTGCTCTACGCAAACGCTTTGCAGTCAAAGAGGTTTCATCCAGTCGAGAAAGAGCGAGGCCATGAGCAAACCATCGGTGTTGTTCATCTGCGTCCACAATGCCGGCCGATCTCAGATGGCCGCGGGATTCCTGAGCCATCTCGCAGGCGACGCCATCGAGGTCCGTTCCGCCGGATCCGCACCCGCCGAGACCGTCAATTCGGCAGCGGTCGAGGCGATGGCAGAGCGCGGTATCGATATCTCAGCTCAGTCTCCGAAGATCCTCACCGTTGACGCCGTCCAGGATTCGGATGTCGTCATCACCATGGGCTGCGGCGACACGTGCCCGATCTTCCCCGGCAAGAGCTACCGAGACTGGGTTCTCGACGATCCGGCCGGACAGGGCCTCGAAGCGGTTCGCCCGATCCGTGACGAAATCGAGCGTCGCGTTCAAGCCTTGATCGCTGAACTCACCACTGCCGCGAAGTCTCCCTGACCGATCGGGGAATCGAGAGGATCATTCGTCGGCGGGCTCGATGTGTTCGGCACCGAGGACCGAGAGTCGGTATTCCTGTGCGTCCTGCTCGGTTTCGAAATCTTTCTCTTCGAGGAGGTTTCGATCGGCGTCGAGGTATCGGTAGGTAGTCATTCCTCCACCGTCCCACTGATGTCCGATTCGTGCTCGGATACCGGTTCGATTTCGTCGACGACTGTTTGAATCAGACTTCCGTAGCGCCGGATCAGGTCCTTCGACGACAACGAATCCTCACCGAGGAGTTCGAGCGTCCGCATGCCGGTGGCAAGTCCGAGCAACAGTGAGACGACGACCTGGCTGCGAACCAAACCGGGCTCGGTGTCGCCGATGCGTCGTGCGATCCCGTGAACGTATCGTTCCTTGATCTCTGCCCGGGCGGCGTCCGGATCTGGCGCCTCGTGAACGTGTACTGCGAGCATTGCCCACGGATCGGTTTCGTCGGATTCTCTACGAGCGACAAGTTTCTCGACCAGTTGACAGCCGATGTTTCCGGTGGCGTCGGCATTGGGATCCTCGTCCATCGGAGGTGCGGACGGGATCGCAGCCGAATACAACCGAGCTTTGCTGCCGTAGATCTTCATGACCAGGGCAGGGGAGTAACCGGCTGCGACCGCGATGTCCTTGATGGTCGTCGATGCGTAACCTCGTTCCGCGAACAAGGCTTTCGCTGCTGTGAGGATGCTGGCTTCACCGCTGCTCATGCCGCTCGCCTCGATACCCGATTGCCATGCGTTTGGTTGCTCATACTGTCGTCAACGGCTCGGCATCGACGGGTACGTCGAAGTCGACGACGGTGGACTGCGCGATGACCGCTATCTGACGAGCCAATGTGCCGTGTCCACTCTCGGTCAGCGCGGTCAGGATGTACCGGCCGGATGTCGGGAGTGCGATTCCGTAGTGCCCGGTTCCGTCGGTGACGGTGGATGCGACGAATTCGCCGGTCGGTTTCGTGAGTGTGACGACGGTTCCCGAGGTTGTTCGGCCGTCGACTCCGACCTTGCCGGAGATGGTGAGGCGGTCACCGAGTTCGACGGTGTGCGTCGATTGCGCGCTGTCGAAAGCGATCACCTGCGACCGAGGGGACCAGCCGTCGGCACTCGTCACCACCAAGTACCGTCCGGGCCGGGGTAGTGCGAGGGAGAAGTTGCCCTCGTTGTCGGCGCGACTCCAGTCGATCGGTCGCCCCTCCATGTCCATCACGGTGACAACAGCCTGCCGGATCGGTCGGCTGTCGGCTCGGACCACCCGACCGGCAACCACAATTTCCGTTTCGGACACGGCGGCGTCGGGAAGCTCGAACCCTTCCGGGGTCACCGGGCGAAGCGCCGTTTCCGGTTTTGCGCCGCGGCGAGGAATGAACGCAGCGGCAGCGGCAGCAGCCACGGCGGCGAGGGCGGCCAGCCAGAAGATGTTCTTGAAGGCGTCGATCGACGGAAGGCCCTCGCCCGGCCCGGACGGGATGACCATCGAGGTGAGCATGGCGGCAACCACTGCGCTGGATGTGGACGTACCGACTGAGCGGAGCAGCGAATTGAGGCCGTTTGCGGACGCGGTTTCGGTGATCGGAACCGATCGCATGATCAGCATCGGCATCGCGGAGTAGGCGATTGCAGTTCCGATGCTGACCACCGCCGCGCTGATGATGATCAGTGCTATCGAGCCGGTCAGGAACACGCGCGCGATGTAGGCGAGCGCGAGCACAGTGCCGCCGACGATCAGGGTGATCTTGGCTCCGAATCGCTTCGTGATGTTCGCGGAGACGGGAGCGAAGAAGACCATCGCGAGGCCTGCCGGAATCATGCACAGTCCGGCCGCCATCACTCCCAGTTCGAAGCCGTAGCCGGAGATCTTCGGCATCTGGAGTTGTTGAGTGGTGGAGAGGTTGTTCGCATACATCGAGAAGCCGACGAGGATCGAGGCGACGTTGGTCAGGAGAACGGGCCGCTTGGCCGACGTTCGCAAGTCGACCATCGGCTGGGTGACGCGAAGTTCGTACGGGAACCACAGTGCGAGCGTCACGATTCCGATGACGAACATGAGCAATGTCAGTTCGCTCGTCCATCCCCAACGGGCGCCCTTGGAGATGGCGAGGAGGATCGCCGTGAGTGCTGTCGAGAGCATGACCGCGCCGAGGAAGTCGAATTTGCCGCGGGTGCGAACACTCGATTCCGGGACGACGGCGGCTACCGCGATGATCAACAGGACGCCCACGATTGCCGAGAGCCAGAAGATGGCGGGCCAGCCTAGATGCTCGAAGATCAACCCGGACAGGGGGAGCCCGAGTGCGCTGCCGATTCCGAGAGTGGCACTCATCAAGGCTGTTGCCGACGCCACCTTCTCCTTGGGCAGTTCGTCGCGCATGATGCTGATTCCGACGGGGATCATCGAGATCGCGAAGCCCTGGAGGCCACGTCCGATCAGCAGGGCGACAAAGTTGCCGCCGATCGCCGCGACCAGTGATCCGACCACGATCATCGTCATCGAGATCAGCATCATGCGTCGTTTTCCGAACATGTCTGCCAGGCGGGAGACGATCGGAGTGGCGACGGCGCTCGTGAGGAGTGTGACGGTGACGAGCCAGGAGGCGTCGTCAGCGCTGACGCCGAGGATTTTCGGGAAATCGGGCAACAACGGAATGACCATCGTTTGCTGCAGCGCGACCACGGTGCCGGAAAGACAGAGAATTGCGGTGATGAGCCGACTTGAACGGCGAGTGGTCGGAGACGAGTGCAATGCCAAGAGAGGGTCCTTCACGCGGCGGTGGTGAACGGGAATTCACCCATGAGTGAACCACTGTTCACCCTCGCTGTCACCTTCGGTGAATATGCGATTCCTCACGACGGCAACCTGCCCAGGGTTTCCAAGTCGGTATCGCGGGAACAACGTCAGTGGTTGGTCTGCGCCCGCGCGAGCGGGCAGCGAGGAGGAGTGATGCATGCCGAAGTGGGTGACCGTCTCCATGTCCAGGGACGCGTGGTTGGGCAGGCGGAGGTAACTGCCGAGGTCCTTGAAGTCCACGGGGAGGACGGAGGGCCGCCCTATCTGGTCAGGTACGACAACGGGCACGAGGCGTTGGTGTTTCCCGGTAGCGACGGCTGGATAGATCACCCCGGAAAAGGCTCCTGAACTGCACGATTCTTTCCATGCATGGCCGTTGCATCGAATGCGGCTAAAGTGTGCGCAATGGAGGGCAGACGCCAGTACCACTCCCGCGTGCGTGAAGCTTCCGCACAGCGAACGCGTGAACTCATTCGTGATGCGGCGACGACCTTGTTTGTCCGAGACGGATACGTCAGTGCCACCGTCAAACAGATTGCCGACTCGGCCGGCGTCGCCAATCGGACGGTGTTCACAGCCTTCCCGGGCGGGAAGCTCGAGATCTTCGAAGCGGCCCTCGCCGCGGCGCTCGATGCCGACGAGGTTCCACTCGGCGCGCCGAACCTGGCCTCGGACCCCGATGACGTTCGCCGGATCGTCTCCCAGATCGTGGCACAGGGCATCGGACTGCTCGAACGTGCCGGCGCTCTGATGATGGTCGCGGTCGAATCGTCAGGTGCGGATGCCGACATGCGGCGACTGTCCGAGGAATCGTCGGATCAGTCGGCCGTCAATGCGATGTCGATAGCCGAGGGTCTGTCCGAGCATGGATTGTTGAGGCCCGAGATTTCGCTCGAGAAAGCCGCGGGCATACTTGCCGCTTTCGTCTCGCCTCAGCTTCATCAGCAATTGCGTCGGGTCAGTGGATGGGATGTCGATGCATACCGAGGATGGCTCGAGTTCAACATTCGGCAGAATCTAATGTACTAATCGGTCTGTTTTCGTTAGCATGGCGAGGGTTTTTTATTCTCGGGAGGAATCGCCAGCGTGCCCTATGCCTTGTTCGGCCTCATCACGATGTTGCTGTGGATTTTCTGCATCGTCGACGCCATCACGAGAGATGACGCCTACATCCAGTACCTACCCAAGGTCGTCTGGATTCTGATCATCATCTTCCTTCCCACCTTGGGGTCCGTTCTGTGGCTGGTGGTCGGGCGCGGACAGAACGCGCCCCGCGGTTACGTCGGCCCAACCGGTTACGGCGAATACGAGCGTCCGGGACGCGCCGTTGCGCAGGATCCGGCGGCGGACGAAGCATTCTTGCGTCAGTGCCGCGAGCGGGCGGAAGAGCAGCGTCGAATTGCCAAGCAGCAGCGCCACGACGGCGACGCTGATCGGATTTGAGTTATCGGTAGGCCGTGAGGCGGTCCAGCACGAGCCGAAGCGGCGGCCACGACGATCGGCCGCGACGCGTCACCGCATAGGCGGTGAGGATGACAGGCGGATCGGTCAGCGGCACGACGCGTACGCCTTCGCGGGTCTTGCGTTCGAGTGGCATCAGCCCCACGCCGTAACCACTGAGGATCAAGAGTTCGACCAAGTCGAGACTGTCGATCTGGTGAGTGATCCGAGGGGTGAATCCAGCCAGTGACGCGAGGGTTCGCACGGCCCGCTCGTCGGCTGTATTTCGCGAGTTCACTATCCATGGTGTGTCTGCGAAGGCACGCAGATCGATCCCGGATTTCGTGGACTCGTCGGGTGTGTGGGCGTTGTCGGGAACGCATAATCCCCACGGCGTCGACCAGAGCGGTAGTGCTTCGAGTAACGAGCTCGGGGATGCGGGGGCGAGGTTGTAGTCGTACGTCAGCGCGAGGTCCAGGTCGTCTCGTTCGAGTAGGGCAAAAGCCTCGGCCGGTTCGTACTCGCAGATCACCGCGTCTACCTGTGGATGGCTGTGTTGCAGGCTCAGGGCGACGGGGAGCATCGCGGTTCTGACGGCAGTAGCGAATCCGCCGACTCTCAGTGTCCCCTCCGGTTCGGCGGTCGGATCGAGGTCCAGGCGTGCTGCATCGACGGCTGCCAGGATGGTGACCGCATGATCGGCGAGTCGTTGACCGGCAGGTGTGAGGCGAACGCGTCGGCCTTCCGGTTCGATCAATGCAGTACCGGTTTCCGCGGTCAAAGCCGCGAGCTGTTGGGACACTGTCGATGTCGTGAGGTTGTGAGCTTCGGCGACCGCGCGCATGGAACCCAAGCGGGAGAGTTCGAGGAGGAGATGGAGTCGACGGGTTTCCATCGTTCGATCATTCACTAATCGTGAACATAATGTAGGTCAAAATCGCGTGGACACGAACGGTTGGCGTCCCGTTCAATTCAGCTATGGATACGAAAGCGCGGGCCGGAGTGGGCCTGGCTGTTCTGGCGATGTTGTGCGTGCAGCTCGGGCTCGCCGTGTCGGTGGGTCTGATCGATCAGCTCGGAGCAGACGGAGCAGCGTGGATACGTCTCGCCTGGGCGGGCATCATTCTTCTGATCATCGTCAGGCCCCGTCCCTCCGCGTTCACTCGCAAAGCGTTTCTGGCCTGCGTGGTCCTGGGTGTGGTCACCGCCGGAATGACGCTGTTGTTCATGGCGGCCGTCGAGCGTCTTCCTCTGGGAACGGCAAGCGCGCTGGAGTTCTTGGGTCCGCTGACGGTTGCTTTGCTCCGGGGGCGTGGCCGCGTTCTGTGGCCGGTTCTGGCAGGCGTGGGCGTAGTCCTTCTCACCGAACCGTGGGCAGGGACAGTCGATCTGGTCGGTGTGGCGTACACACTTGGCGCGGCGCTCTGCTGGGCGATGTACATACTGCTCACCCAGCGGATCGGCGACGAGGTTGCCGGTATCAACGGGCTGGCGGTGTCGATGGCGGTTGCCGGGTTGGCCGCGACAATTGCCGTGGGCCACTCGGCCATTGGGCGGCTGACCCCGCACCTGGTTCTCGTGGGCCTCGGACTTGCGATCTTGCTGCCCGTCGTGCCGTTCGTTCTGGAGATGGTCTCGCTACGGCGGCTGTCGACGGCAGCATTCGGCACGCTGATGAGTCTCGAACCCGCTTTCGCGCAGCTCATCGGTCTTGTTGTGCTGCAACAGGTTCCGAGTTTGCTGGCGGTGGCAGGTATCGCATGCGTCGTCGTCGCGGGGATCGGCGCGGCCCGCGGTGGTGCTCGGGGTGGTGGCGGGAAGCCGGCAGGCCCACCCTCCGATTCCGAGCGAACGTACCTTTCAGCGCCTTCATGAGACCGAGAGTGCCGTTCGCTCAGGGTGTGTCGGCTCAGTGCGCGGCCGCCGAAGCGATTGCTCCGTCGAACACGTCGGCGACCTCGCCGAGTGAATCGAGGATCGGCTGACCTGATCGTTCGACGCGAGCCCGCACCAGCGAACCCTCGAGTGCGGACACTGCCAGGACGGCAAGCCGTTCCGCTCGAGTGCGTGCGACACCGGACTCGATCAGTGAGTCGCGCAGTAGCGAAGTCCACTGTCGGTAGACCGCCTGTCCTGCGGCTGTCACGCTCTCCGAATCGGGGGCAAGTTCCAACAACACCGTCGTGATCGGCGAGCCTTCGTGGAAGTCCGAATCGCTCACCCATCCAGCGAGCAGCCGCGCATACTCGCGCAGCAGTGCTCCGGCGTCCGGGTGGTTGTCGGCGAGTTCGGTCAGAGTGTCGGTGACCAACTGCCCGCCGACGCGGACGACCTCTTCGCCGATCTGCTCTTTGCCGCCGGGAAAGTAGTGGTAGAGCGAACCTTTCGGGGCGCCACTCGACTTGAGGATCTCGTTGAGCCCCGTAGCCGCATACCCCTGGCGGCGAAACAGATCGGCTGCAGCTCGTACCAGTGCTTCGCGGTGTTTCGGGGGAGTCGCCACGAGTTGGAGCTTAAACACCCCAGCGATCCACCACAATCTATGTAGACTGGTCTACATGGAAAATTCGGAAATGCTGGAACAGTTGCGCGCAGTCAACGCCTCGGCGGCCTTCAACCGGTGGGCCGGATTCGAAGTGACGGAGGCCGAACCAGGACGTGTCTGCCTGCGGCTCGAATGGCGTGAGGATCTCGGCCAGTACTCGGGACACTTGCACGCTGCGCTTGTGGCGGGACTTATCGACACTGCGTGCGGATTTGCTGCCTTTACACAGGTTGGTGTCGTGGCGGCGTCCAACTGCGCGGTCAATTTCGTGAGCCCGGGAGTCGGAACGGCATTCGTCGCCACGGCACGCTCGGTCAAGGCTGGGCGCAAGCAGGTGTTCGTCACTGCCGAGGTACATGCCGAACGCGAAGGCGAATCCGTGCTCGTCGCGTTCGGCACTACCCTCTTGGTTCCACTCGCCGTTCAGGCTTAGGGAACCTCAGGGAATGAGGATGAACTTCCCGGCGGGATGTGAACTCTGCAACTCGGTGTGAGCGAGTGCGACGTCTGCGAGCGGGAAGGTCTTGGCGATCTTCACGGTGAGGTGTCCGGACCCGGCTTGTTCGACCAGTTCGGAGCGAGCCTTCAAACGTGCTTCGGCACTTGCCGGATTGCCTCCGCCGACAGACTCGAAGCCGTCGGTCTGGGCGCGTCCGAACGCGACGATGGTGACGATACGGCTCTTGTCGGTGACCAACGCCAGAGATGTATCGACGGCTTCGTCAGTTCCGGCGGTGTCGAAAGCGGCGTCGACACCGTTCGGTGCGAGTTCACGAACGCGGGCTTCGAGGCCCTCGCCGTAGAGCACCGGCGTGGCGCCGAGCGAGCGCACGTAGTCCTGATTCGATGCTCCCGCAGTGCCGATCACGGTGGCACCGCGTGCTGCGGCGAGCTGAACCGCAATAGCGCCGACGCCACCGGACGCGCCGTGGATGAGGACGGTGTCCCCGGAGCCGACGCGAATGGTGTCGAGGGCGTCGACTGCAGTTCCGCCGACGAGAAGGAGTCCGGCCGCCTGTTCCCAGCTGATGCCGGCGGGCTTCGCGGTGATCGAGGAGACCGGAACGACTACCTGTTCGGCGTAAAGACCGTTGCCGGGGCTGACGATCACCTCGTCGCCGACTGCAACACCGGTAACGCCGTCGCCGACCGCCGAGACGACGCCCGCTGCCTCGCCGCCGAGGCGGATCGGAAGTTTCTCGGGATCAGTGCCGAAAGCACCGCTGTAGAGCTTGAAGTCGAAGGGATTGACGCCGATCGCCTTCACGTCGACCAGGACTTCGCCTGATTTCGGTGCCGGTAAATCGATGTCCACCAGCTCCAGGACCTCGGGCGTGCCGTACGTCTGCGCTACAACAGTTTTGGTCATGTCTCGCGCAACCGTCCTCGGGGAAGCGATATTCCCCGAGGACGGGAAAAACTCGAGAAGATTCGATCAGCGGATCAGGGTGCCCAGATCGAGCGGCATCGCGATGCCGGTGATGTGATGGGCCTCGTCGGAACCGAGGAACGCGACGGCTGCGGCGATGTCCTCCGGCTGGCTGACCGGGTCTGGCAAGGTCTGCATGAAGATCGGACCGAGGGTGTGAGCGTTGGCGTCGATGAGCGGCCGCATGTCCGTCATCTGCATTCCGGTTTCCACGCCGTGCGGGTGGATGGTGTTGACCCGAATGTTGTACTGCCCCAATTCCGAGGCCATCGTCTTGGCCAGACCGGTGATGCCGTGTTTGCTCGCGACGTAGTGGCCGAGGAAGGGGAGCCCACGCAGGCCGGCGACGGAGCTGGTGAAGATGATCGAGCCACCGGTGCCTTGCTTGATCAGGTGCGGGATCGCTGCCTTGGCGGTGTGAAAGACGCCGGTCAGGTTGACGTCGAGCGTTTCCTGCCACTGCTCGGGCGTGATTTCCCAGGACATGTTGGCAGAACAGATTCCGGCGTTCGCGACGACGACGTCGAGGCGCCCCAGTTCGTCGATGCCGGCATCGAGCGCCGCGGTCAGCGCAGAGAAGTCGCGGACGTCGGTCTTGGTAGCGACAATTCGTCGGTCCAGAGCCTTGACCAGTTCGACTGTCTCGGCCAGGTCGTCTTCGGTGGCGCCGGCGTAAGACGTGGATTCGAATTGAACACACGCGTCGACGGCGATGATGTCTGCGCCCTCTTCTGCCAGCCGGACAGCTTCCGCCCGCCCCTGACCGCGGGCTGCTCCGGTGATGAAGGCAACTTTTCCGGTGTATCGATTGGCAGTCATGCTCAAACCTCCGAATAGTGGTGACGATCTGCTCTTCGGAAGTTAGCGCGACGAAGTTCTTTTCGGGGGTGAATGTCCAGTCAGCGGAAACCGCTCAGCACACCCTGGTCAACAGGGCACATGGTCCGTCGGCGAAGACATCGCGCGCATCTGCGGACGTGACGGGTTGTCCGCTCAGTGCGTCGAGCCATTCGCCTTCGGGAAGGTCGATTCGTGTGTCTCGCCAGCCGTGCGACGAGAGTCCGAGCGAATGTCGCGTCGCCAGAGCAACGACCATGGGCGGATCACCTGCCGGGCCGCGCGAGAAGCCGACCAGATGACCGGATCCGGAACCTGAAGCGAAGATGGGCCGGTACTCACCGTGATCGAACCACGAGGGGTTCTCCCGCCGCAGTGTCAGTGCCGTGCGAACGAGGTGCAACTTTGCGGTTCCTGTCGCGTCGATCGGCGCGGCGCCGGATTCGAGCAGTGATCGCCTCGTTCCGTAGTCGACAACGCGCCGGTTGTCCGGGTCGACCAGCGAGTCCTCCCACAGCTCCGTGCCCTGGTAGACGTCGGGAACTCCGGGCCCGAGGAGTTGGAGCAGCTTTTGGCCCAGAGAGTCCGCCCAGCCGTGACGCGCGATCCGGCCGACGAATTCGCTGACCGAATCAGCGACAGGTCCGTCGAACACCTCGTCGATCCAGCGGTGCACTGCCGACTCGAAGCCGACGTCCGGATCGTTCCAGGAAGTCCTGGCGCCGGACTCGCGGACGGCTTTCTCCGCATAGGCGTGTAAACGCTCGCGCAGCTCTGGAACCGAGGCTGCCGAGCGGCTGTCCGCCGGCCACACACCGATGATGTTCTGCCACAGGAACAATCCGGTAAGCGGATCAGGGCTGGGGCACACGTTTTCCCACTCGCGAATCAGCCGGGACCACAGGGTCGGCACCTGAGACACAACACCGATCCGTGCCCGCACGTCCTCGCCGCGTTTGGTGTCGTGAGTGGACAGACTCGTCATCGCCCGCGGCCACCGCTTCGCTCGGTCCGCGTTGTGGAGATGGAATTCGGCGACGGAGACGGCAAGTGATGCCGGGTTGCCGCCGACTTCCTGACGTGAGACCAGTCGCGCCGTCCGATAGAAGAGTCGATCTTCGACGGACTTAGCCATGACGGCGCCGCACACCTGCTGGAAGCGAACCGCCGCTTCACAGCCGTTCACCAAGGATTGCGCCAGCACGTTGAACGCCGCTTCATGCCCGGGCGCCAATTCGTGCATGTCGCCGACGATGCGAGCGGCCAAACCGGCGAGGGGACTGTAGTCGGATCGATAGACCGGCATCCGAGCGATCGCGACGACGACTGCGTCGTTCAGTTCGGTCTCGCTGCAACGACTTCCGGTTTCGCGTCGGATTGCGCGCACGAGTCTGCGAACCTCGGGTGCAAGGTCACCGCGCCCGGTGTCGCGTTTGAACTGACGTTCGGTGTGATGCAACCACGTACTGTCCCCGTCGTCGCCGGTCAGATCTGCCGAGAGTTCGGTCAATTCGAGTTCGGCGGCGGGATCGACGAAAATGCCGCCCAGTTGATTGAGTGCGTCGTATCCGGTAGTGCCGTCGATCGGGAGCAGCGGATCGAGTGGTTCCGTATGGCCGAGGATCTTTTCGATCACGAGCCACTGATCTGGTCCGATCAGTTCCCGCAGGCGACAAAGGTACTCCGCCGGATCGGCGAGTCCGTCCGGGTGATCGATGCGAACGCCGTCGATCAGTCCTTCGTCGACCCACGACTTCAATTGCCGATGGCAGAGTTCGAAGACTTTGGGGTCCTCTTGGCGCAGTGCAGCGAGTTCGTTGACGGCAAAGAACCGTCGGTAGTTGATGATTCCGGCGTTCCACGGTACGAGTCGGTACGACTGCCTGGAGTGGACCTCCTGTGGAGATCCGAATTCGGTGCCGGAGGCGACAGGGAAGCGGTGCTCGTAGAACGCGAGAAGTGTTTCCTCACCATCCTTCTCGACAGTCAGTGCGTCGAGATCGTCCTGGCTGCCCAGCACCGGGAGCGAGAGTTTGCCGTTGGCCCCGTTGTCGTCTGCCCAGTCGATGTCGAAGAAGTCCGCGTACTCCGACGACTGCCCGTGCGTGAGAACGTCCCACCACCAAGCATTTTCGCGAGGTTTGGCGACACCGACATGGTTGGGGACCAGATCGACGATCAGGCCCATCCCACGTGATCGAACCGCGCGCGATAGCTCCACCAAAGCCTCGCGGCCACCAAGTCCTTCGGACACGGTCGTCGGATCGGTGACGTCGTAGCCGTGCGTCGACCCGGACGTCGCAGTGAGGATGGGGGAGAGATAAAGATGTGAGACCCCCAATGCCTCGAAGTAGTCCACCTGTGCGGCCGCATCACGAAGAGTGAATGCATCCGGTCGCAACTGCAGTCGGTAGGTGCTGGTTATCGGGGCCATGTGCACGTCTCCCTCAGGCGGTTCTGCGAAGTACCGTCAATGCTCGCGCTTTTACATCCAATGTTGTTCCGGCCTTGATCACGGTATCGCTCTCACCAGTGGGGACCGAGGTGTCGAGTACGACGGTCCACTCCGACGCGTAGTCCGCGTTGGGGGTGGAGAATTCGAGATCTTCGTAGTGAGCGTTGAAACACAGGAGGAACGAATCTCCCGTGACACGCTCGCCGCGGTAGTTCGGTTCCGGGATCGCGTCGCCGTTGAGAAAGACGGCCAACGACTTACCGAAACCGCTGTCCCAGTCGGCCGGAGTCATCTCCTCGCCCGACGGCGTGAGCCAGGCGATGTCTCGGCCCTGATCGCCACTTCGAATGGGTCGGCCCTCGAAGAATCGACGACGCCGGAAGACCGGGTTCTTGGCGCGCAAGGCAATTGCGCGCTTGGTGAACTCGACGAGGTCCGCATTGGTTTCCGCGAGAGTCCAATCCATCCATGACAGTTCCGAATCCTGGCAGTAAACGTTGTTGTTACCCTGCTGAGTTCGGCCCATCTCGTCGCCGTGAGCAAGCATCGGGGTGCCCTGGCTGAGCATCAGCGTAGCCAGGATGTTTCGGCTCTGACGTCCACGCAGTTCGAGGATTTCGGGGTCGTCTGTGGGGCCTTCGACGCCGCAGTTCCAGGATCGGTTGTGCGATTCGCCGTCGTTGTTGTTCTCGCCGTTGGCTTCGTTGTGCTTCTCGTTGTACGAGACGAGGTCGTGCAGGGTGAAACCGTCGTGAGCGATGACAAAATTGATGCTCGCGCCGGGGCGACGTCCGGTCGCCTCGTAGAGATCCGAGGATCCGGTGAGGCGGGAAGCGAACTCGCCCAGCGTTGCCGGCTCACCACGCCAGTAGTCGCGGACGGTATCGCGGTACTTGCCGTTCCATTCGGTCCACAGGCCTGGGAAGTTGCCGACCTGGTAACCGCCTTCGCCGACGTCCCACGGTTCGGCGATCAGTTTCACCTGACTGACGATCGGATCCTGTTGCACCAGATCGAAGAAGGCGGAAAGGCGGTCCACGTCGTGCAGTTCACGGGCGAGTGTCGAGGCCAGGTCGAAGCGGAAACCGTCGACATGCATTTCGGTGACCCAGTACCGCAGCGAGTCCATGATCAATTGCAGGGTGTGCGGATGACGGGCATTGAGGCTGTTGCCCGTTCCGGTGTAGTCCATGTAGTGCGCTTCGTCGCCGTCTACCAGTCGGTAGTAGGCGGCGTTGTCGATTCCGCGGAAGCTGATGGTCGGCCCCATGTGGTTGCCCTCGGCGGTGTGGTTGTAGACCACGTCGAGGATCACCTCGATACCCGCCTGGTGGAAACTGCGCACCATTGCCTTGAATTCCGCCACGGCCGCATCGGGTTTGGCGGCCGAGGAGTAGTCGGTGTGCGGAGCAAGAAAGCCGAAGGTGTTGTAGCCCCAGTAGTTTCGCAGTCCCTGATCGAGCAGCACCTGGTCGTGCATGAACTGATGGACCGGCATCAGTTCGATCGCCGTGACACCCAGATTGGTGAGGTGCTCGATGATCACCGGATGCGCGAGTCCGGCGTAAGTGCCGCGCAATTCCTCCGGAACTCCGGGGTGCGTCGCGGTCATACCCTTGACGTGCGCTTCGTAGATGACCGTCTCGTGGTACGGACGCTTCGGCGAGCGGTCGGATGCCCAGTCGAAGAACGGATTGATGACGACGGTCGACATCGTGTGACCGAGCGAATCATGTTGGGGGAAAGGGATGGTAGCGGGTTCGTCGACGAGCGGTTCGGGATCGAAGGGTTCTGGGTCGAGGCTCTCGTCCGATTCCTGATCGTCCGTGGGTGACTCGTCTTCGAGGCCCACCTCGCCCGATTCGGCTTCCGAACTCGTTTCGTCGGTGGCTTCTTCCGGCTCCACGGCAGGAGTTTCGTCGTCTCCAGCAGGTTCGGGGTCCGCCGCCGACTCGACGTCGTACGAGAACAGTGAACGGTCTCCGTCGAAGTCTCCGTCGAACGCTTTTCCGTACGGGTCCAGCAGGAGTTTGCTCGGATCGCAGCGCAGACCTGCAGCCGGATCGTACGGCCCGTGCACGCGGTAGCCGTATCGCTGGCCGGGGGACACGGACGGAAGGTACGCATGCCAGACGTAACCGTCGACCTCGTCCATCCGAATGCGGGTTTCGGTGCCGTCCTTGGCGATCAGGCACAGTTCGACGGCTTCGGCGACCTCGGAGAAGAGCGAGAAATTGGTCCCCGCGCCGTCGTAGGTGGCACCGAGTGGGTACGCACTGCCAGGCCATACCGGGATGGGAGTGGCTGAGGGCGCGCTCGGCGGTTGATCCATGAATCAGACCCTATCGGGTGCAGCCGATCGAATCTTGTCGACTGTCTACGCCGCTGATCACCGTTTCGCCTGGCTGCGGGCGGTTGCAAGCATTCCGGCTGTGATCTGTTCCACCTCCGCGTCCGAACACAGGTACGGAGGCATCGCGTACACGAGGTTGCGGAACGGTCGAAGCCAGACCCCGGCGTCGACGGCCGCATCGGTGGCGCTCTGCATCTCGACCGGCTGCTCGAGTTCGATCACCCCGATTCCGCCTTTGACTCGAACGTCCACCACCCCGGGAATTGTGACGGCTTCGGCGAGGCCGCGAGTGAGGCCACGTTCGAGGGTTGCGACGTCACGCCGCCAGTCCATTGCGAGCAGAAGTTCGGTCGACGCGACCGCGACAGCGCACGCGAGTGGATTGCCCATGAAGGTGGGGCCGTGCATCAGTCCGCCGCCCTCGCCGGCAGTGATGGTCTCTGCGATCTCCGTGGTGCACAGCGTTGCCGCCAGACTCATGTACCCGCCGGTCAGTGCCTTGCCGACGCACATGACGTCGGGACTGACGCCGGCATGATCGGCGGCGAACAGTTCACCGGTGCGTCCGAATCCGGTCGCGATCTCGTCGAAGACCAGGAGGACTTGGTATTTGTCGCAGAGGTTACGTAGGTCGATCAGGTACGCGGGGTCGTGGAAACGCATTCCGCCGGCGCCTTGGACTACGGGTTCGACGATCACCGCGGCGAGGTCCTCGTGATGCTCGGCCAGCAGCGTTTCCAACTCCTGCACGTATTCGGGGAGATAGTCCGCCGGGGGAGTCTGCGCGAAGACCTGAGGGCGAAGGACGTCGGTCCAGAGAGAGTGCATGCCGCCGTCGGGGTCGCAGACGCTCATGGGGGTGAATGTGTCGCCGTGATATCCACCGCGCCAGGTCATCAAACGATTCTTCGACGGTTTTCCGAGGCTCCGCCAGTACTGCAGGCACATCTTGACTGCTACTTCGACGGCCACCGAACCGGAGTCGGAGAGGAACACCTTGTCGAGGTGAGGTGGTGTGATGTCGACGAGCAGTCGCCCGAGGCGAGCGGCGGGTTCGTGCGTCAGTCCGCCGAACATGACATGACTCATCTTGCCCAGCTGCCGTGCAGCAGCAGTGTCGAGCACGGGATTGCGGTAGCCGTGAATGGCGGCCCACCACGAGCTCATTCCGTCGACCAATCGGCGGCCGTCGGAGAGCGTGAGGGTAGCCCCCTGGGCAGAGTCGACGATCAGCGGACGAGTCGACGCGGGAAATGATCCGTACGGATGCCAGAGGACATCGGCATCGATGGCGGAGACGTCATGGGGATCAAGTCCAGTTGTGAGCACGGATGCACCCTAACCATTGAGTTGAACGGTGTTCAAGTATGGTCGGAAAAGTGAACACCTCGCTGAATTGGCTCACTGCCGTCGAAGCGGACCGTAGGGCCGCTGGACTGCGCCGCGAACTCCGTCCTCGCACGGTCGACTCCCCGTTGATCGACCTGGCGTCGAACGATTACCTCGGACTCGTGCGGCACCCCGACGTGATCGAGGGTGCAACGGCGGCTCTGCGCCGTTGGGGCGCGGGCGCCACGGGTTCGCGTCTGGTCACCGGCACCACCACCGAACACGAACTGCTCGAAGTCGAACTGGCCGAGTTCGTCGGGGCGGACTCCGGACTGGTCTTCTCTTCCGGCTACACAGCCAATCTCGGCGCGGTGACGGCGCTCTCGGGTCCCGGATCGTTGATCGTCTCCGATGCGGGATCGCATGCCTCACTCGTGGATGCCTGCCGCCTGTCACGTGCCCGGGTTGCGGTAGCTCCGCATTCGGACGTGAGCTTTCTCGCCGACACGTTGCGCAGCAGAGTGGAAGAGAGAGCGCTGGTCGTCACGGATTCGGTCTTCAGCGCCGACGGAGACCTCGCGCCGCTGCGGGAGATGCATCAGGTTTGCCGCGAGTACGGGGCGATCCTGCTGGTCGACGAGGCGCATGGCATCGGTGTGCGCGGTGCCGGTGGACGTGGACTCGTCCACGAGTCGGGCCTGGCGGGTGAACCTGACGTCGTCGTGACGGCAACGCTGTCCAAGTCGCTCGCCAGTCAGGGCGGAGTTGTACTCGGCGACAACAAGATTCGCGCGCATCTCATCGACGCGGCAAGAACGTTCATCTTCGACACCGGTCTCGCTCCCGCCGCTGTCGGGGCGGCCAGAGCTGCACTCGCCGTACTCCAGCGCGAGCCGACGCGAGCGCTCGACGTCCTGGCCCGGGCATCCGAACTCGCCGACGTCACCGGTGCACCGTCGCCTGAATCTGCTGTCGTCTCGGTCGTTCTCGGCGATCCGCAACGGGCGTTCGATGCCGCGTCGGCGTGCCGGGATCAGGGGTTGCATGTCGGTTGCTTCCGCCCGCCGTCGGTTCCGGAAGGAACGTCACGGCTGCGTCTGACCGCACGAGCGACGCTGTCCGCATCCGAGATGGAGCAGATCGCTCTCGTACTGCGCGACGTCTTGGTCGGTGCCCGAGCATGAGCATTTTCCTGGTGACCGGAACGTCGACGGACGTCGGAAAAACAGTGGTGACAGCCGCATTGGCATCGGTGGCCTTGCAGTCGGGCAAGTCGGTTGCAGTGCTCAAACCGGCCCAGACCGGCGTCGACGTGGACGGTGCGGGTGATCTGGCCGAGATCGAGCGTCTGACCGGTGGCGGCGTGACGCTGGTCGAGTTGGCGCGGTATCCCGAACCTTTGGCGCCGGATACTGCTGCCCGTCGAAGTGGTCTCCCGTTGTTGGCGCTCGACGACGTAGTCCGAGTCGCTCGCGACCTGGACACCACCCACGACTTGACCCTGATCGAAGGTGCCGGCGGCTTGTTGGTTCGGTTGGGGGTGGACGGGTTCACCGCGCGCGATCTCGCCGCAGCTCTGGCAGCACCGGTAGTGCTGGTGGTTGCGTCCGGCCTGGGCACGCTCAATCACACCGCTCTGACCGTGGAAGCGCTGGGTGCATCCGGTGTGGAATGCGCCGGGTTGGTGATCGGTTCGTGGCCGCAGGAACCGGACCTCGCCGAGAGATGCAATCGCGAGGATCTTGTCTCGGTCAGTGGTGTTCCCCTTCTCGGGTTGATGCCTGCGGGAAGTGGCAGCGAGAGTGTCCAAGAGTTTGCTCAGACCGCTTGGGGCGCGCTCGGTAAGTCTCCTTTGGCCAACTGACGCCGTAACATCCGATTTGTCTGCATCGATAGCCAAGGCACAGTGGGGCGAATTGTGAGTAGGTCAGCCGAATGTAGGTGGTGAGCACGGTCGAAAAGTCGTTGTCGTCATCGGCCGTACGTCGCGCACTGCTTATCGGCGTAGTCGTCTTCGCCTCGTGCCTGGTCGGAATTCTGAGCCGCCTACCGGGCACGCTTGCTGTCTTCTGGCCGGCCAATGCGCTGCTTCTCGGGATTCTCTTTCGATCGCCGCGCTCGGCCACACCGCTCACCTGGATCTGCGCTGCAGCCGGCTACGTTGGAGCCGACCTCATCACGGGCGGGGCGTGGGAGTCCACGGTGTGGCTCAACGCGGCCAACATCGTCGGTGTTGCGAGTGGCTTTTACGCCTTCCGCTGGGTGGGCGGCGACGATCGTCGACTGACCAGTATTCAGTCCGTCGGCTATCTCGTGTCGATGACTGTCGTGGCCGCGTCGATGGCGGCGCTCGTGGGCGGAATCGCGAACCGCGTGCTGTTCGGCGGGCAGTGGTGGGACGGCTGGTTGCTCTGGTTCTCGAGTGAGTTCGTCAACTACATGACCATCGTCCCGTTGGTGCTGACTTTCCCTTCGCTTCGGCGGGTGGATCGAGACCCGAAAGCTGTTGCCACACTTCTGCGTCGATCAGTTGTTCCGACAGCGCTGCTGGCCATCTGCATCATCTTGGAGTGGGTGATCGGCGGCGCCGGAGCGATCGCGTTTGCCATGCCGGCGCTGGTGACTGCCGCTTTGCTCACCAATGTCTTTGTCACGTCGGTGCTCACCGCCGCATCAACTGCCTGGACGTTGGTACTGACGGCCGACGGGCATCTCGGATTGTCCAGCGAAGGCGTCTCGCCCGTCAGTGCGTCCGTCCAGATCGGATTGTCGTTGCTGGCGGTAGCGCCGATCGCGGTGGCGTGTGTGATCCTCGAGCGCCGCCGCGCGCTCGAGGCACTCACACAGGCCGTCACCCACGACGATCTCACCGGTGCGTTGCGCCGGGACGAGTTCTTGCGGCGAGGCGGCAGCGTGACGGGTGCGCCCGATCCGCGTCGCCACTCTGGTCGTCCGGTGAGCGTCCTGATGATGGATCTGGATCACTTCAAGATGGTGAACGACAACCTCGGTCATCGCGCCGGCGATACCGCGTTGGTGAGTTTTGCCGATCAGGTGCGGCGGAACCTCGATGACAAGCATCTCTTCGCCCGGTTGGGCGGTGAGGAGTTCGTCGTACTGATGGCCGGCGTCGATCTCGAGGGTGCGACCGAAACGGCCGAGATGATTCGACGCGCACAAGCGGAGAATTCGTCGGCGGTGTTGGGTGAACTCGGGCCGACGGTCAGCATCGGCGTCGCATGTTCACCCCACGGCGACGCAGACCTGACGCAATTGGTCGATTGCGCCGCGAGGCGTTGTACCGAGCGAAGAAGCTGGACCGGAATCGAACCGTGGCGCTCACGGTCGGTAGCTGAAGAAACACGTGCGGACCCGCATTCTTGCGGGTCCGCACGTGTTGGTGGAATCCAGCGAATCAGAGCAGATTGATCAGGGCAGGAACACTGAACAGCGCCACGTAGTAACCCATGAACAGAACACCGCCGTGAATCTTGAACAGGCGCCCGAGAAGGCCACCGACCAGGCCGACCGTCACGGTGATCAGAAGCCCGAGGATGCCGCCCTCCCAGATGCTGATGACCACAACCAGTCCCGTGAACACCGCGATCACAGCTTCGTGACTGATGTGCTTGACCACCGCTGACGCAGCGCGGTACGCGTAGTTCATGGCAAACGGGTACGCGATGACCGTTGCCGTGACCACTGCGAGCAGTCCGTAGAGCAGGAACTCCCACTGCGTCAGGTACGTGGAGAGATTGTTGATCACTCCGGTTTCCTGATTGGTCTCGAAGACCGGCGGAGCGTTGAACAGAGGGGCCGCGGGACCTGCTGCCAGCGGGCTGAGCGGAAGGCCGAAGGCCACGAGAGGGATGAGGGTTTCCGCGATGTAGGTGGATTCCGTCGTACCGTTCTTTGCCGAGACCATGGTGGTCAGTCGGTGATAGCCGTTCTTGATCCGCGCACCTACCAGCTCACCCATCAGAACTGTCATGGCGACGGGGCTGAAAACGAACGTTGCGCTCGACACCGTGGAAGCGGCTGCGGTGTAACCGATCTGCTTGCGATCGAGGACCTTCAGAGGATTGGGGAAGTATCCCTTCCATCCTTTGATGTCCGGGGCCAGTGCCACGGTCTTGGGTTCGCTGCGTTCCATGTCCTTGCGGCTCGACGGCCCCAGGGTCAGCGCGAGGTCGGCGATCAGCGGCCCGACCGCAATGGCCAGGAAGTAGCTGATGTTCAGCGACACGTCGTAATTCGACGTCAACGCGCGGGCACCGAGGATCAAGATGACAAACGGAACGAGGGCGACCACCCCGGCCCAGCGGCCTGGTGAGGCGTAGGCGATGCCGATGGCGGCGACCAGGAACAGCCACGGTGCGATCGACTGAACGGTGTCGGCGAACGGCGCGAGGATGGTCGCGAACAGGACGGCAACCGGCACGGCGACGAACGCCGAGATCACTGCTCCCGAGATCGCCTTGCGGAGTGCGATGTGCGGGATGCCGAGTGAGCGCATCATCTGCGCTTCCGGCAAGAGCGGAATCGCCATCGTGTCGCCGGGAATGCCCAGCAGCATCGTCGGCACCGCATGCGTCATGTGTTTGGCGATCGCACCGGAGAGGAAGAACGTGAAGACTGCCGCCGGGGGAGCGCCGAGCAGAATCACGAGCAGAGTCAGCGGTGCGATGGTGGCGGTCTCGTCCGTGCCGGAGATCAATCCGATGAACGTGAACGCGACAGCACCGATGATGCCGAAGAGAACGGCGATGAGAATTTCGTTGGTCAGAACCGAACTCATGCGCGCCCACCGCCCTTCGGCGGGTTCGAGGGCGATGTCTTCGAGGCCTGTGCGTGCTCGGCCTCGGCAGCGGCGAAGTGGTCGTACAGACCGAGTTCGCGAAGTTCCTGTCGACTCTGCTCCGGAATGTCGGCGAGAGTGCCCAGACCCTGACGCTGCTCACTCATCGTCGTGATGACACCGTCGATCGACTCCGCGTCGGCGGCGGCCAAGGCGACTATCCGCTTCGGCTTGATGAAGATTCCGCAGACGACGCCGGCGAGCAGGCAGGCAGCGATACCGACCAGCAGGCTGTACGCCTGGGCCAACGACGGTTCGCTGACGACCCGTTCGAACAGCGACTGGGCCGCAAGCAGAGCCGACGCGCCCACGACGCTGCCAACTGCGACGGAGATCGCGAGGTGTCGACCGTTGACAGTGTCGCCCCAGACTTCGAGGTATGTCTGCTGATCGGTCGGCGCGGTTGTGGTGGTCGGCGTCGTTGCCGACTGCGGTGGTGACATCAGTCTTCTCCAGTGTCATGCATGGCAGGGGGTCGTACAGGGAGGGGCTTGCTTGCGAGTGTCAGATACGTGCTGCGCGGAGGGCGGTGACGACTCGGGACGGACTCGAGTGTCCGATCTGTTCGGCCATCCAACTACTTGTGTCGGTAAGGGAATCCAGGTCAATGCCGGTGTCGATCCCGAGGCCGTGGAGCATCCACACCAGATCCTCGGTGGCGAGATTCCCGGTCGCGCCCTTGGCGTACGGGCACCGTCCGAGACCACCTGCGGAACTGTCGAATTCGGATACTCCAGCGGTCAACGACGTATAGACGTTCGACAGCGCCTGGCCGTAGGTGTCGTGAAAGTGCATGGCGATCTGCGATGTGGGGATGCCACGTTCTCGGAGGGCGTCGAGTAAGGCGAGCACATGGCCAGGTGTGCCGACGCCGATGGTGTCGCCGAGTGAGAGTGACGTGACACCGCTGTCGACCAGGGTCTTCGCGGTGTCGGCGACACGTTCGACGGGCACAGTGCCTTCCCAAGGGTCGCCGAAGCACATCGAGATGTAGCCGCGGACGGGAAGTCCCAGAGCTCTTGCGGCGGCAGTGACCTCGGTGGCCGCGGCTATAGCGCCGTCTACCGTCGAGTTGAGGTTTCGTTTAGCGAATTCCTCTGTAGCGCTGACGAATACTGCAACTTCGCGCGCTCCGGCGGCAACGGCCCGCTCGAGACCCCTACGGTTCGGGACAAGAACGACCGTACGTACCGAGTCCGGCAGGTGCAGCCGATCCATCAATTCTTCCGCGTCCGCGAGTTGCGGGATCCATCGAGGTGAGACGAAGCTCGTCAATTCGACAGTGCGGGAACCGGCCGCGACGAGGCGTTCGATGAACTGGGCTTTCGTCTCGGTCGGGATCACCGCCGTCTCTGCTTGAAGTCCGTCGCGTGGCCCGACTTCGTAGATCCGGACCGAGGTCGGTAGTCCCGGCGCCGGCACTCGATGAGGCGCCGGCTTCCACACTGGTGATCCTGCAACTGTTTCGGTCATTGTCGTCAGTTTCCGCCGCGGATCTCGGCGAGAACCTTCTCGGCATGTTCGACGCGAATGCTCTTGTCCGCGATCAGGCGTGCGACCACGGCGTCGATCTCGCTCTTCTGCGCTCCGGCGGTGGCAGCGATGTTGCGGGCGTGCAGTCCCATGTGTCCGCGTTGGACACCTTCACTGGCCAGAACGCGGACAGCGGCCAGGTTCTGCGCCAGACCGACTGCCAGGATGATGCCGGCGAGTTCCTCGGCGCTCTCGACGCCGAGCATCTTGATTGCGGCCTGCGCTACGGGGTGCACTTTGGTGGCCCCGCCGACGAGGCCGACCGGCATGGGCAGCTCGAGGGTGCCGACGATGTTTCCGTCGGCATTCTTCTCGAAATGCGAGAGCGAGGAGTAGATTCCGTCGGCGTTGACTGCATGGGAGTGGCATCCGGCTTCGACTGCGCGCGTGTCATTTCCGGTAGCCAGCACTACGGCGCTGATGCCGTTCATGATGCCCTTGTTGTGCGTCGCGGCGCGGTAGGGATCCAGCTCCGCCAAGCGCGCGGCATGGATCAGGTTGTCCACAACCTCTGCGCCGCCGATCAATTCGGCGTCGAACACGGCGCGCACGCGCGTCAGCCGCAGATCGGCCTTGTTGGTGAGAATGCGCAGGACGACGTGTCCGCCGCCGATCTCGGCGACTCGATCCGCGATTGCCTCGGCCATCGTGTTGACGGCGTTGGCGCCCATGGCATCTCGTACGTCGACATGAAGATGGAGGACCACGTAGGTGGCCTTGTCCGAAGGAACGATGCGAACCGAAATGTCCTTCACACCACCGCCGACGCTGACCAACTTCGGGTCCTGCTCGTTGGCGAGTGCAATGATTTCCTCGCGAGCCTCGAGGAGTCGGATTCGGGCGGCCGCCGGATCCACGACGTCGACGAGTTGTATCTGGGCCTGCATGATCGGCGGGGTGCTCGAGACGTGAAAGCCGCCGAGTCCGCGTGCGATGCGGGCAGCGTTACTCGCGGCTGCGACTACCGACGGCTCCTCGGTGGCGAGAGGGATCAGGTAGTCCGTGCCGTTGATCGTGAAGTTGGTGGCGACGCCGACCGGGATGCCGATGACACCGACTACGTTCTCGACCATGCGATCGGCCTGATCGATGGTGAGACCGTCGGCAGCGTCGTAGACCGCGATGTCTGCTTCGGTCAGGTCCGTCTGGCGGACGATCTCGGCGCGCCGTGCGGCGACATCGTAGGACCGGAAATTGGCGATACGGCTATTGATAGACCGGCTGTTGATTGACACGGGGGGTGGTCCTCCTGAAGTGATTCTGTGCTCCGCTTCACAGTAGGGAGGGTGATGGCTGCCAGGCCACGTGCTCAGGGCACATCGATCGGTTGAAATTGTAGTGTCATGCACCACCGTCTTTGTCGACGGTCTCACCCCCGGCCTCTTCGGCGCCCACTTGCCGAAGCTCGTCGAGCCTCGTCGCCATGGACACCCGAAAGAAGTTCTCGTCTTCACGCCACGAGTGACCGAGGAGGGTGCGGATGCGCTCGAGACGCTGAATGACGGTGTTCGGGTGATAGTTGAGGGCGCGGGCAGCCTTGGTCGGGCTTCCTTCGTTGCGCACGAGGGCGCGCAGGGTCGCAGTGAGATCGGTGTCCTTGTCGCGGTCGTAGGCGAGTACCGGGCCGATCACGTCATCGATGAACTGATGAAGTGATTCCGGATTTTCGCCGAACAGAACGGTGTACGGCAGATACGACGCCGTCGTGACCGCGCCGTCGGTCTTGCCCAACGCCGAGAGCAGGCGAGCAGTACGCAGGGCAGAGGTGAAGCGCGCCGGGAGGTCTTCGGGACGCTCCGCCGTTGCCGGCGCAATCACCACGGCGTGAGGTCCCACCGAACCGGTGATCTGGCGGTGAACGACGGTCGCCGCGGCTGCCGGGTTCCCCGAGCGCGAGACCACCGCGATCAATCCGGCGTGCTGCGACGCCAAAGCCCCGACCGGCAAACTCTGCCCGATTGCGCGGAGCGCAGCGGTGCGGAGTTCCGGAGCAACCGACACCACGAGGACGGTATCGAGTTCGCCGAGGGAGATGCCGAGGTTGCGGGTGCGACGTTCGAGATCGCGCCTGCGCTCGGGCGCAGTGCTCAACAGGTCGGCCACCAGTTCGTCACGTGCGCGACGATCCGCTGCTGCTGCCGCCGTGTGTTGCAACACGAGGATCGCAGTAACCTGAGCGGCCCGTTCCACGGTCCTGAGTTCGACAGGTCCGATCGGCGCGTCCGAACGATTCAGCAAGATGGCCCCGAGGAACGATTCTCCGGCAGTGATGGCGCTGACGAGTTGGATCACGGTTTCACTGTCATCGGCGACAAACGTGCATCGGCCGCTTCGGCGACTCTGGTCGATGGCCTCGGACACGGCGCGAGGTAGAGACAACGGCACCGTCGTGATCTGCTCGCCCGAGGATTTGACCAGAGGGCGTAGCTCACTGTCGACCACGACGGTGCCGCGCTCGAGTGCGCTGCTGAGGGTTCGTGCAACCTGGGCATAGCCACCGCCGCGGAGAACGGCGTGGATCAGATCCTGGTGGACGATGTTCGACTTGTCTCGCGCGGACACGTGCTCACGCAGTTCGTCGAGTGCTCGCCCGGTCTCGGCGGCGGATTCCTCGGCGCGATCGAGCGCCCGCGCGGTTTGCAGGACCACCGAGGCATGATCCGCCAGCGCCGAGAGCAGGGCTATCTGATCGGCAGTAAATCGTCGTTCACGGCGGTCGGCGGCAAACAGGACTCCGAGGATCTGGCCGTCCGAGAGCATCGGCACGCCGAGAATCGCCACCAGACCTTCGGCGACGATCGCGGCATCCACCACTTCGTCATGGCGCGACTGCGTGTAGTCGCTGTAGTTCTGAACCCATTGGGCTGCTCGAGATTCGGCAATCGCACTGACCAGTCCCGCGCCGGCAGGAACCTGTAGATGCTGTAGTTCCGGCGAGACGGCGCCTGCTGTCTTTCGAACATTCAGATCTCTGGTGACCACATCGAACTCGGAGAGGTACGTGACGTCGGTGCCCATGATGTCGTGTGCTCGGTTGACGAGTCGCTGGAGCAGAGTGTCCACGTCGCGAACTTGCGCGAGTTCACGCGCACTCGAGTAGAGGACCGCCAATTCGTTCTCGCGACGGCGCAGTCGGCGGAATTCCGACCGACTGGCCCGGATGCGGGCCGCGGTCTGCGTGATCTCCGTTGCGCCGAGGCCGAATTCGGAAAGTACCTGTTCGACATGTTCGTCACCGACGGAGTCGGACGTCACGTCGAACAGCGCGGCAATCTCGTTGGGTTCTGAGTCGGAGTCTGAATCAGGGGCGGTCACACCGAACAAACTACAGACCTGCGGACCTACCGAACTCGTCGAGCGGCGGGGGTGTGTGACTGTTGTTGACCTTTAATGCATTTCGATCCGTGCCCGTGCCTCCCAGTTCTTCGTGCAGTCTGTCCATGTCCTTCTCGAGCGCGCTGACCTTTGTCTCGAGGGCGAGAACTTTGCGGTTCAATGCTTGGATGCTCGCCATGCAGACGCCGTTTGCATCGACGGCCGAGATCCGACGGGTGTTGGATCCCAGGCCGAAGACTGCGGCAAAATCCTGTGCCATCGGTCCGAGATGACGGATCGACTTGTGGTCGAAACCGTAGCTCCACGTGCTGATTCGGAGAGCCGTCAACCGGTCGAGCACGTCCTGGGCGCTGGTGGGAACGGCTGCGTCTGTGTCCACGCCGCGGCGACGTGTGGCGTGCGAGAGCACCCACTGCGCGGGGTGGCGCATCGCCGCGTTGACCCGAGTGCTGACCCGAGTGTCCAAATAGTCAGTGCGCTCGCCCTCGTCAGGCGGTGAGGTCACGTCGCGCAGTTTTGACGGTCTTGTCGCTCAGCAGAATTCCCGCTCCCGCGCCCAGTAGTCCGAGGCCGATTCCGACAGCAGCGCTGCCGAGGCCCAAAGCAATTCCCAACATGATTCCTCCAAAAATTGTGCGGTGAATTGAGGGGCCAGGTGTCCGACGAAAGTGCTGCCGACCTGCTCCGCGCTCATCTTTCACATTGCTCCGCCGTGCGGGCGATGACAACCCGTCTGGACCGAATTTCTCGTGGAAAACACAGGCGTGCAACACTGGGTCAAGAACTGCTGGGTCATCGGCGCCTTGTCGGCGCCGTACGGGCGGCAGTAATCAAGTAGCCATCGACCGATCTCTAACGCAGGTTTATCTGCGCGCGGCAACGATGACCAGGCAAAAGGGTGGCATGTGAACGAATCGAGCAATGGCTTGTTTTCCGACCTCAGCGCGTCGGAGCCCGTTGTCGACGCAAAAAGCGCCGAGCAACTGGCGGCCGAGCGTGAAACTGCGGCAGCAGAACGCTCGAACACCGACACCGCTGAACAGCGGCAGTCACAGCTGTTCAGCGGTTAAGCGCGTCAGGACTCCTTGATTACCGACAGAACATTGCCGGCTGGATCGGTGAACCACGCGATGTCGGGGCCGTTGCCACGCATGATGCCTCGCGCATCCTGGGGGAATCCGTCGTATTTCAGAAACTCCACGCCACGTGCGGTCAGTTGATCGACGGTTGTGTCGATGTCGTCGACGACGAAGTTAAGAATCGTGTACGTCGCCGCTTCGTGATTCGGTTTGGGATAGACGAGGATTTCGGTTCCGCCGGCAAGATGTAGCCGAATCAGCCCCATGTCTTCATCGGTCACTTTCAGCCCGAGTATTTCGCCGTAGAACTTCTGTGCAGCATCGATGTCTGTCACCGAAAATCCGCTGAATGCTTTGGTGTCCGCAAGCATGGCTATCTCCGTTCCTAGCTGTTGTCGGACTAGGTGGGTTGGGAATCCGTCATTCCGGATTCCATGTCGGCCCTGGCCTCCTCGCTGAACTCGATGATCTGAACGTAGTTTCCGTCGGGGTCGATCGCGGTGGCGAACAAACTGCCCCCGCGGACTTCGAGCGGAGCGTGCCAGTTTCCGCCGAGTGCGTCGATGCGCTGTGCGATCGACCGGGCGTCGTCGGTCTCGACGTTGAGGAACATGCGACCCGGCTGGGGGTTGGTCTCACCGACGTCCTCGCGTCTGTCGAGCATTACGTAGAAACCGTTGAAGTCGAGGACGTCGTAGCCAGGTTCACCGGGAGTCCGGTCGACCTTCGGGGCGAACGCCTCGGCGTACCAGTCGCGCAATCGTTCGGGGTTGGTGCTCGAGAGCAAAATGCTGCTGATGCTGGATCCGGACATGGGTCCTCCTGCTGTCGGTCGTTACTGTCGTCGGCAATCGAGGCTCTGGCCACATCACCTCCCAGATACAGACTTCCCGCAGCGGCGAAACTCATCGCGGCTCAGCTGTGTTCCGACACCATGATCGCCGTCGTCCCTGGTTCGAGCGCCCGAAAGATATGCTCCTCGTCGCCGGGATAAGCGAGATAGTCGCCCGGGCCGAGCTCGATCGGATCTGCGGTGGGCCCGACCTCCGCTCGCCCGGTGCCGATCACAACGTGTTCGGTGGTGCCGCGCGCATGCGGAGTCGAAATACGCGGCTCGCCCGGTTCGGCGACTATGCGATACAGATCGCGTCGTGCGTTCGGTGGGCTCGGCGCCAAGAGCGTCGCGATGTACGACGCGTTTGCCGAAGCAATTGCGGGACCTTCTCCGGCTCGAATCAATTGAACGGTCTGTGCCTGCGAGTCGACGAGTTGTGAGAACGGCACACCCAACGCGTTGCCGAGTGCCCACAGTGTTTCGAGGCTCGGGTTCCCGAGGCCGGATTCGAGTTGGGAGAGTGTGGATTTGGCGATGTCGGCGCGCCGCGCCACCTCCGAGAGGCTCAAGCCTGCTCGGGCACGTTCGCGTTTGAGTGCGACGGCGACCAGTTTCTGAGGAGTCTCCGCTGTATCCGTTTCATTACTGGTCATCGTTCGATTCTCCGATCGGTCGTTCTACTTGACGAACGGTGTCACTTCGTTCAACATAGAATACATGCGTTCTTTATGGCGAACAGTTGATCGAGACACGGTTCGGGTGAGCGTGCTGATCTGGCTCTCCGTGGCCATCGTCGGTGTGTCCTACGGTGTGACGGCAGGATCGGCTGGATTCTCGTTGTGGCAGCTTTCGGCGTTGGCTGTACTCGTTCTGGGAGCGTCTTCGGAGTTCTTGTTCATCGGAATCATCGCAGCCGGAGGCAGTGCCACCGCTGCTGTTGTGGCGGGCTTGTTGATCAACTCACGTAACTTCGCCTACGGGATGTCGGCAGGATCATTTCTCGGCAGGGGTCGCTACAAAGATTCAGGCTGGCGCAGTATGGTCGGCGCGCACCTGGTCAACGACGAAAGCGTCGCGGTCGCCATGGCGCAGGAATCGGTGGAGCGCAAGCGTGCGGCTTTCTGGTTCTGTGGAATCGGGATCGCGGTGTCGTGGCCGATCGGAGCGCTGCTGGGCGGGTTGCTCGGCAGCGTCGTCCGAGACCCCGGCGCGTTGGGATTGGATGCCGCGTTTCCGGCTGTCATTCTGGCCCTTGTCCTGCCTGCGCTGAAGGAAAAGGTGACGCTGCTTGCCGCCCTGATCGGTGCAGCAGTCGCGGTGGCCACGTCGCCGTTCCTGCCGCCCGGTACCGCGCCGCTCGTAGCGCTGCTGAGTATCGCGGTGACGATACCGTTCCGGGAGAAGGTTCGATGAATGCCGCGTCGGTCTGGATCGGTATTGTCGTGTTCGCTTGCGGCTCTTACGCTTTGCGGGCAAGTGGCGTTCTGCTCCGCTCTCGGGTGAAGCTTTCGAGCTTTGCCGAGAAAACCCTCGATCGTGCTGTCGTGGTGCTGCTGCTTGCAGTGGTTGCGACATCGACGATCTTCACCGGGCATGACGTTGCGGGGCCGGCGCGGATGCTTGGCGTGGTGGCTGGAGGCATCTGCGCCTGGTTCAAGGCGCCATTGGTACTAGTGGTGATTGTCGCGGCCGGCACTACTGCACTACTACGGCTGTCAGGAGTGTCGTAGAGCCGATTCTGTGCGCGTTGAATGTGTGGTCGAATTCAGGCGAGTGCGGATGCCGTCGATGAACAGGTCCAGGCCGAACTGGAAGCGCACTGTCGGATCGCCGTCGAGGAGGTCCTCGTCGGAACCGCCGCCGATCACCTCGGGGGAGTCGGGGGAAATGGGTGCTCGGGTAAGTGCCCCCATTTCTTCCATCTGCGCTCGGGACTGCTCGTCGACGGTGTGGCCGAGCACGTAGTACAGCAGGGCGTACGCCGCGAGTTGGGCATGCTCGCGTGATAGCCCGGATTCTTCGCCGGCGTGTACGAAGTGCTCGCGCACCTTGCTGCTTGTCATCCGCGAAGCGAAGGTGGCACTGACCAACTCGGCGCCGTCGCGGTGCGCCAGCAGGGCAGACCGAAGTCTGTGTGCCAGTTCGGAATACGCGTCTTGCCATGTCTCTGCGTCTACGGGAGTGTCGAGGTCTTCGAGGATCTTGTCGACGACCGCACCGAGCAAGGTCTGCTTGTTCGGGAAGTGCCAGTACAGGGCGCCGGGTTGGACACCCAGTGACGTTGCGAGCCTGCGCATCGTGAGGTCGGCAAGTCCGAACTCGTCGAGTATCGCCATGGCGCCGTCCAGCACGTCGCCGCGTCGCAACTGCACTTGTTGTTCCCCTCGTTTCGTCCCGCCGTGGACCGCTCGCGATCGAATGTCGATCGGACCCGCCTTTGACAGTATTCCACCACGTCTCTAACGTGAACACCGTTCAACTTGTACGGTGTTCAATTTTGCTGGTTTCGAAGGAGACGTCTGTGACCCCGCCCCCGATTAGCACGGCCCCTGCGACGGTCGACATCCTCGACCAGGCGCGCGAGCAAGTTCTCGAAAGAGGAGTTGGCCTGACCGAAAGCCAGGTGCTCGACGTACTCCGACTCGACGACGACAGGCTCGAAGACCTGCTGGCTCTCGCCCACGATGTGCGTATGAAATGGTGTGGACCGGAGGTCGAGGTCGAGGGCATCATCAGCCTCAAGACGGGCGGTTGCCCCGAGGACTGCCATTTCTGCTCGCAGTCCGGACTCTTCCAGTCGCCGGTTCGCGCGGCCTGGTTGGACATCCCGAGCCTGGTGGAAGCTGCCAAGCAGACTGCGAAGTCGGGCGCTACCGAGTTCTGCATCGTGGCCGCCGTCCGCGGACCTGACGCCCGGTTGCTCGCTCAGGTAGCCGCAGGTATCGAGGCGATCCGCAATGAGGTCGACATCCAGATCGCCTGCTCGCTCGGCATGCTGACCCAGGAACAGGTCGACCAACTGGCCGCCATGGGTGTGCACCGGTACAACCACAACTTGGAGACCTCGAAGTCGCATTTCCCGAACGTCGTGACCACACACTCGTGGGAAGAGCGGTGGAACACGCTTCGGATGGTTCGCGAAGCAGGCATGGAAGTGTGCTGCGGCGGAATCCTCGGTATGGGTGAATCATTGGAGCAGCGCGCAGAATTTGCCGCGAACTTGGCTGAACTCGAGCCGGACGAGGTCCCGCTCAACTTCCTCAACCCGCGTCCCGGCACCCCCTTCGGGGATCTGGATGTGCTGCCCGCCAGCGAGGCGCTCAAGTCCGTGGCGGCATTCCGTCTCGCGCTGCCCCGCACGATCCTGCGCTTCGCGGGTGGACGCGAAATCACCCTCGGCGACCTGGGTGCCAAGCAGGGCATCCTCGGTGGAATCAACGCCGTCATCGTCGGCAACTACCTGACGACCCTCGGGCGTCCCGCCGAGAAGGATCTGGATTTGTTGGTGGATCTGCAGATGCCGATCAAAGCACTGAACGACACTCTGTGAGCACTCCGGTGACCGAGGAGCGGTACAACCCGTTCACCGGGCGTCGGATCGTCGACGGTGTCGACGATCCGACGCCGACTGCGGCGTCGATGGGGCTAGAGCCGCCTCGCTTCTGCGAGCAGTGCGGGCGCCGCATGATCGTTCAGGTCAGCCCTGACGGATGGTGGGCGAAATGCTCCCGACACGGTGTCGTCGACTCGATCGACGCCGCCCGCAGGTAGCGTCACTCTGTGTGATCTCTCTTCGGCAGACTCGTCTGCGCACCGCGATCGTGATCGCCGCAACCACTGCGGGCGTGAGCGTGCTCGTCGGTGTGGTGTGGGCGTTCTTGGCTCCGGCCGAGCATCTGTTGGTGGTGTCCGAGGGGCGCGGCGTCGCGTTGACGGGTGAGAGCCTCCATCAGTTCGACGCGAGTGCTGTGTTCATCTGGCTGGCACTGATCGTCGGTGTGCTGTCGGCAGTAGCGGCGTGGTTGGCGCGTCTGAGTCGAGGCCCGTATGCCCTGGGCGGGTTGATAGTCGGCTCGGCGGCAGGTGCCGGACTGATGGCACTCGTGGGTTCGGGCGTGACAAAACTGCGTTTCCCCACCGCCGACAATCCGGCGGTCGGGGAGATCATCGCGCGCGCACCGAACATCGGCACCTTGCTTGTGCTTCTGTTTCAGCCGCTTGCGGCGTGCGTCGTGACTTTGGTTCTGGCAGTGCTCAATCCGTACGACGACCTCGGTGTGGGGGACCACCCGGAATCTGGGGATCCGGAATCCGGGGATCCGCCCACCGAGGCCGAACAGACCGACGACGCGGTCCAGCCGAAACTCCCGTAGCCGTTGCTTCTATACAGCCGTTGCTTCTCTATACCGCCGACGTCGACGGGCGGTTCGCTGCGGACTTCATTCGCACGTCACCCAACAGTCGACCCGAAATCAACGCTCCCAACCGGCGGGTTGCGAAGCGAGTGCTGATCGAGGACACCCAATTCGGCAAACCTGATACGACTGTCGGCGGTGCGTTGCGTCGATCCAGTGCCCGGAAAGCTGTATCCACCACCTGAGTTGCCGCCTGCATTCGCCCGACCGCAGCATCTTCGGAGCCGACGACGTCGAAGAACTCGGTTCGTGTCGGGCCGGGGCACACCGCCAATACGGTCAATCCGCTGCCGCGAGCTTCTGCCCAGAGTGCTTCGGTGAAGTTGAGTACAAAAGCCTTGGACGCGCCGTAGACGGCCATGCCAGGGGTCGGCTGGAACGACGCCGTGCTCGCGATGTTGACGAGCGCTCCACGTCCGCCCAGGAGATCGGGCAGGAAGGTGTGCGTCAGTTCGACCAGCGTGGCGATGTTGAGCTGAATTTCGGACGTGACGCGCTCGAGATCTTCGTCCACGAATGCTCCGTGTGTTCCGAATCCGGCGTTGTTGATCAGCGAGGTGACGGTGATGCCACGGTTTGTCAGCTCCTGGTGCAGTGTTGCGCCGACGCCGGGCGCCGCCAGGTCGGCAGGCAGAACTGTGACTGTGATGCCGTGGGCGACGCGGAGTTCGGTAGCGAGGGCTTCGAGGCGATCTGCCCGCCTGGCGACGAGAACCAGATTTGCACCGCGAGCGGCGAAGCGGTGAGCGAATTCCACTCCGAGCCCAGCGCTGGCTCCGGTGATGAGGACGGTGGTTCCGGCTACGTCGATGGCCATGGTGGCTCCTTCGGTTCGGGTGATCCCAAATGTAGGCACTGACACCATAGTTGTCAATGACAACATTTTGATATGGTGCCACCATGCCCGCCCACGAACAGCCGTACCACCACGGCAGCCTGCGACAGGAACTCCTGGCGTCAGCTGAAGCGACCCTCGAGCGTGATGGCGTCGACAAGTTGTCGCTGCGGCAGCTTGCGCGCGAGGCGGGCGTCAGTCACGCGGCCCCTGGCAAGCATTTTCGCGACCGTCAGGCTTTGCTCGACGCCTTGGCTGAAAGCGGATTCCATCGGATGACCGGTGCACTCGAGCGAGCAGTTTCGGAGGCGCCGCCGACCGCGAAAGCCCGGTTCTCCTCGCTCGCCAACGCCTATGTGGATTTTGCGTTGGAGCATCCGGGTCTGTTGTCTCTGATGTACAGCAACAAGCATGCACCCGGTGCGGCCGAGACTGTCGTGAACGCGGGGCACGCGACGATGGACCTGACCGTTCGGCTCGTATCGGAAGCGCAGGCTGCGGGTGACATTGCCGCCGGTGATCCGGAAAGTATTGCGCTGGTTGCCTTTGCGACGTTCCATGGCGTCGCGACGCTGGCCGCGGGCGGAATGTTGGGCGACGTGCCGATCGGTGATGTGGTGAACGCGGCCTCGACGGTCTTCTGGGCGGGGCTGTCTCGATCTGCCTGATGTGTGGGGCGCGGAATCCCCAGAGTTCTCACAGAACCAACACAAGGGAGCCACAAGATTGCGGACTTACATGGGAGTCAAGAAGTTTGATTCCGAGTGGAGGTTTCGCAATGAGCGTTTCGGAGATCGCCCCGAACAGGGGAGTTGTACTTGTCACGGACATCGGATTCGAGCACGGTGCGCGTATCGCCACCGAGTTTCTCGACGCCGGTTGGAGCGTGGCGGTCACTGCGCGGACGGTGACAGAATTGGTGCGCATCATGGCGGGAAAACCGACCCATCGCTTCTTTGCGATAGTCGCTGATCCGACGGATCGTTGGCAGGCCGATCGGATTCTCGATCGGGTGACGACGCGGTTCGGCGCAATCAATCGGGTCATCGATCCGGCCGGCGCGGTGACCTCGGCGTGGCTGCAACGCGGAAGTTTCGAAGCCGTTGCCTGAGAACCTGATCGACGTCAGCTCGGGGGACGCAGTGCAGCGAACTCGTCGGTGACTCGCAAGGTGGAGTCGGTGAAGCGGTACAGGGCCGGTGGGCGTCCGCCCGACTTGCCGGACGGTGCGGTGTTGCCGGTGGGAGTCAGTACGCCTCGGCGACCCAGTACGCGTTGCAAGTTGGTTGCGTCGACTTGGTAACCGAGTGCAGCGCAGTAGATTTCGCGCAGTGTCGACATCGCGAACTCTTCGGGAGCCAGCCCGAATGCGATGTTGGTGTAGGAGAGTTTTGCAGCCAGTCGATTACGCGCGTGCCGTACGACGGTTCCGTGGTCGAACGACATCTCCGGCAACTTCGAAACGGGGTGCCAGGCCGTGTCGGGTGGAAGTTGTGGGTCGGCGCTGAGGGGAACGAGTCCGAGGAAGGTCGACGCGATGCGGCGCGGGCCCGGCACTCGTTGTGGATCACTGAAGACGGAGAGTTGCTCGAGGTGGGCGACCTTTCGTAGGTCGACCTTCTCGGCGAGGAGTCGTCGAGCGGAGGTCGTCAGGTCCTCGTCGTCGCGCAAAGTGCCCCCGGGCAGTGACCATGTGCCTTTCTGTGGGTTGAGTGCGCGCTGCCACAGCAGCACGGCCAACTCTTCACGCCCTTGTGGGCAGTGATCGCCGTCACCTGCGGCGATGCTTGCGGGGAAGGTGCGAACTTGGAACACCGCTGCAAGCACTTCGTGGGTGGTGTTACTATTGGGCACGTTTTCGATCCTAAGTCGAAAACCTCGAATACGGAAATCCGGGCCAGCCCGTCCGGATTTGAACTGGGTGACGAGCCCGGGTTCACGGTGAAGGAGAACGCCATGACGACCACGACGTTATGGGAGGGATCGGCCTCGCAGATTCACGACGGCCCCGGCGGATACAACGGAGTCGAAGCGACCCCCGAGTGGGCCGCTGAGATCAAACGTCTGGCTCGCGAACGGGGCGCGACGATTCTTGCGCACAACTACCAGCTGCCTGCGATTCAGGACGTCGCCGATCATGTCGGCGACTCCCTGGCGCTTTCGCGAATCGCTGCCGAGGCGCCCGAGGACACGATTGTCTTCTGTGGTGTGCACTTCATGGCCGAGACCGCGAAGATCCTGTCGCCGTCCAAGACCGTGCTGATCCCGGACGAGCGAGCCGGCTGTTCTCTGGCCGACTCGATCAATGCCGAGCAGCTTCGTGAGTGGAAGGCCGACAACCCGAACGCCCTCGTCGTGTCCTATGTCAACACCACGGCCGAGGTCAAGGGTCTCACCGACATCTGCTGCACGTCGTCCAATGCCGTCGACGTGGTCAACTCGATTGATCCCGACCGGGAAGTTCTCTTCCTCCCGGACCAGTTCCTCGGAGCTCACGTCAAACGCGTCACAGGCCGCACCAACATGCAGATCTGGGCCGGTGAATGCCACGTCCACGCGGGTATCAACGGTGACGAGTTGACGGCGAAGTCCAAGGCTCACCCCGATGCCGAGCTTTTTGTGCACCCTGAATGTGGTTGCGCTACTTCGGCTCTGTACCTCGCCGGTGAAGGCGCGGTCCCCGCGGACAAGGTCAAGATCCTCTCCACCGGCGGAATGCTCGACGCTGCCCGCGTCACCAAGAGCAAGCAGGTTCTGGTCGCCACCGAGATCGGGATGCTGCACCAGTTGCGCAAGGCAGCGCCCGACGTCGATTTCCAGGCCGTCAACGACCGCGCGTCGTGCCCGTACATGAAGATGATCACGCCTGCCGCGTTGCTTCGCTGCCTTCTCGAGGGCAAGGACGAGGTCCACGTCGATCTCGAGATGGCCAAGCGTGCACAGAAATCGGTGCAGCGCATGATTGAGATCGGTAATCCGGGCGGCGGCGAGTGAGCAGCCCTGCCGGGCGTTTCGCCTGGGAGGCTCATGCCGACCTGGTCGTCGTGGGAGGCGGTGTCGCGGGCCTCACCGCTGCGCGCACCGCTTCTCTGCGGGGGCTGAAAGTACTCACGGTCAGCAAGGGTGGTCCGACGGACACCTCGACTCAGTACGCGCAGGGCGGCATCGCAGTCGTCGACGATCTGAATACGGATTCCGTCGAGTCGCACGTTGCGGATACGTGTGAGGCCGGCGTCGGCTTGTGCGACGAGGAAGCCGTCTATTCCATCGTCGAAGCTGGTCACGACGCAGTTGCGGCGCTGGCCGCGTTGGGCGCGGTCTTCGATCGCGGGCGAGACGGCGAGGTGTCGCGCACCCGCGAGGGTGGGCACAGCACGCGTCGGATCATCCATGCGGGCGGCGACGCCACGGGCGCGGAAGTGCAGCGGGCTCTCAACGCTGCCGGCCTCCCCGTTCTGTTCGGTGCAGCGGCAGTCCAGGTGGTGACCAACCGGCGCGGGGTGTGTGGACTCATTGTCTCCTCGCCGGAAGGGCTCGGAGTGATCCATGCGCCCGCGGTACTGCTCGCTACCGGTGGACTCGGTCAGCTGTATGCCTGCAGTACAAATCCGCCCGGCGCAACTGCCGACGGAATCGCGTTGGCGCTCGAAGCAGGTGCGGCAATTGCGGATCTGGAATTCGTTCAGTTCCATCCGACGGTCCTCTTCACTCCGGGTGGAGTAGGTCGCCGGCCCTTGATCAGTGAGGCGGTCCGCGGCGAAGGTGCGATTCTTGTCGACACCAACGGCGATTCGGTCACCGCAGGTGTTCATCCGCTGGGTGATCTCGCCCCGCGTGACGTGGTCTCGCGCGCAATCGCAGCACGCCTACGAGATCTCGGCACCGATCACGTCTACCTGGACGCCCGCAAGCTCGACGGCTTCGATTCGCGGTTCCCGACCATCACCGCATCCTGTCTCGAAGCGGGCATCGATCCACGCACCCAACTCATTCCGGTCGCTCCGGCCGCGCACTACTCGTGCGGTGGAGTCGCCACCGACGTCCATGGACGAACGGGAGTGCCTGGACTCTACGCAGCCGGCGAAGTGGCTCGCACAGGATTGCACGGCGCGAATCGTCTTGCGTCCAACAGCCTTCTCGAGGGTTTGGTGGTCGGGGAGCGTGCCGGAATCGCAGCTGCCGAGCGTCGAGAGGTTCATGCCGAAGTGGTCAACGTGGTGCGCAAGCCAATGCCGATCCTCCCACGAGAGACTGTGCAGTCCGTCATGACCGCACACGCGTCGGTGGTTCGCGACGGAGGCGGTCTCCAGACTGCGCGAGCCGCGCTTGCCGACGCCGATCAGACAGTGGCGGTGGCTGCTGGGGACCTCGAAGACGCGGCGCTCACACTGACCGCGACAGCGTTGGTCGATGTAGCCGTGGCACGAACCGAGAGCCGAGGCTGTCACACCCGCACCGACTATCCTGAAACAGATCCGAATCAGCGTCGCAGCACTCGGATCAAGATGAGTGCCGATGGAGCGCTCGAAATACCAGACATGTTGTTGACAGGAGTTCATTGATGACCGAGCAGAAGATCCTGCCCGCGCCGCTCGACCGTGACGAACTGCTCACGTTGGTCAGGCTCGCTCTGGACGAGGATCTGCGCTATGGCCCCGATATCACTTCTACCGCAACGGTTCCCGCCGATGCAGTCGCGAAGGCCTCGGTCGCATCACGCTCCTCGGGTACTGTCGCCGGCATCGACGTCGGACTGCTTGTTCTCGACGAGGTGATCGGCGCGGGTAACTACGAGGTCGTTGATCGGGTGGCCGATGGAACTCGGGTTGCGCCAGGTCAATCGGTGCTCACCGTCGTCGCGCCCACCCGCGGCCTTCTTACCGCAGAGCGGACGATGCTCAACCTCGTCTGCCATCTCTCGGGAATCGCCACGGCGACGTCGCAGTGGGTCGACGCCATCGCCGGCACTCATGCCAAAGTGCGGGACAGCCGAAAGACACTGCCCGGACTACGTTCTCTGCAGAAATATGCAGTCCACGTGGGCGGAGGCGTCAACCACCGTATGGGATTGGGTGACGCGGCGTTGATCAAGGACAACCACGTTGCCGCTGCCGGTTCGGTGGTCGCAGCACTTCGTGCGGTCCGTGAGCTCGCGCCGGACATCGAGTGCGAAGTCGAGGTCGACAACCTCACTCAGCTCGACCAGGTGCTGGCGGAGAACGTGGAACTTATTCTGCTGGACAACTTCCCGCTGTGGCAGACGCAGATCGCGGTCCAACGCCGAGACGCTGTTGCCCCCGAAACCAAGCTCGAGTCATCCGGTGGTCTCACCATCGACGTTGCCGCAGAGTACGCCCGAACCGGCGTCGACTACCTCGCTGTAGGTGCCTTGACGCACTCGGTGACAGTGCTCGACCTCGGGCTCGACATGTAGGTGCCGCTATTGCTCGGCGTCCAGCATTTGCGGGACGGCCGAGCGAAGCGCGCTTGTCACGGTTGCGACCGCCGGGTGAGCGTCGGAGCCGGCTCGGTGTGCGATCTTGGTCCTTCGTCGAATGGGCATCGGCGTCAGGCGCACTCCGAGTGGCGGATGGATTGCTCCGAGTTCCGGGACCAGCGAAACGCCCTGCCCTGCAGCGACGAGGGCGAGAACGGTGGCGAACTCGTCGATGTGGTGTCGCACTTTCGGGGTGAACCCGGCCGCTTGGCACGCGCGAATGGTCATTGCATGACAAGCAGTTCCGGGGATCGCAGTAATCCAGTGCTGCTCCACGCAGTCGGTCAGCGCGGTAATGGTGCTGTCGGGATCTGTAGCGGTGTCGTTCGACGCCAGATAGACCGATTCGCTGCACAGAGGCAACGCTGTCAGGCCCGGTTCGCTGGGACGAGGGACGAAGTCGTAGTCGTGAATCAACGCCAAGTCCAGATTCCCAGCTCGTAGGGCGTCGGCGACGTCCGCTGGGTCGATCTCCGAAACCATCGGTTCCAACCCGGGATGCTCGCGAGAGAGGGCGATCAATGCCGGCGGGAGGATCGCCCGTGCGGCGGTCGGGAACGTTCCGATGCGCAGCGGCCCCGCCAGTCCACGACGCGCGTCGACCAATTCACCCGACGCCTGCTCCAGGCGTTGCAGGATGACTTCGGCATGACGTGCGAGGTTCTCACCGGCCGGCGTGAGGCGGACGCGACGGCCTGTTCGTTCCAGCAGCGGCACGCCGGCTTCACGTTCGAGGACGGCCAATTGCTGCGACACCGCGGAGGGACTGAACGACAGCGCCTCGGCAACGGCAACGATGGTTCCGCGCAGCGCTAGTTCGCGCAATAGCTTCAGTCGACGAACATCGAGCATCAGCTCAGCTTACGCTCGACGATGGAAATGCGAACTAGACCGACAAGGTCTGTTCGGTGAGGCTGAGTTCTATGACTACGACTCGAGTTGACCTGGCCGGAATCCATGTACCACTGATCACGCCCTTCAAGAGCGACGGTCGTATTGCAACCGACGCACTCGAACAGCTTGCGCACCAGGTCCTCTCCGAAGGTGCGGTCGGACTCGTTGCACTGGGGACTACAGCGGAAACCGCAACCCTCACCGAGCAAGAGAGAGTGACCGTTCTGGATATCTGTGCGAGCGTGTGCCGTGCGAGAGGTGCGACGTTGATCGTGGGCGCGGGTAGCAACGACACGGCGGGCAGTGCGCAGGCGCTCGGGAGGCTGACTCGGTGGCCTGACGTCTCGGCGGCCTTGGTGCCGGTTCCCTCCTTCACGAGGCCGTCGAAAGCCGGTGTGGTGGCGCATTTCGCGCATCTGCAGTCGTCGAGCCGCGTGCCGCTGATCGTCTATCACGTGCCGTACCGAACTGCGTGCGATCTGGACAGCGGCACTTTGCGGGAGCTGGGTGCTTTGCCCGGGATTGTTGGTGTGAAGTATGCCGCGGGCGGTATCGACGCAGCTGCCGTCGAACTCTTCGCGGATCTTCCGGACGACTTCGCCGTACTGGCGGGGGATGATCTGTTCCTCGCGCCGCTTCTGGCCTTGGGTGCGTCAGGTGGAATCTTGGCGTCCGCTCATCTGTCGACCGCCGAGTTCGTGCGCCTGGTGAAGGCTTGGGACAGTGGAGATGTGGACAGTGTTCGCGATCTTGGGCGACGGTTGTCGACGCTGTCAGGAGCTCTCTTTTCCGAATCGAACCCGACTGTCATCAAGGGCGTGTTGCATGCATTGGGGCAGATTCCGACTCCCGATGTGCGACTGCCGTTGCTACCTGCGAGTGACGAATCGGTAGCGCGGGCGCTCGAGGTCTACCACTCTTGACTCGAACGGGTGTTCGAGTATTGTCTGGGGTGGGGATCGGGGGATTCAATGAGTGTCGATCTGTCGGATGTGGTGTCTGGTTCTGCGGTGGGGTTGCGCGGACGCCTGTGGCAGCTGTCTGCTTCTGAGTTGCGTACCGCTGCTATCGAGGCGAGTGCGGAGATTCTTCGTCTCGAGGCTGTGCGTGTGGCGGTGGTGGACGAG
>NZ_CAIJDS010000064.1:0-39156 GCF_903819475.1 Rhodococcus sp. UFZ-B548
TGATCGGTGAACCGATCAGGCCGGCAGAGGCCTCTCATGAAAGATTGAGGTTAGTTAGCGGACACTCGGCAGACGCGACCGCGCAGTAGCATTTCCCTACTTCGGTCTTGGATAGGTCGGAGCGCACCCGTCTCGTCATCTTTCAGTGCGGTTGAGTGATAGGACTGCCCGCGTCCAGCTACCCCGGTCAGCGACTGGTGTCGCGCAGATTCCGAGGGGCGGCTCTAGCTCGGGAAACCTTGAGCGGAAGTTGTCGACCACGCGATGGAACTCGTACAGCGTCTTTCGTGCCGTCGCCTCGGCATCAACGCACCGTCGACGCGCCACCAGATATCCGCTTTGCAGTACTCGGTCACCGGTGTCACTGTCCTTTCCGACCTCGGTGCTCACTTCGTCGATTTCAATCCGCAGCACAAGTAAGAAAATCACTGGCCTGAGCGCGAGCGCAGCTCGCCTGCGCGCATCTCGGGTCACGCAGAAACCTGAGAGGCGAGAGATCTTTTCGCGCGCGGCTCGACGAACAGGGGGCGACGAAGTCGCGCACCTGCGCGGAGTCGAAGCGGTGATACGCCTCAGCGACGGCAGCGTCGACGATGTTGACGGGTGTGGCCGGGAAGGTAGCTAGGCTCTTGATGTAAATATCGGCTAACGGGTGCCGGTGTCTACCGGCCTCGCCGGTCCCCTTTCTTGTGTGTCCGCCGAGTTCATCAAGACGTTTGCAGTTCGTTCTCCCGTGGACAGGGAACGTCGCGCTCAATTTGTTCGGATAATTTTGTCGCACAGTTGCTTTCATCGATATTGAAGCACTCGGCACAGTACACGCGTCTATGTTCGAGGAAACGGATCTTTCCATCGCCTGCGAGTGTGGTGGGGTCCGTATAACTCGCACAGCAAATGCGGCGGGCTCGCTCAATACGCTCATCACCAATATCGCCATCATGTCCAGCATAGGGAAAATACGCCTCATTCCATTCATCCCCAGCAGTAAGAAGGTACGAAATTTCCAGATGCCGTCTACGGTTCCAAAGAAGACGTTGGAATCGGCTTCGACGGCTTGGGCATGCAATGTTAGGGGTAATCGCCGTCTGGGAACTCTCGACTGACAATTCAATACCTGGGCTTCAGTTTCAAAAGAACTAGATTCTGATCAGGCAAGATCGAGCGTGCATTAGAGGAGCGGATGGGTAATCAGGAGCTAATAGAAAGAGCCGAATGATTCATGCACTTCAGCTACCGAGCAGTAAATTCATTTAACTTGCTGTCGAGATTTGCGACGTGTCCCGCTAACTCGGTCATTTCTCTGAGCGCCACCACTCCGCCAAATCACAATTACACTCAGCTCCTTTATTATCCTCAGTGGATACTATCCTGAGTGGTCGCAGCTCACACTCTTTGACTGCGATGCTCTGGCTTCACTGAAGGATGAAGAGTGATCCAGCGTATTCGCACCCAGCAGCGGCCCGTTGTACCTCCTCCAGACAGGTTTCGTCGTGCCCGCCGACGCCCGGAGCATGCCAGCAGTATCCAGTCACCGCCTCGTATCCTTTTGCTTGAACCGGGCGCAGGCCATCACATGAGCACTTGCAACCTTGACCGAATCTGTCGCCACAACGATTCGTCGGCAAAGAGGCCGCGCCGAACAAAGAACCACGCTTCTCAGGATCCCGAACTCGGGAATAGCGTTGAGGTAGTTCGCTAGTGACGGCCAGGGCGTGTCCCAGATATGCGAACATGCGCATTCGAAGTGCGTGGAGCAATACCGTCGAAGCATCCGCGCGACAAGGCGTGGGTGTCATCGTCGAAGGAGTCAGACATGAAAGCACTCGTCTATCACGGTCCCGGCAAGAAATCGTGGGAGGAAGTGCCTGATGCCGTCATCGAGGATTCGACCGATGTTGTGGTCAAAGTGGACACGACCACGATCTGTGGGACGGACCTGCACATCTTGTCCGGCGATGTCGCCGCCGTCACTGAAGGGCGAATCCTCGGTCATGAAGCAGTCGGGACGGTCACCCAGATAGGCGATTCGGTAACCTCGTTCTCCGTCGGAGATCGTGTCCTCGTCCCTGCTGTTACCAAGTGCGGTCGATGCGCGTACTGCCAATCCGGTATGCCATCGCACTGCCAAACCGTCGGTGGGGTCGGGTGGATCCTCGGACATCTGATCGACGGCACGCAAGCGGAGTTCGTTCGTGTTCCGTACGCCGATACGTCCTTGTACGCAGTTCCGGACGACATCTCCAATGAACAGGCGATCTTTCTCGCCGATTCACTGCCCACCGGGTACGAAGTTGGAGTTTTGGCGGGCAAGGTTCGCCCCGGCAGCACGGTTGCGGTAGTGGGAGCCGGCGCGGTGGGGCTGGCGGCGATTCTCACGACCGGATTGTGGGGTGCGGCCCGCACTATCGCCATCGATTCCAATAAGTTCCGGCTTGAGAAAGCACTCGAATTCGGAGCAACAGACGTCGTCGAAGTCGGGCCGGGAACCGTCGCCGATGTCATAGCACTCACAGATGGCCTTGGCGTCGATGTGGCCATCGAAGCCGTCGGCTATCCGGAAACACTTCTGACTGCAGCATCATTGGTGCGTCCCGGAGGCACCATCGCCAATGTTGGAGTCCACGGAACCCCTGTCGAGTTGCCGATGCAGGACTTGTGGATCCAGAACCTAACCTTGACCATGGGTCTGGTTGACACCGTCTCCATCCCGACGCTGTTGAAAATGGTCGGAACAGGACGCATCCGATCAGAATTGATGGGCACACATTCATTCACCTTCAACGAAATCGACCGAGCGTATGACACATTCGCTCATGCAGCCGACAACAAGGCACTCAAAGTAATCATCTCGCCGTCCTCCTAGCCACCCATATTTCGGCTGAGATTCCGCCCCAATATGGCGGAATCTCAGCCGATATAGCTGATCCCGAATGAATCAATCTTCCTGTACAACGAGGACCTACTGATTCCGAGCAGAGCAGCAGCGTCGTACCGATTTCCGCCTACTTCATACAGCGCCTGGATGATCGTGTCGCATTGCGCAGTATCTAGGGGCGAGAGCTTGCGGGTCACATCACGAAAGTGCAGTCGTGGCAAGTCCGATGATTGGATCTCGCCAAAGGGTTTGTTCGTCACCACATGCCTGAGGACGTCCTTTAGCTCACTGATGTTCCCCGGCCAGGAATATCCTTCAAAGACCCGAACGACCTGCATTCCAAGTCGCAACGAGTGCCGGGTCGAGATCTCACGAAGGATGGAGCGAGCGATGTCAGCGATGTCGTCGACACGATGCCGTAGCGCAGGTATTCGAGTCACCTCGCGAAAATGTGCGCCTACAAGCGCGTACGGGTGACTCTGGTCAACAGCAGTTGCGTCGACACAACCGATGATCATCGGCGGATCAACTGCCTTGGAAAGAATGAGAAGGGCGTTGTTTAGTGCGCGTGCGTCGTTGACATTGAGACTGTTCAGCGATCGCAGGACTAATAGTCGATGTGACGCTCGATCTGATAACGATGTCGACAATCTCTCCACTGCAGCAGAGACATCGAGCCGCGCGCAGTTGACTGTCTCGATTGCAGCGCCGGGATATTGCGAGGTGAACATCGCTGCCGCCATTGTGCTCTTGCCGGTTCCTGCTTCGCCGACGAGAAGCTGATTGCGATGCTCTGAGATACTGACGGCAACTGCCTGCCGCGCCCTCAAATACGGATTGAGCAACGACTGGTTCTTTGCCTGTTGTACTCTGCGATTGTCACCGGTGAGGTTGGTCGTGTAGTCACGTGGACCTACCGAGCCGACGTGTGCACCTTGACGGCTTGTCGATCCTCCGCCATCGTGCATATCGCTCACAGCCACCAAAGTCGCGGTCAAAACGCACCCCGTCACCTCACCGAGATACACCACCGGTTCGAGGTCGACATCCATATTTCCGCCACCCGACAGCACGATCCGACAAGACCCGAAATCCCCGTTCAACAACGCCGAACGCGCATGCCTGACCAACCCGTCGAAGTCGCCGCCTGCGACCTGCGGACACAGCGAAGCTGTATGCGTGAACAAGTGGGTACCGTCGGTTGCAAGAACGAGACGAGTCTCGCTCTGAGATTTGGAGGCGAAACACGCTGCCAGCGAACCCGTTCGACGTTGGTCTACTTCAACGACCAACTCGTGAATTTGTTTCGCCAGGAATCTCGACACCGATGCAGCCATCGACGAATGCTCCGAAAGGTGGTTGATTACCACCACCACCCCCAACACCGAACCATCGAGACCCCTGATCGGTGATGCCGCCTCTGCAATAGCGACCAGTTCGTCATTCCAATGCTCGGGCCCAACAACACATTCTGATGTCCCCGTCAGCAGACAAAGATGCCCGGCACTGGTACCAAGCCGCGATTCGTGCGCATCGGAACCTACAACCATTCCGGCAGAGTTCATCATGTACTCAAGCGCCGAGTCACCGTCATACCGAAAACACACCCGATGATCGACATCGATCACGACGACCGAACTCAGCCCACCCGGATCCGATTCGAAAAAATCCGCAAGGATTACTCTGGCAGCCTCGACGAGTCGGGCACCACTCGAATCCTCCTGAAAATCGAACGCCATTCCATTCAGGCGTCTCTCGCTCGGGCCCCGGCATCGGTACCAGGACGCGAGTATCTCGGGCCGGACGAATTTCGCAACAGCAGGAGCGCAATCGGCCTTCTTCAAGGACGATCGTGCAACGAGAACCTCAGGCGATATGTGATCCGTTTCCCGCAACTTCCTGAACTTTCGCTGTGTATGCCAACCGAATTCACAGTATCAGTGTCCAATAGAGAAGGGGAAACTCCGCATGGCACATATCCGGAACGACTAACGTCGCAAACGATTGCACCGCACCTACATCCCTTTCCACTTCGTGAGGGCGAACGGCTGTCCCGACTGATTGCCGATTGTGGGGCGGCAAGTCAGCAGAGCCAACCTACCCCCCGAATCGGGGTCAGCCCAGATCGAATCGGTCACCCATCATGACCTTGTCCCAGGCGGTTACGAAGTCGTGCACCAGCTTCACATGCGCATCGTCACTGGCAAGCGCACGCAGTTCCGAGTTCGAACCGAACGAATACGAGGTCATTTCGCGTTCCCGCCCATCTCACCTTCCCCGTCTTGGCGTCCTTGCCCTCGTAGACACCCTCCTGTGAGATCGGCTCCCCTTCAATGCCCATATCGAGGAGGCTGACGAAGAAGTCATTGGTCGATCTTCCCGGAGTGTCGGTGAAAACGCCGTGTGACGACTTCTTGTACGACACTCCTAGACCACACAGTCCGCCGACGAGAACGGTCATCTCGGGAGCGCTCAGACCTAGTTGTTGCGGGTATGGACGTTGATGACGCGGAGTTGAAGTAGCCGGGCTGGTCCTCAGCGTAAGAATGGGAGTTGCGACACAACCGTTCCCGACCAAAAAGTGCCAGCCCTGTGACACACCGTAATTCCTTACTCACTGTCGAAGGAAGACAACACCTGGTCGAGCGGTAACAGAGTCGTTCGATCATCGACGTCGCCGCCGAGATGGGCATCTCCCACCAATGCGGCCTCCACGTCGGTCAACCGATATCGCAAATGCGGTGACCTGGGATTACAGGACCGCTCCAGCGGCCTCGCGTATCACGTCGAACTGCGCACCGACATCATCGTCATTGCTCGCCGGGCGGTCACGAAAATATTGCGGAACCTGAGATTACACCCTCGCGGTTCATCGACCCGAACGACGAAACGAACCGAAAACCGCAGTTCATCGTCACGAAACGACCCGGCCAGATGGTGCACGTGGATGTGAAGAAAGTCGGGCAGGTCCCCGGCGCCGGCAGGTGGCGTTCCCACGGCCGCGGCTCCGACCAGGCCAAACGATCGCAGCGTCCGAAAACGAAGAACAAGCAGGCACGCGTCGGTTACACCTATTTGCATTTCGCGATCGACGGCAAAGTCCGTCTGACATTCACTGAGGTACGAGACAACGAAACCGTCGCAACAGCAATCGATTTCATGCACTACGCCCGGCCCTTCTTCACTGCACACGGCATCACCCGTATCGAATGCGCGACCAGCGGCAACGGATCACGCTATCGCGCAGTCGATTTAACCCATTCGCTCTACGAGGCTCGGCACTACCGGATCAAGCCGTACACGCCGAAACACAACAGGAAGGTGGAACGCTACAACCCGCATCCTCGTCGAAGAACCGCTGTACTCCCGTGAGTACATCGGCGAGCAGCAACGACGCACTGCTATCGAGGTATGGAATGTTCACTCCAATGACCATCGACCGCATTCAGCGCGCGGGGGACGACCGCCTGCCGCCTGGGGTCAGCATCGTGTAACCACATCCGTTCCTCATACGCCTAATGCAATGAATGGAACTCGAACTGAACAGGGGCAATGTTCGATAGCAAGACGACCAAGCCGCGGGCTATATTCCATCGACAAAATATAGCCCCGCTCCTCACCCATCAGGGGTTTTACCTGGCGGGCCCGGCACTTTCATCAACGCGCCGCGCCGGGGGATGGGGACGAATGGCTTCGCGCCTCGCCCGGTAGTCACTGCGCGGCTCTCGTGGTAGGCCGACTGCCGTAAAGTTCGATCGCGTCACTTCTCATCTACCAAACCCGAATAGTGTTTCTCATCACGCGAATTCGTCGTAGCAAGTGAACCGGAACCCGACACCCGCACGAGGCTGGGACGGGCTACCGAAATCACTCCGCCACGTGTCCACCTCTTCACAATCATCGCCACCCAAGTCGTACATCCTCATCCACCGAACCGCGAAACTACCCAAAATTCGAACGCCAGACATACACTGTCACAACAGTATTCGCTCTATACGAACTCAACACCGCACACACCACCAAAAGGTCGCGGCAACACATAGGGTTCCGAAACCGATTGATACACAGCAGTGTCAAGAACGCTCACAGTAGGGCCACACTCCGACCCGCCAGGGGTCGCTCCACTCCACCGAACCCACCTTGGGCATCCACCTCAGCCGCCGGGTCCTCACCAGCGACCAGGCACTCGAACTCGACCGGGCGCCCACCAGCACGACAGTACTCGGTAGCGGCGTCGAGTTCGCGATCCGCTGGCTCTCATTCGGTGCCGAAGTGACGATTGTCGAGGCACTCGCGCGCCTGATCGCCGCGGAGGACCCGTGGTCGTCGAAGCAGCTGGAGTGGGCCTACCGGAAACGCGGAAGCGTCTGTAAGTCAGACACCAAGATCGTTTCCGCGAAAGAAGCAGCCGGCTCGGTCGGCGCCGAACTGTGCGACGGAACGATATTCGATACCGACCTACTGTTGGTCGCCGTCGGCCGCGGACCCCACACGGACGGTAATGGTTTCGAAGAAAACGGAATCGGCCTCGACAAGGGATTTGTCGGCACCCACGAACGCCTCCGTGCGTCCATGAACGGGGCGTACGCGGTCGGCGACATCATGCCCGGTCTTGCGTTGGCGCACCGAGGTTTCCAACTTTGAAGCCGTTTACCTAACGAATACTGGTTTCGCATTCTCTGCACTCAATGAACTGTGCGATCGATACCGTGCCTCCCGGAATAGTCCAGGGAAAAGCCAGTACGGGAACAGGCTGGTTGCTATGCGCAACCCGATTTCTCGATCTTCCAGGTTGACCCCTAGAGCGCACTGCATCACGTCGCGAAGGTTGGGTAGCTCCCGGGGCAGGCGGCTATTCCACTCCTTCTGACAGATCGTCAGCAAGTCGCCTTCCGCCCTCGCGGCCAGTGTCTGGTGCCAGACGAGATGTTTACGTCGCAGTTGGGTCTCGTCGACAGATTCGTTCAGCCGTTGCCTTCCGTACAGACGCAAGGTCTCCAACATGTGAAAAACGAACAGTTTGATCCCCCGTTCCACGAATGACTATGGATTTGTCCACCAACGCCGTCAGGAGGCCAAGGGTTGCAAGCGAATCAGGCTCAGCGCAAACTTCCTCAGCTGCAGCGAGTTCGATCCCCGCGCCGAATACGGACAGCCGTGCCCACATCTGCATAGACACGTGCCTGAACCGCGATGTCGGTGGTACACATCGACTAGAGGTTCCAGCCAGATCAAGGCACATTGACCGGAGTTCCGACGACACTACTGAGTCGAGTTCTGCACGGTGCGCCATCTCACGCACCGGACACAGTTCGGCTTAGAGCGGCACTAGTGCCCCGAGTTTGAAGTTGTTTACGGTCAGCTTGCGCCAGGATCTGCTCGGCAGTCTTCGCTCATACGAAAGGCTGCGCCCACGGATTCCAACCGTCGGTGAAGTCCAGATCGTGCTCGTCAGTTCGTGAACACTTCGGAAGGTTCTGTGGTGGACCACTTGGCGTTCGATGATCCCGAACCACACCTCGTTGAGATTCATCCACGCCGCCGATGTCGGGGGTGCATGGACATGGATGTGGGATCGCAGCCAATCACTCACTGACCTCGGACTTCCTGTGCGCGGCGCAGTTGTCCCTCCACCAGAAGCGGTTCTTGCTTCGGGTACACCCGCGCAACGTGCTTGAGGCACACCAGGAACTACCAGTTGAGTGCGTCGTGACTGGCAGTCCCTGGTCACCTTTCGTTCGCAATCTCTAGTGCCGTAAAAGGTGGTGATGGTGTTGCCGACGTAATCAGGGTTTGCGCCTCGCGGATCTCGATCTGCATCGGCATCATCGGCGCTGTCCCATCTCTGCAACTGCTATTTTTCGTCCATACAGCACAATCGCACATTCCGGCGCAGCAAAATCTAGATCGGCGGGGAATTTGAAAGTTTCACTGTTTCAAGGCTGCACCCCGTACTCACACCAGATTCTCGGGATCGGACCCGATCCCGAGAACGAGATGATTCACGAGGACACGTGAACTGCGTTGCGCGACAGCATATTTATTCGGTGGTAGCATCCGTGTCGCGGGTGTGGTTGCTCCAACTGCACGGTGAGGCGAAGGCTCATAGCACGAATGGTCACCCTTGATCCGACCAGAATACTGGCGCAGTGGCGCATCGACCCCGCTTGGCTGGGGATCTGCAGCGCCGAAACCGCGTGACATTCGAGTATTAACAGTGACGATTCTGACCGACAACAACTGAGCTGATTGCAAGAAGAACAGGGAGGCAGAAAGATTGTCGAGCCTCGACACTGCGAGACACGGACTATTCGGTGCGAGCCCTGTCGAGACGACCCAGCGACGTAAAGCTCGTCAACCCTCCACCGGTCTGCCAGACCAAACCGCACGAAGGAGGCGTTCAAGGTCGTCGATGCTGACGGCATGCGGGTTCGACTCGGGTATCGCCGAGAGAATCAACCGAGCGGCTTCCGGAATAGAGGCTTCATCGAAGCCATACTCTCTAAGCGCACTTGGTGCACGGAGTGCGGAGTACAGCCGAGCGAGACCGTCAACAGCGGAAGCAGCACCGAGCGCGGTAGCAATACGGATTTCAGCGTCAGGAGCATGCTGCGCGTTGAACGCCAAAACGTGCGGCAAGACAGTTGCATGCGTTTGGGCATGTGGCACTCCGTACGCACCACCGAGAACGTGACAGATCTTGTGATGCATTCCAGACCCCGCCGATGCGAATGCTACGGCAGACAGGTAGGCGCCGTACAGCGCTCGCTCTCGCCCACCAAGACCTGTGGGATCTGATACCACCGCCTCGAGACCCACGGAGATAGCTCGAATCCCCTCACTAGCAATGGCTTGATTGATGGGATCCGCCCGGGGGGCCCACATAGAGTCCACACAATGCGCGAGTGCGTTCAAGCCAGACGCAACCGACAGCTCAACTGGCAATGACAGCGTGAGCTCCGCATCGTATATGACGGTGACTGGGAGAACTCGATTGTCCACACCTGTCAATTTTCGCGAATTGGCAGTCAATCCCCACACATTGGTGCCCTCTGAACCAGCGTATGTGGTCGGTACTGCGACGATAGGCAGTCCAGTGGTCATCGCGATTGCCTTCGCAAGACCAGTCGTGGATCCCCCGCCGATACACACGAGCAGGTCGATATTGTACTCGGATGCGATTACCCGTGCGGCCTTCGCCTTCGCGATCGGAACATGTGGCGCTACGTCAGAATAGTGAAGCGCAACATCGAATCCGGTCGAAAGTTTCGTCGCGGTTTCGGATTCAAATTCTGTCGCGATGACCATGACCCGAGACGCACGAAGGCGGCCGACTTCCGCTGCGAGATTGTCGGCGGCGTGACCTGACTTAAATACAACCCGTTGCCCTAGGGTCTCATGATCAAAGTCTACAGACACTGGTGGTCCCCTTCGAGGTTCGTGGACACCTTGACATGTCGGTTGGTTGAGTCGTCTTTCGTACCAGACGATTCCGGAAGAGAAGGCAGCTGGTCGAGGATCCATGAGGCATCGCTCATCGATTGCTCCGTTATGATGTGTTCGCTACCTGGATCAATCCGGAGATCGACGTCGGCTCCAGATGCCAGCAAGACCCGCGCGGTCTGCTGCACCCTCCACCGAGGCACCCAGGGGTCACTTTCAATGCTGCGCATGAGTATGGGAACCCCCTTGAGTGGTTCATTAGCTGGGACCGACGCCTCATCGCGCCCCAAATAGCCTCCTGTGAAAATGATCGACGCGGCGTACGCCGCCGGTTCCGTCAGGAGCAACTGGGAAAGTAGACACGCGCCCTGAGAGAACCCCCACAATACGATCCGTCCCGTCGAGAATCCTTCAGCCTCGATAGCTGCAAGCTGTATCCGTAGCGCCTCAATAGAATTCGCCAGTGCTGGTTGGTTGTTCTCCACCGGTTCGAGGAACGGATGTGGATACCAGCTGTTCTCATACGCTGAAGGCGCGTAGAAGCGAAGACCTGATGACGACAACCGTGCGGATTGCTCTCGCATGAACTCTGGAGTTTGTCCACGGCCATGGACCGCAAGCACGGCAGCTCGGGCAGAGTGACTGTCGCTCCCCCACACAGTTGTCTCTTGATCTAGGTGTGGATTCCCGTTTTGCAACATTTCCTCCCTCAGCGTCGATCTCAAGCGGGGAGTACCACCGTCATTGTCGGCGGCACTCCCTCGGGTTACCCGTCCGATACAGAGATCAGATGTCGATTTCTTCCAACTGCCCGAGAAGCTCAGCGCGACGGTGCTCGAACTGAGGTGGGAGCTGGAACTTGGTTCCGAGCTCCTGGGGGGACTCGTCACAGTCCCACCCTCCGTCCGCGTGAGTGACGGCGAGTTCGAACAAGGCACCGCCGGGTGTTCTGACGTACACCGACTTGAAGTACTTACGGTCCTTCAACTCGCTGATATCGGTGTATCCCGCGCCCTCGATCTCGAACTTGATTTCGTCCTGGTTCCTCAGGTTGTCCAGGTTCCAGGCGAAGTGATGGAAGGTGCCAGCGCCGTACCTCCATGTACCCTGATCGTCATTCCGATTGCCGATCAGCTCAATGTGATTGCCGAAGGACTCATCACCGACCTGGAATACCGCCCGGTCACCGTCTTCCCGGATCTTCCCCTGAGAGTAAAAGGAGTTCTGCGCGAAATCGACCATGCGCTCCGGTGTGGTGACGTGGATACCGACGCCGTGAATACCATGGATGGCGAATTCCGCCGGCACCCCGTATCCAGGGTGGCCTTGGCGCGGGTCATTGTCGTTGCTGACAAAGACGTACTCGATTCCGGACGGATGCCGGAAGGCCAGGCGACGCCGGTCGAGAACCTCTACGTTCTCAACCGCAACCTTGTGCTCGGTCAATCGTTGGTGCCAAAAGTCCAGCGACCCTTCTGGAACCGATAGCAGAACTTCTCGTGCCTGGTTCGTACCGGACTCCCCCACCAAACCTGCCTGCGCCCAGGGAAAAGTGGTCACCACCGAGGACGGGTCCCCATTCGCATTGCCATAGTAGAGGTGGTAGATCGGAGTCGAACCGTCGAATAGGACCGTTCGTTTGATGAACCGCATGCCCAATATCTTGACGTGGAAGTCCACGTCTTCCTGTGCGTGGCCCACAGACAGGGTCACATGGTGGGAGCCTTTTACGAATGCCATCTTATTCTCCTCGTATAGGTGGAAAAATCTCTAGTTTCTGCGGATAGGCGATGCACTGAATCCGAGCACGGTTCAGAGCCTTTATAGGACAGCCGGTTTCAGCGTTCGCCCCAACAAGGACTGCAGGGCCGATTCGATCGATTGATCGGAGGCATCGTTGTCAGTCTGCGCGCGCCAGCACACAAATCCATCTGGTCGTACAAGCACAGCGCCCGATTCGGTGATTCCGTAGAGGGCGGTGAATTGCTCCCCAATCTCGGGGCCCGTCTCGGCACCACCGATCACATGAAGATCGAGTCCTATCCCAAGCTTCCGCGACATCCTGCGTGCGGGGATCGACCAGCGTGTTCCGCTGCTTCCGGTGAGAAGAACAGCATTTTTCCCGAACAAGTCAAGTATCGAGCGCTCTTGTCCGTCGCGCTCGATCAGCTGGTGTGGGGCACGAGTTCCAGGTGACCCCGCGGTTTCACGCGGGTCGCTGTGAATCGGGAGATCCTCATTTGAGCCGCCGATCACCGCCGAGGACTGGTATCGATACCCCAGATCAATATGGGCGTCGTTTACTAGCTTTTCTACTCCCTTGGTTGCCAAGAACGGTGCTGCACGCGCTACATAGCGGGCATATGCCTGCTCGACTGTGAACTGCGCTACCGGCTTCCGTTCCACCTCGTAGGTCGAAAGCAGCCCGGGATCGGCGGAGCCCTTGAGAACGGCAGCAAGCTTCCATGCCAGGTTGTGAGCGTCGTGTATGCCGGTGTTGCCACCGTAACCACCATAGGGCGGCATCACGTGAGCAGAGTCGCCAGCTAGGAAGATACGCCCCTTCCTGTAACTGTCGGAAACGTCGGCCCGCGCCTGCCAATGCATCACATCATCGATCGTTACGGGCAAATCCGGCACGCCGAGTGCGGCTCGCACAAGTTCGACGCATCGCTCTTCCGTCAAGTTCTGGGACACATCACTATTCGGAGACCTTGCGTCGCCGAGTCCATGCACGGCAAGAAACCCTGATTCGTACGGTTTCTGGATCCGAAAGAAGCCCTGAAGTGTGTCGTTGACGACCATGATTACACCCAGATTGCGACCCCGCATTAGCGGCTTCACATCAGCGTGAAAGTAGATAGTCACACTATTTGAGAATGTTCCTCTCCCCGCCTGCCCGATTCCCAACTGCTCGCGCACCCAACTTCGCGCACCGTCACACGCGACCATGTATCGCGCACGTACGCTGGACTTTTCATCGCTGTCCCGATCTCGCACCACGGCAACGACACCATCATCATCTTGCTCGAAACCCACAAGCTCCGTGCCAAACCGCGTTTCTGCACCAAGTTCACGGGCGCGCTCTCCAAGGACTGGTTCGATCGCAATCTGTGAGGCGAAGAGCCGCTCCGATGGGCTTAGGTCCCGAACCCCATCGTTTAGCCTGGGGAGGTGCCAAGCGATTTCTTCGCCCGCTAAACTTTCTACGGACATGATCGCGGCATCCTGATCGAACTGCTCACGCGACCTCGCCTCGATATTCTCTTCTAAGCCTATGCCTCGGTAGATTTCCATGGAGCGCTGCAGTATGAGTGCGGCACGCGGATGGATTGCACTGCCTCGGTGACGCTCTACAACCAGCGATGGAATCCCGTGATGACCGAGAAGACAAGCTGCTGTCATACCGACCAGACTGCCGCCGACGATCAGAACCGGAACCTCGTTGTCAGTCATTGCTACCTCTTCTCTTCCCTGGGGCCTCGTACGCCCTCTTAGGAGGCGAGTCCCGAGTACCTGGCTCGGGATGCCTCAAGAAACGTACATTCGATGTCACCTGCGTCACATCGGCGTAGGATGCAAAAGTCCGTCCCATCCGTGCACAGTTGAACTGGCCACCCGGTTCGGGGCGGTGTCCTGAAGAGGAAACACAGATGCCCACAGGTCACACACCATCCACAGGCAGTTCCACCACTGTCCACCACATCCATGACTGGCAAACCCTCCTGACCAGTACTTTCATGGAGTTCCACGTCGATGCGGGCGAGCCGGCAGCATTCCGCGGTTCGATGCGCACACGCAGAATCGGTGGCATCGAGTTCGTTGCGATGTCGACGGAGGGTCACGTTGCTCACCGCAGACCGGACAGTATCCAGGCAGGTGAACGACCCGACTACCTATTGTGTCTTCAGATCGAGGGGGTCGGTGAGTTCACTCAGTCCGAACGGACAGCCACGGTTCATCCGGGTGACATCACGCTCTTCGACACCACGGCCCCTGCATCCGTGCTCAGCAGCGATAACTATCGCAGCCTGTGTGTGAAATTCCCTCAACGCCTTTTGGACGTTCCACGAGAGCGTATGTCGGAGCTGACCGCAGTCCGACTCGCAGCAACCGAAGGGATCACGCCGGCCGCCGGAGCGGTCCTGAGAACCTTCGATCACGTCGCTGATAACATTCCCAATAGAAGTCGACACCTATTCGCACACAATGTGATTGGGATCGCATCGACGCTTTTTCAGAGTCAGATTCACGTAGCGCGGCTACACCGCAGCAGCGATATCGACCTCGAGCAGATGCAGGACTACATCGATGCCCAACTTTCCGATCCTGACCTAACTCCTACCAGGGTCGCCACCGCTCACTTCACGTCACTTCGACGAGTCCATACCATATTCAGCACGGCCGGACTTACCGTTGCCGGTTGGATTCACCATCGCCGACTCGAACAGTGCCGGCGTGATCTCTTGAACCCAGGCATGAGGTCCGTTCCAGTCTCCGCGATCGGGCTACGGTGGGGGTTCAAAACCTCTTCACACTTCGGTAAGGCTTTCAAAGCGACGTTTGGTGTGACCCCCGGCGAGTATCGCAGTCAGGCGTGTGCAGATTGAAGAGGCACGGTTCCCTACCCTGCCCCTAGTGCTCGTACGGGCCTCGCACCGGAGCCTTCGAATGAAACGGGTGCATAGGCCTAAGCGCCACTCAGGGAGACGGTTTCGAGGTTCTGTTGCTTGACCTGACGCCATATGCCGTTACCCATTTGGCGAAGACAGATCGTGTGATCGATCCACCTCGATGATGCTGGCCGAGCAGGAGCGCTGAGCTGAGCTCGGCAAGTGCATGAAGCAGTGACAACGAGAACCCACACGGATGGAGAAATTTAATGGCAAAAGGCCTTCGTACCAGCCTAGGGCCCTCGAGCGAGCGATTGGCGACGGGTCTGGTCTGGCGACTTAAACCCAGTTTCCTGAGCTACCTGACCCGAACTCCTGGGGCGCAGACCTTGGTTAACGGCGGAGCTGGAACTACATCAACGGGAGACTTCTACTTCCAACTCACAGACTCCTCGGACTTCAACCGCAGTACCGGCCTCGGGACGTTGAAGTTCCGCGGTCAGGTCCGCTTCACCGCACACCATGGGATGTTGTTCGTACTGATCGCCGATCCCTGGGTTGTGTTCGGCGCGGAGACCACCATTATGAGCGTCGTCGATGTGGAAGGCTATCCGGACACCCACCGTATGATCCCACTCGTCACACTGTCCAAAGTCGACGCCGTCGTCATCGGCGACACGGTTTCATGGACAGCAACTCCAACTCACCTCGCCTCTGGTGCAGCGCATGTCTTCAATGATGTCTACCCAGTCGGTGAACCCTTCGGCTCCATGGATATTCGTATGAACCTAGCCCTGCCCGCGAAGTGAGAAAAGCTCACCTGCGGGACTGCAGCTTTCCCTATATCGCTGCATTAAGCACTGCGACGTACCACCTCATATGCCCCGAAAAATATCGGAAGAGCACATCCATTAGACACTCCGATGACGCCACCGCATGCACCCTCGCAACGAGGTCGCAGGACTGAACCAGTCGGCAGCACCCTAGGACGCCTGTTATGCCACTCATCTCCGAGAACTGCCTAGCCGTTCATGTGTGTCTGCAGTAGTCAGCCCACTCATCGACCATCTGCCATCTACCATCATTGTGGCGATGGCCCTCCCCGCGGGATGATCACGATGTAGCGAATTCGCCCCTCTGAGAGGGGTTTTGCGCCCGACTATCCCTGCAACCTAGCCAAACGAGCAGGATAATCCCGCTAGATCGATCAGCCGCTTCCCGTGGCGCGAGATGGGACATTGATTTTCATGAAGAAGTAAATCTCAGACCTCTGGGGAGGTCCCTCACCAAATCGGGTGCTCGCATTGTGAACCGCGCATACCGCATACGTTGCCCCTCCAGGCGCGAACCGTCGCACGATCGAACTAACGCCGACTGACTGCCGACATGGTCGCGCTGCGAAAGTGCGGCTGCCTTGCCGCATCGATGGACAAACCTTCCATCGAAGAATACGGAACTCGAGGGCCGACCTTCGCGTACACCACCTTCCAGCACCGGATCGATGGGTCGCCTTCAACAACTACTGATGGACGTTCATTGTCTACCTTTGCACTCCTGCCCGCGGCGTGAACGGTGGTCCTCGTACCCATCGCGAAACAGATACGTCCAGTGTGGGAGAACCGCTCCATACCAACACATTCCAATCCCCGAAGGATCACGATGACACAGTTAGTAGAGGAGATGTCCCCTCCGCGTAAGTCCCCCGGTGCAGCGTCAGGCACACGCCGCAACGACGAATACACGCTCTCTCTCATGATCAGCGAGAAAACGCTCATAGCAACTGGTGTGGCTCGCATGACGCTCGTGCACCCCCAGGGGGAGGAGTTGCCCGAGTGGTCACCCGGATCCCATATCGATCTGAAGCTAACGGATGATGTGGTACGCCAGTACTCCCTGTGCGGAGGAGTTACCGACCGATCGCAGTGGCAGATCTGCGTCCGCCAACAGCGTGATGGTCGAGGGGGTTCGAACTTCATTCACAATCGCCTCTCGCCTGGCGACCTTGTCACTGTGACCGGACCTCGGAACCACTTCGAGCTAGTCAACGCCTCGAAGTACCTATTCATAGCCGGTGGCATCGGTATAACACCTATGCTCCCAATGATAGAACAAATCAATGAACGTAAGGCAACGTGGTCCCTGATCTACCTGGGCCGAAGCCTGAACACTATGGCCTTCGCCGAATCTCTTAAACTCACTTTCCCAAACAATGTCTTGGTTCACCCAAACGATCAAAACCAGCTGGTGGATATCTCGAGCCTTCTCGAAACCATCGAGCCTGACACCGCGGTCTACGTCTGCGGACCGGAATCGTTGATGCGTGACCTCGAAGATGCCGCAGAGTCTCGCGGTCTCACAGCGAATCTGCATACTGAACGCTTCTCCGCAAAGCCAATAGGTTCGGTAGTCTCCGACCGATCATTTGAAGTCGAATTCTCCTCGTCTGCGATAACCGCGATTGTCAAGCCCGGCACGACGATACTCGAGACCGCACGTGAATTAGGGATCCCTGCCTCCTTTTCCTGTTCGGAGGGCACCTGTGGGACCTGTGAAACAACGATTCTCGGGGGGAAGGCCGACCACAGGGACACCATCCTCAGCCGAGAGGAAAGAGACGCGAACGAGACAATGATGATCTGTGTAAGCCGTGCAGCAGGAAGTAGCTTGATCTTAGACATGTAGCTATCGGGCCTGCCCAAATGAAATACCACTACGAATTCCATAAGAAATGGAGATTCAATGAACTCAACAACCGCCGCCGATACTGAACCAAAATCCAATCTACATGTCTCGGATGAAGCCAGAGGCTTCTCATTCTTTCGCGGAGACTTTCAAGACAACCCTGGCGCATCCCTGGAATGGGCCAGAAAAGAAGAACCAGCGTTCTATAATCCGGACTCTGACTATTGGGTTATCACGCGGTACGAAGATGTGAAGAGCATCCACAATGATTTCAATTCCTACTCCGCGGCCAACACACTCGCACCGCTTACTCCGCTATCAAGCGAAGCGATCGAAAAACTGCAAGAATACCAATTCGCACCGATCGCGGCACTCGTCGACGCCGACCCTCCTCTTCATCGGAAGATTCGACGGCTCAACGCACCCGTTTTCATGCCAGAAAACGTGAATCGATTAGAGGGCTACATCCGAGCGACCATCACTGAGCACATTGATCGGTTTGTTGAATCTGGGCATGCCGATTTGATAGCAGATCTCCTGTGGGACGTTCCATGCCTGGTCGCTCTTCAGTTCCTCGGGATTCCAGAGGAGGACGTGGACACCGTTAGAAAGCTGGCAACATCCCTGACAGAATTTGGGTGGGGTCAACCCGGTCATGACGAACAGGTTCGTGCGGCGGAGCACATGGGCCAGTTCTGGGAAATGGGCGGCCGAGTCATCGCAAAACTGAAGGAGCTTCAGGATCCGCCGGGGTGGCTCGGCCACACCATCAAGCTGCAACGCGAGTACCCGGATGTCTTCACGGATTCATGGTTGCAGACGATTGTCATGGGTGGAACAGCCGCCGCTCACGAGACCACTACCAACGCGACTGCCAATGCCGTCGTAACGCTATTAAGGAATCGAGGACAGTGGGAACGGTTATGTGAGGATCCGGCACTAATTCCCACCGCGATCGAAGAATGTCTGCGCCACAGCAGTTCCGTCACCGCCTGGCGCAGACTTTCCAAAGTAGATACCGAGGTCAGCGGTGTAACCATTCCGGCAGGATCGAAGATTCTCACTGTCATCGCGTCAGCACATTACGACACCGATGTATTCGATCAGCCAGAGGTCTTCGATATTGACCGTGACAATGTGGACTCTCATATCGCGTTCGGAAGTGGGAGCCATACGTGTCTGGGCAATCACCTCGCTCGGCTGGAGATGCGAGTATTCCTCGAAGAGCTTACTCGTCGGCTCCCACATATGCAGCTCGACGATCAAGTCCTTACCTACCTGCCCAATACCTCATTCCGCGGACCGGAAGCCCTCCACGTCAGCTGGACAACATCCGGGAGTCTCAGGAGCTGAGGTGAGTGTAGCGGTTGAACCGCCGCTCAGTGTCGATTGATGTACGTGCTGGCTGCCGGCGATGTCCAGCACGTACATCATTCGCACCCCGTTCGATACCTCGAACAAATGACGGGATCGAAGACCACAGCAACCCTCCGCTGTCCACAAAACATCAGTGAGTGGAGCCGTTCCAATCGTGCCAATCAAACCTTGGCATCTCCGTGCACCGACTCGGATTGCGTTCCACTTTCAACCGACGCGCTGATGCGGCTAAGAATCTAAAATTCTCTGGCACTAGAGTAGGTATGAAGATCGCGCATCATAGCGATGGCGCCTATTGGCGTGTTGTGGTTCGAAACTTAACGAAGGACGGCTACTAGTTCAGCACGGTTAGTCGCACCGACCTTTCGTAGGACGTTCGCTACATGAAACTTCACAGTGTGTTCACTGATAGTCAGAGCAGCGGCGATGTCCCGGTTTCGGGCACCTTCTGCTACCAACTTCATAACATCACGCTCACGATTGGTCAGTCCCCACTCCGGTTGAATTCCTTGGAAAACTGCCGCTATATCGAGTGGCAGTCTCACGTCGATATTCGAGCCCCAGCCAGGCGTCCCACGGACCGTAAGTTTGCCGGCGAACGCGTCAACACGAGACGCGAGTTGATGCACGCTTGGGGTATCGGAAGTCATGTCGCCGGGACCGTCGTCCCGAATGCCGATAAGCAAATTGGATCCGTCACAATCCCATTGAATCCGCAGGCGCCCAACTCCATCTTGCTCGGCAAGCGCCAGCACAGCGCTACGAACGATTGCGCGGCCTGCATGTGCAATTTCTCCGGGCAGCGCACGTCCGTCGATGGAAGGCGCGACGAACTGAACATCGAGATCACCGAATTGAGTGAGCGGACTCAGGTCTCTTCGAAGCCGTTCGAAGGCGCGCGCCACTGGTTCCTCGGAGAGGCTGCGGTCACGATCAGAAACGGTCCTCAACTGCACCATCGCTGCTGAAGCAATATCGCGAGCTGACTGGCGAGCGATCGAATCCGTCGTGTCGCGGGAACGCAACACCGTCAGGATCAGCTCCAGAGTGGTGGAATGTGCATCCGTCAGTTCTGCTACCACTCTCGCGCGCTCAATATTCGCCATTCGCGAGTCACGCAGATGGTCCAGCGGTGCCGTTGCAACTTGCTGGCGGATGCTAATGGCGACGAGCACCCATAAGGCCGACACAAGGCGCCTTGCTGTGTCCATTGATCCTATCGAAGAGACTGTTTCGACGGGATCAACAAGGACAAGGAGAGCATCTGTCGCCGCAAATATCGCCGAAATTCGACGGTTTTCGTGACCAATCAGTGCAGTTGCGTCCCAGGCCGAGGCGCCGGTCGCGATTACGAGTTGTCCGATCTTTTCCAGCTCGGCAATTTCGACGCTGTCGACGATCGTTGGATCGCCGGTACTCTTCAGCGGCTGGAGTGGGCAGTCCTTGGTAAAGATCACCAAGGCGCTGTGCGAAACTATTGGTTTTAACAGCGACGAAAACGAGTTCGCGATATCAAGTGGGGAACGATAGAGCACCGTGGTTAGTCCGTCGATCATATCGACGGGAAAGGGCTTTGGGCGGTCTCGCATGACAGTCGCCACCTTCTTCGCGTCCGCCCGAGGATTGGGCCATCCGTCTGCAACGGTGTGAAGCCCTATCTATATATGGCGGCTGCACATCGCATACCGTGAATTGCCCTGCAGTGAAGGCGATCCGGACCCACGATCCAGGTGTTAGTAGCGAGGCCGCGTGAACCTGACGTCGCCGCCACCACCCCTCTCAGTGATTCAGTCTTCGGTGTTGCCGCTCTGGATATTGACCTCTGTGGCCGAGGCGACTGGAATCAGCCCCACTCTCTAGTTGTTGCGGAGGCATCGGCATTTCACTCCATGCCCAGGCCAACCCGTTTCTAGATCAAAGACTCAGGTGGTACCAGCCCCGCACCGTGTGCGGGAGAATGGGCGGCCAGCCCCGTGCCGCCCATTCTCGATCAGAGTGGAACTACGCTTGGAGGGCTGCCTCGATCTCGAGGGTGATGGTGATCTTGTCGCCAACGACGGCTCCGCCGCCCTCAAGGGGCATATCGATACTGATACCAAAGTCCTTACGGTTGAGGACGGTGGTGGCTTCGAAGCCAGCGACCGGGCCATTGCCCATGCCAGGGTTAACGCCGCCGAACTCGAGGGCGAGCTCGACGGGGCAGGTGACACCATGGAGGGTGAATTCACCCTCAACGACGTAGTCGGCGCCCTTGGCGCGGACTGCAGTGGAGGTGAAGGTGGCGGTGGGGTACCGCTCGGCGTCGAAGAAGTCGGCGGACCTGATATGGGCGTTGCGGTCGGCGTTCTTAGTGTCGATGGACGCGACTTGAATATCGGCGGTGACGGTAGCGGTGCCGTCCTCCGCGACGCTGATCGCACCGGTGAAGTCGTTGAAGGTGCCGCGCACCTTGCTGACCATTAGGTGGCGGACGGAGAACCCGACGGTGGAGTGAACGGCGTCGATGACCCAGATTCCGGCGGTGAGGTTGGGCAGGGCGGTAAACGTGGCGGTCATGAGACTCCTCGAAGAACGTATTGGCCGTCGCGTTCTAAGAAAATAATTGAACGCTCAACTACTAAGATAGTTGAGGACGAGGAATCAGTCAACGAGCAATTGCGTTGCTGTACCTCGACTCTCACGACAAACCATGTTTCCGAAGAGACGATCCGCTGCGGGTGCTGTGAGCGGCGACCCACGAGTTGTATGTGCCCCGCCTTCTCCTGCGCGTACGAACTCCGAGAAGATGCGAGTCTGTCTTCACTGACATCTCCCGCCGTGATTGTGAGCGATACTGCCCCCATCTGTTCAAATCGCGACACCATGCACGGGCGTCGACTCAACCGACTGTCAGTCCCGCACGGCGGCTAAGGAACTTGACGTTTGACCCGGTGACTATCCACCTGCACTCAAAGCGCTAGGGCGGAGTACCCGCGAGACGATCGAAATCCCCTGACAGTCAGAGGCAGGTCGAAAAGGTGCGGTGAGCACACACCCTGTGCGATGAGGAGTATGGATCATCGTGACGATCCCAGCTAGGCCACTCACGCAGCAGACACAGAACACGTCCGTTCCACGCTCGGGAGCCCACGAGGACCCTGAGCACCAGATGCGAAACTGCCGCCCTTTCTTACGTCATGGTCCTCACCCTCCAGGCGCCGCTAGGGCACGACATCACATACGGCCTGGAGTGAGGGATAGAACTGCATGCTCAGCCACCTGCGCAAAGTTTGAGCTCCGTATCCTCAGGATTAGTCGAGACCGTCAGGTCGTCTGCTCCAGCAGTTCTACAACGATGCGGTCGTACCCTCCGCTCTTGCCGCGCATACGCCTTCAGCATCAAGCTTTTGCCTGAATCTATAGTTCGATCATGAACATTTGCGTTTTCCTTTCCTCTGCCGACCTCGACAAGCGCTACACACAGCCGGCCGCGGAATTCGCGGAACTTATCGGCAAGGGTGGGCACACCCTCGTATGGGGAGGATCCGATACCGGCCTTATGAAGATTGTCGCGGACGGGGTCCAACAGTCAGGAGGTCGGCTCGTCGGGGTCTCGGTCGACTTTCTCCGGCAGTTCGCCCGGCAGGACGCCGACGAGATGGTGATCGCCAAGGATCTCGCCGAACGCAAGGCCCTGTTGCTCGCCAGAGCGGATGCGTTCGTGGTGATGGTCGGCGGTATGGGAACGCTGGACGAGGCCACTGAACTCCTCGAATTGAGGAAGCACGGGCTGCTCGACAAACCAGTTGTACTGCTGAACACGGCGGGCTTCTACGACGGACTGATACTCCAACTCCAACGGATGGAGGACGAGGGGTTCCTGCCGGTCCCCCTATCGACCCTGATCCTCCGAGCCAACGACGGCGCAGACGCACTGGCCCATCTGGCGAAGTACTCCGGGACCCGGTAGAGACAACGTGCCAGTCTAATCACGGTCTACGCCACTTCGACCAGCCAGAACCATGACAACGTCGTACGCCACCGCCCCTGCTCAGGCATACCTGGACATCACCCCGAATGACGCGAACCCGTCTTCACGCAGCTTCCGACCAGCGCTTAGCCTGCGAAATTTTGTCGAGGGCATCACCGTGCACCCAGCGCGCTGCCCGAGAGAGACGCGTAGTTGCGGCCAAGGTCTGGACGCGTTGGTCACGTCGTGCCTGTCACGCCCCCTCATCGCGCGCAGATGACAGTCATCGCGCACGACGCGATGAGCTCGGCGAGCGTCGACTGCCCGGCGCCACGAGAAAGTTTGATGTACGAGACCATCAGCGAACTACTGTGCCCGCCGTACTGGCACACCACCAGTTCGGACTATGGTTGATCCGAAAACCAGCCCCGCCACGACCGGCGAAATCTACTCCGGACATTCGTCTCCTTCAACGCGCTACACGTTGGCGTCGAATGCCTGGACGAATGATCATTCGAGAGCGACTCGGCTAACCGCCAAACTCGATTTTCGGATCTATCTGGATCGGTGGTCACGGCACGCTGACCGTCGAGATGCCTCACGGACGCTTTCAAGCATTCAGGTACGGAAAGGGCTTGACGCCACAAGCTTTCGAGGAATACACACGCGTTAAGCATGGCATGCATTATCTGTGCTCCGCGGACCCATAAAGGCAAATTGGGAACACCTTCGCGTTGAGTCTGCGCGGAGTTGCTCCAGGGCTCAATGCGGAGGTCTCCAAGGTGTCTTGCCCGCTAGTGCACTTTTGTACCACCGAGTTCGGTGAGTGTCTCCTGTCCACTGAACTGCGGATAGTTACCAGACCGACCTGTAACTCAACCGCTGTCCACGTCGTTCAGGCTCTTCGACTGTCCGACTTCTCGGTCCAACAATAGCTAGGTACCCCGGTTCATTGGCACCCAGCAATCGCATTTAGCAGGCTCATATGTTGCAATACAAACGGGAAGAGCTCCCGATCACTTTGCGGCGCTACAACTTTCCTTGCCCAGCCCGACCGGATGGACTTCCGTCACTGCCGCGGCATTTGCGGTATTCTTTCTGATCATCATCAAGTTCCGGGATCACGGCCTTGATGCCCGGTTTCGTAGTATTGGGCGGATCGCTCTCGATGGATACACCTTGTCCCCCAACGCCGCCACCGGAGTCGTTCTAGTCTGCCCGCGTCCGTGCAAGGGATCCGCAATGCGTCCAGTATGTGGGGGAACATCAGGCGTCACCGTCTTGGCCGGACGTGATGATCACGACCAGCGGACGCATCTTCAAGTCACAGAGGCTGTGAATCTTGGTCGTCAATCCCCTGGACCGACCATTCGCGTGGTGAGGGACGCTCGTGGGGTTCGACAGGTCCCCAATGATGCGGGTGTGGTTCGTGCCGTGTTGGTGGGCACCGTTGACAGTCGAATCGACAGATACTCCTCATTCGATCAGCCCGCGGTATCGGCTTCGATGAGCAGACGCTGGTTGATCTTGCCCAGGTGCCATCGCCAGAGAAGCGTCGTCTCCAGTCCTTCTGCCACGATCCGAACGATTCGGACAGATCGCGCCACGGATCCCCAGCCTGACGACGGGCGCGAGGAACAACCCGAGACAACCGGCACCAACACATCGTGGACCTCTTCAGCGGCGCTACACCCCAGTCGAGCTGGGCATCCATAGCTTCCCTGTCCAGGAATCGGCTGCGCAGTGGAGCTTGCGTCATACGGACATTTGGCGGCTACTAGCTTGTCTCGATGACGGCAGCGAGCAAATAGACGTACATCGTGTCACTCCCCGAAAAGCGATACATCCCCGGCGCGGCAGGTCCAGAACAGATCGCACCTTCGCGGCCGCGATATTCGCGCCACTCTGCCCCGCCCGCGAGCACATACTACTCACGGGTAACAACAGAGCTCTATTGCGGTTTAAATTCGTGCCGGCTCACGTTCTACAGCGGGTCAGTTCCGTCTAACACCACTGGCGTGGAACGTGGTCCCACGTGTCCAACATTGCCGGCGATGGAGTTGGATCCGGCCGATCAGACGGATGCTGCAGCGGCAGCTGTGCGATTGACCTGAATCTCTTTGTGGTGGTCGACTGCCCATGCTGCGAGGTCGAGGACCGTCTTCAGCAGGCTACGCCCGAGGGGTGTGAGCTCGTACTCGACCCGAGGCGGCACCTCGGCGTATGCGGTGCGAGCGAGGATGCCGTCCTGGGTGAGCTGGTGGAGGGTGAGCGTGAGCATCCGTTGCGAGATCCCGGGGATCGCGTAGACCAGTTCGGTGTAACGCAGAGGACCCGCCTCCAGTGTGCCGACGATGAGAACACTCCACTTGTCACCTACCCTGCTCAGGACGTGGCGAATGAAGTCCGCGTCGTCATCGTCCCAATGAGAGCACGGACCCGGAACCTGCCGTACTGCCGATCGAACTCCAGCCATCGTCGCCTCCTTCGTGCTCACGCACATTGATGTGCATTTTGTAAGCATTTCAACACTGACGCAAGATGGTGCTACACACAAATCGTGCGGTAACGAAAGGAATCGACATGCAGATCGAGATGTGGTCCGACATAATCTGCCCCATCTGCGGCATGACCCAGCAGCACCTGCACAACGCGGTAGCCGAGTTCGAGCACGGAGACGAAGTGGAGATCATCCACCGTTCGTTCCAGGTTCACCCCGGCCTTCCGATCGAAGGGATCACCCAGACGCAGCTCAGCCATAACGCAGGAATGACCGTCGGTCAGATGAACAACATCCTGCGCCCCGTAGAGATCAAAGCGGACCAGGAGGGCTTCGGCGGCTATCACGCCATCGACCGCACGCTCGGCCCCACCGACCTCACTCACGAACTCCTCGCCTACGCGACTGCCCAAGGCAAGCATCATGAGGCGTGGAGCGGCATGTTCAAGGCGCACTTCGGCAGCAACCGCCAGCTCTGGACCGTCGACCAGCTCGTCGAGTTCTCCGGTGAGATCGGACTGAACGAGGCCGGAGCCCGCGACGTGCTTACTTCGCGTAGGTACAAGGCGCAGGTAGAAGCCGAACAGGAGCGTGCACAGCGAATGGGCGCCCACGGCACCCCATTCCTCGTCATCGACGGCAAGTACAGCATCGGTGGGGGCGCAGACAAAGCCACACTCACCCGCGCAATGGGCCGGGCGTGGGACGCGGATCATCCCGCTCCCGTCCTCAGCATGCTCGCCGAAGGCGATCAGTGCCGACCGGACGGAAACGCCTGCGCCGTCTAGTTCACGAGCCTGGACGGGTTCACATGCCCGCGCCAGACAACTGGCGACGCGTCCTGTAGCAAGGGCCGTTTCCCGCGACCTCCATACACATCGACTGTTTTCCGATCCGCTGCTGATTCATCCTGTCGAGAGTGGATCGGTATTACAGGTGGTCAAGGCAGATTCACCACGGGTTCGGCAAGTCCCTACGTTCTGTTGCGATGGTCACGTCATTATGGGCAGCCTCTGTGAGGGCGGCATCATCTCAGGGTCGGGGTTAGCCAAGCGCCAAATCGCGCGGCGAGTTTCACATCGAGCGCAGCATGTCCTCGCTGAGCACAATCAGTACGCGCTTCAAAAGCTAATCTTGGCGCAGCCCATCATCGATTCGATCTGAACACACCCACCTGCACTCAGCGCTGCAGAGCGAAAAAGCCCCCGCGACTGCGGCACGGGCGAAGACGGGAAAATGCGCTGTTCACGTCTGCCGACGAGCACGGTGTGTTCCAGCAACCGCATCCAGTTCGCACTAGGAGATTCCTCGAAGAGGATCCCTCAACTATGGAACGCTCCCTAAGCTCGAACGGGATCCCGACATCAAAGCGCGTGGCAACAGCGGTGAGCAACCTGTGCGAGAAACGATCCGACGTGCGGATATATTCGAGTTCATGGCTCTGACCGGGGGCGACGGGGCCGAAGCTCGTGCGATCAGAGCTCACTGGTCTAGTGAAAGCACCCTTCGTCAACTCGATGTGGAGCACTCGCACTCTGATCGGTATGCCGAGAAGGATCCGAAATCATGGAGTGGAACACGATTGATGAGGCTCTCACCTCAAGGCCTTGAAATCATTCGCGCACACGCCGCCACGAAGAACCCTGATGACTACCTCATCACCAGTCTATGAGGATGCCTACTACCGTCTGCATCGACCGGCAGTGCCGCTCGGGTTCCGAGGTCACACGTTGCGGTACTGTGCGGCACCGACTCCCATCTCTGAGGCAGCTGAGTATCTGGGCGACAACCCGCGGACCGTGCTCACCGTCTATGCGCACGTTCTCGGTGAAGGGAAGCGATGAGATGTCGCGCCGCGTCTAGTCCTGCAATCGCAAGCGCTAGCCTTGCACCCGACTGCCATCGACGTCCTCAAACCCGGATTGATAACCGGCGTGACCTGCGTGGCCAGGGTACCCCGGATAGCCTGCGTGTCCGGGATATCCCGGATATTCCGGGTATCCCCGATACGGCTGAGACGTGCGCCGCAGGAACCGATTCCCCACCACGGTTCCCAAATATTTTCCCTTGGTGTCGACAGCATCAGCATCCCCCCAAGGGAACCAGCCAATCCATTTCCCACTCTTGCCGAAAAGGAACTTGTCTCCATCCGTTCGGCGAAACGCAACCGGTTGACCACCACGATCAAAATAGAAGTTCACCATGTATGCCTCCTCGTCAACTGAATTATCGCAGATGGATCCGACACATTCGGTTACGGGTGAGTGCGGTCAAACTCGTCATGCAAAAACCCCAGTCATTAGGTGGAACTGCCTGTCAGTGTCGATAGCGACTGACTTCGACCGACTGACGGGGTCGCAACCTACGCGTCTCAGGGACAGCTTTGCTCTCGAAGCGCGCTTGCGGGGGAATTGTCCATCGATTGCAGCGACGACGGCGCTGACTTAGCTTCGGTGGCTTGACTCATGGTCTGCCCAACTATGTTGCGTGGGAAGCGTCGCCGCGCGGGCGCAGCGCTTACTAGAGAAATCGATCGGCACTCGCACGCGTTTTACCGACAAACTCGGCATGCTCGGCATGCGCCACAAACTGGACCGGAGAAACAGTGCTTGTTCGTATTGATCGACGTCCGTGCGGACGGACGGAAGTCGTTGCCCCTACTGAGGGGTACCGCCATGGCCGCGCGTCAGCTTCTTCCTGCCGGTTCTCGACGAGCATGTCCAGCACAGCCCTGTCGACATGAGGTTGCTCTCGCGATGCGACTTGAGCGATCAAGCTGCGGCCTGTGTGTGTGGCGCGGTACGCATCCGTGAACGCACTAGCGTAATTCCGAAAGCATGTCGGCCTAACGTATTTGATCACACTCTGCCCCCAGCGATCGAACGGCATCAACGCGAGCATGACTCGAAGACTGGGGTGGCCCGCCGGTTCACATGTGAGTGTTGCCCCGACGGGCCGTGCGCGCAGTATGTCCGAGGAATTGGGCGCCGTGCTCGGGCCCACTGGCCTACTGCTTACCCACTCGCCGGTGAGCCCGGCCCACAATTCACGAAACAGAACCGCTGCGCCGATCATGATCTGCCCGTCAGATGCTAGGCAGACACAGACCCTACTAGCGACAGAGCATAGTCGCTAGTCAGAATCTACGGATAAATGACCCTAGATACCAGTCCACGCGCGTAAAAGTTACATGTCACGCAACGCAGCGGAAATCAATGTCATTATCTGCGGAGGTTGCATCAGATAAGCACCCCCTTCCTTGATGTCTCGCGATATCTCCAACTGCGCTCGACTCGGAAACTTTCGAGTGAGCATAGAACGATTCAGGCGACCAGATACTCACGAGAGCGCTCGTTCGATAGACGGAATTCGCCTCTTACGATGCTCTCCGCTGCAGTTGAGGGATTGCTACCGGTGCGATCCCTGCTTGCAGTTCCCCGTGGAGTGATCGGCTCCCTCACGCACATCCTTCGGTTTCTGTAATCCCTTAACGCACAAGGTAACCCACCGACAAAGTCGGAAACTACAAGAGGTAGGGTAGCCTAATGAAAACACGCACCACTCTCCGGAGCCGCACGTCGGTCCGGGTCGCCACGGTGGCCTTGGCGACTGTTTTTGCCGCTACGGCCTGCGGTTCTTCCGACGCCGGCGGCAACGCAAACGGCAACACCGATGTCGCGACCGGCGGCAAGCTGTTCAGCACCGCCGACACGGAAACTGCGAAGCTCGGCAGCGATGCCGCGCCCGGCGAGTTCCCGCGCACCATCACCCATGCTCTGGGCGAGACCACCCTCGAGGCCAAGCCCACCCGCGTCGTGGTCCTCGACAGTGGCGAACTCGACCAGGTCCTCTCGCTCGGGATCACCCCGGTCGGCATCGCCAGTCAAGAGAACACGACCAGTCGACCGTCATACCTTGCCGACAAACTGGGCGACGTGCCAGATGTCGGCACGGTCAACAACCTCAACCTCGAGGCGATCACCGCACTGCAGCCCGATCTGATCCTCGGCAGCAAGCTACGCCAGGACAAGCTGTACCCGCAACTCGCGGCAATCGCTCCGACGGTCTTCAGCATCCGCCCCGGCTTCCCGTGGAAGGAGAACTTCCTCCTTGCCGGTGACGCACTCGGCGAGGAGACCAAGGCCGAGCAGGTTCTCAACGACTACCAGACGCACGCGGATCAGGTCCGCGAGTCGATCGACGGCTCCCCCACCATCTCACTGGTTCGCTTCATGTCCAGTCGGCTACGCCTGTACGGCAACCTGTCGTTCATCGGCGTCATCTTGAAGGACGTCGGCCTGCCACGCCCGGCGATCCAGGACATCAACGAGTTGGCCGTCGAGGTCAGCCCGGAAACGATCACCGAGGCAGAGGGTGACCGAATCTTCTACTCCAGCTACGGAAATCCCGCCGACACCGGTCAGACCACCGTTGTCGCCGGTCCGCTGTGGGCAAGCATGGACGCAGTCAAGGAAGGCCGCGCCACCGAGGTGAGTGACGAGACCTGGTTCCTGGGCCTCGGCCCGACAGGCGCAGGCCTGGTTCTCGACGACCTACAGGCAAAACTCGGCAAATAGGACACCGAAGCGAAGTCGACCGCTTAACTCAACCGGAGCCGAGCGGCCGACTCTATTCGTATCAGCAGTTCTTGAAGGAGCCTTCCGGAAGGAATACCGAAGTCGCGGTAACGCGTAGCGTTTCGAGCGAAAATCCGACATACACACATCTCATACCACTGTTCATAGCTATCACACTCGAAACATACCGCTTTCAATTAACCCAGCGCCTGATGCAATATTGTAGCCACCGGACTCGTATTGAGATCGTTGACTTCTCAATCAAACAACATAGCTTGCAGATCTGCGACGCTCGGCCTCTCCGTGTGCAACTACCCAAACAGCAACCTGTGCACGTGACGTGAAGGCCAGTTTCGCGAGAATGTGTTCCACGTGGCCTTCTGCAGTGCGCTGCGAAATCACCAACTTGGCCGCGATCGCCCTATTCGTCAGGCCTTCAGAAATTAAACCAGCAACCTGTCGTTCTCGCTTAGTCAGTTGGTCCACAGCGGCGCTGCGTGGCTCAGATTTCAGCCAACGAGTATCACCCAGCGCATATGCGATCGCTTTCTCGAACGACATCGACTCGCCGTTCCGTAAAGAATCATCGAATTCTCTCACTTCCAGCACAAAACGCGCCTGCCTCACACACACGTGACGATATATGGCAAGGGCCGGAATTACCTCACTTCCAGCCACGCTCTGAGACAACGAGGAAGCAGCACCCAAAAGAACTGCGGTATCTCGTTCGACATTTTTTGCGCTGGAAATCCAAGCCATGACCTCCAATGAAAGAGATGCCATTAAACGATCTCCTGACACTCGTGCAAGTTTGACACATTCTTGTAAGAGACTCGAAGCGCCTACCGGATCGGCCCGCCACTCCACGAACGCAAGCGCCCACAACGAATACCCCCGATACAGGTTTGTGCCGTGGATTTCCGAGATCGCGACCACTTCTTCTTTGCATATAGTTGCCCGATTAAGATCGCCCAGTAACCCGGCGGCCAGTTCTAACCCTATTAAATTTGTAATCAAACTCGAGTTATCACCGCCGATTCGATCGACTCTCGCTCCAGCTTCAAAACAGTGCAATGCTAACATTATGTCACCACTGAATAATCCATGGAACCCTTCAGTAGATAGAATAACGCCTGGGCATTCTTGGTCAATCTCAATATCGGAATGAATTCGAATTTTACTAACCAATTCCGATCCCGTTTTAAAATCACCTTCAATTCCCGCAAGCAAGGCCCTGGCAGACATCGCTCTGATCCAGGAAGAAGTGGCTTGCCCGTCTAAGTTGTGGAGAAATGAGTCGAGCAAAATTCGCCCATCAGTCGAGGAACCGAATATCATCCAGAATTCACTCAGCACTCTGGAGATCTGCAATCCGATCTTAATATCATCGTCGCTTCCCTCAGTCAGGCAGAATCGCAACGCCTCGCCCAAATTCGTTTCCTCACATTTTAACCGATTTATCCAGTTTTTCTGATGTGGACCGAATTTATTATCTTCAACCCATTGTACAAAATTTTGGCACCAATCTCGGTGGCATCGGCGCACTAGTTCAATATTTCCGTTTTCCTGAAGTTTCTCCTTTCCATATTCTCGCAAGCACTCTAACTGCCAGTACCGCGCTTTGTCTCCGACCTCCGTCTTGACAAGAATTGACTTGTCAACTAGACGCGCCAATACTTCCAATACCAATTCTCGCTCAATAAATTCGGTGCACATACTTTCGGCGGCATCAATTTCAAAGCCACCAGAAAAGACTGACAGTAGACACCACAACTTCTGTTCCTTTAGTTCACACAATTCATAACTCCAATCGGTAGAAAGCCGCATTGTCCGTTGACGGCGAGGCGCACCTCGATTTCCAGATGTGAGAAAATGGTATCGACCAGACAGTTGATCTAGGATCTGTTGTGGGGCCATCATCTGCAGACGCGCTGCTACCAACTCGATTGCCAGTGGTAGTCCGTCAAGGCGCTGACAGAGACGGCTGACCGCACGCTGGTTTTCATCGGAAAGTTCGAATCCAGGCTCCGCGAGCTCAGCCCGCTGTGTAAATAGCGTCACGGCGTCATATTGTTCCAATTCTTCTAACGATTGGATTCGATCAGAATCAGGTACCGCCAGCTGGGGCACTCTCAATACAGCTTCCCCGCCTATCCCCAACGGCTCTCGGCTCGTTACCAGAATATGCAAACTAGGGCACTGCCGAAGAAGGATCGTAACTGCCTCCACTGCCTCCACGATTAGATGTTCACAGTTATCCAACACAAGCAGCATCCGCTTACCAGCGATACTCTCAGCTATATGTCTCAACGGAAGCTTCGTTGGTGGAGTTTCCAATCCCACTACCGAGGTGACTTTATCGACTAAGTGTGCCAAATTATCGATATCTCCGAGTTCAATCAGGTAAACACCCTCGTCGAAGGCACGACGAACATTCCCTGCCACACGAGCGGCCAACCGCGTCTTGCCGATTCCACCCGCTCCGGTCAACGTAACCAAACGCGTAAGCGCCAGGAGTCGCTTCGTCTCCATCAACTCGTGGCGTCTCCCGACAAAGCTGGTAAATTCTACAGGAAGGTTGGTCTTGCTGTGAACATTTTGCATAATATTGTCACTCTCTATTGCGATAATCATGCTCATGCTGATCATTTGGATGGGACCGACCAAACTGCAAGGAACATAGGCGGCTGGCAAATTCGTTTACACTCACGAGAGTATTAGTTACGACGACAGAGTACTGCATCTACAACATTTCATTACCCATTAAGGCGCTGCCCGAGCCAAGGCCGTCTTGGCCAGTTCGCATATGCGCATTCGGATTAGTCTTTCCTTGGATAATTCTAAAATTTCAGTGAGTTATCGTCACTCGCCGCTCTCAGAGTTCGTTGAAATTTACCTTGCCACTTGCGTAACGCCACACATCAAGACTCGGCAGCCTTGGCATCCGTACGGGGCGAACCTTCGTACGTCTTATGCTCGTGAAGTACAGGTCGGTACAGACTCGACGGAGGCGTGGCATCGAGTCTCGATCTCATCCCAACGCGCGCAGCCAAATGCTAGCTTTTCGCACGCAAGGTGCGCAGATTCGCGTGCGCAGAGTGCCGCGATCATAGTCCACTGTTGTTGCAAACTGTGCGAATCATCTTCGATCGAAGTGCGTAGTTGGTCATCAGTGAGCGATTGAATATTACTACTTGATCTGTTGGGTATATTTTGTTTGCGTACCGATGAGAGTATTTGTGCCACTCTCAGCAAACGACGAAACACGGATACCGGCTTGGCGAGAACGCGACGACTGGTCGGAACTTCGTTGTTGCGATAGATCTCGGTACAACCCAGGGTGCCTACAATCATTTCTCTGCCTGTCTCTTCGAAGTCGGCTTACTCTCAGCCTTACTTGACAGGGGTGGCGCTCGAACCCGTAGTTCCCCCTGGCTGTCAACCGCAAGGGCGCGTGTCCTGCGTGCATCGTGTACGCCCGATCACGCGAGAACTAGGGATGTACGTGCAACTACGCCTCTCAGCAGCGCTTGGACCTGCTGGTGGTGAATCGCAACCATTGAGTGTTCTCATCTGGATATATGACCAATTTCATTCCCGGACAACGCCTTTCGGAGTTCTCGACGGGATGAGATTTCTAGTTTCGCATACACTTTATGCAGGTGCCACTCCACTGTCCGGGAACTTATGAATAGTTGGCCGCCGATCTCCGGGTTTGTATTCCCATCTGCTGCCATACGGGCGATTTGGGTTTCTTGGGCCGTCAGATCGCTGGATTTCATGATTGCGCGTTTGCGGACAGTCTCCCCCGTGGCCAGAAGTTCTCGTCGCGCGCGATCAGCGAAACCCTCGGCACCCATACGACTAAATAGATCGTAGGCCGCACGCAACTCTTCGCGTGCGTCAAGACGACGGTTCTCACGGCGCAGCCACTCTCCGTAGAGGAGGTGAGCGCGTGCGAGATGAACTAGGATTCGGCTATGTGTTAGCCGGTCAATCGCCTCGCGGTAGCAACTCTCGGCAACTTTTCCCTCATTCAGCAATGCGCGTGACCGTGCCTCTATTCCTCGAGCCCACTCTGTACCGCTGGCCCGTGTGCGGCCCGCCAACGTCTCGAACGCCGCAGAAGCTTCCTGACGATTCCCGCTACGGACGGCTGCCTCGACCAGTTCGGTCAATGCCCAACCACGCAGCCCCAGATCTCCGTATTGGCGTGAGCGTTGTGCAGCCGCAAAGGCGCTCTCATACTTACCCAAGCTGTTGTACAGCACCGCTGCCGCGTACTCTGCAAGAGTGATCGCCCGGCCCTCCCCCCGGCCGATTGCATCGTCAAAACTAGCCTGGCTTAAAATTAGTACGTGCGATTCCTGCCCACGCCAGGCTGCCAGAACCAGCGAGGTATACCGAAGTGGCGCGTTACCGGTTACCTGTGTAATCGCCTCTGCCTCATCGATTAATGCCGACGCTGCAGCGAACTCACCTGCATGTAGATAGACGCCGGCACGATAGTTGAGCGCGATAGGAAGAACATTGAGCGCGCCTTTTGCACGGGCAAGTTGAACTTGAAGAACCACGAGCTGATACCAGCTCTCGTCATCCCAAAGGTCCGATGCGACACGGCACCCGAGCCAGAGCCATCGGGCGTCGTCCTCACTCGGCCCCCCGTCAAGACACAATATGCGTATGGCTTCGCGCAGTTCGGGTACGCTCGCGCTGTAACCATCGGTGAATCGTGTCGTTAGCCCGTCCAGCAGCAGGTCAATAGCTCGGCGTGGCTGTATCCCCGGCGGCGCTGCGCGCGCAGCCTCAGCTGACGTCTGAAGGATACGTTCTCCACCGAGACGACCAGCGAAAATCGCAGAACCGAGCATTTCCAAATACGTTTCGCGCGCGAGGGCCGCATCAAATGGGCTCAGCTGCTGGGCAGCATGTAACAGCAACATAGGCGCTTCGCTGCCACGGTTGCGTGCAAATACGATCTGAGCGCGCAACCGCGCCACCCTCGCCTTCTGCGAGTCGTCAAGCAAATTCATCTCTGCAATGGCGAGCAGCTCGATCGCCTGGTCTGGTGCCCCAGCCTCGAACTTAGCCTGCGCAGCCGCTAGCGCCCGCATTCCACGCCGCGTCACCCCTGGAGTCAGCTCAACCGAACGCGCTAGAAACGCGGCCGTAGCAGCGATCCCTCCGCGTTGTTGCGCGCGGACAGCTGAGCGCTCAAGCTCTTCAGCTACCGCCTCATCCGGCTCGAGAGCAGCATGTGCCCTGTGCCAGGCACGGCGATCAGCGTCAACCAGTTGATCGGTTGCTTCGGCAAGCGCGCGATGCACCGCCTGCCGATCAGCGGATGTTGCGGCACGGTAAACAGCTGATCGCACGAGTGAATGATGAAACCGTACCCGGGCTCCAATTTCAATTAAGCCTGCGTCTTCTGCCGGCGTTGCCGCCGCTGCACTGACTCCAAGGAGCCCCGAGGCACGCCGTAGCAAGCTCACATCGCCAACCGGCTCTGCTGACGCAACCAGTAGAAGCCGCTGTGTTTCTGACGGCAAGGCATTGAAACGTGCCAAGAATTTTTGTTCGATACGGCCTGCCAATGCCCGCGCCCCTGGAAGTCCGAATCCACCCGCCAACTCGACTGCGGTCAATCCCTTTGGTAGCTCCAGGAGCGCTAGCGGGTTGCCGTGCGTTTCAGCAACGATTTCATCCAGGACCTGTTCGTCCAACCGCCCTTGTATGACCGAGGCCAATAGCTGGTGTGCGTGATGGTCGTCAATTCCACGAACTTCCAGGTGCGGCAAGCTCGACAAATCTTTCTGTCGAACCTCACGAATCGCGAATACAATAAGAACTCGCTCAGCTAAGAGACGCCTCCCCGCGAACGCTAGTGCCTGCACACTTTCCTGGTCTAGCCATTGCGCGTCATCAACCAAGCAGACCAACGGCTTTTCCTCAGCAGTCTCAGAAATCAAGGTCAAAACTGCCAAACCGACCATAAAGCGATCAGGTGAATCACCTGCCCATAATCCAAACGCAACCCCTAAAGCCTCACGTTGAGGCACCGGAAGCCGCTCAAGTTGCCCAAGCATCGGTACACAGAGTTGATGCAAACCCGCAAAAGCCAGTTCCATTTCCGATTCGACACCAACAGCTCGCGCGACCCCGCACTCCGAGGCGCGCTGCGCCAGATAGTCCAGCAACGCTGTCTTACCGATGCCTGGGTCGCCGTGCAGCACGAGCGCTCCACTGTGCCCCGATCGCGCCTCATTCAGGAGCCGATCAAGGATCTGGCACTCTGTGGTCCTACCCAATAACATCTGCCCACCGAATCCTCACCTCGAACGACATTGCTCGAACGAACACTGGCTGGTTCCATCATGAGATTCTCAGGCCACTGAACCACGCAACCGAGATCGACTTGTGCTCGCGAATCCGACCGCCTAAACCGCCTATTCCACGAACAAATCCAATTAACACCCACCAACCTGTCACACATCTCGCAAGCTACGACTACCACGGTTACTACCGTAACCAGTGATGCCCCGCGGAGCCAGAGACCAGAACACAAGGATTGAACACCAGAGGTGTCGCCAAGTTGTTTGGGGTGGAGCTATTTTCGAGTTTGATACGGCATCGTGCGGAACGCTCTGATGAACAACCTTGTTGATTTCGACCCGGGTAAGTCCATCGGTCAGGGCGGCACCGAGCGCTAACCAATAAAGACACAAGGACTGTGCGGCGATCAGGGCACCAAACTGCCTCCCAGCCTGCACCGAGTGTACGAGTGCGATGCGTGCGACAGTCTCGGGAACGCCACGTTTGTCGAATACCGCAATCGACTCCGGATCAGTGGCGATGAGCGTGGAACCTGCGCCGAGAAGCCGAAAAATAGTTCGCTCTCGCCGGTCATGCGCGATACTCGTCATCGATTCGACGCGGTCTGCTCGCGCCAGCCGGGGGTAAGGCGTTGCTCGCGGAACTGGCCGCCGAACACACGCGACACTCATTTGCGTCAGCGTGGGCGCGAGGAGAACCACCCGGTCAACGCAGTTCTCACACAATACGAGATCAAGCGCACCGGAATCACCCAGACCACCTTGCACAACGGCACCCGCTTCGCCCTTGCCGCCGTCGTGCGCGGTCCGAACAGCAAGGCAACGGCCGAGGTCGCCCTCGGAGGCCCATGACCCGAACGGAGCCTCGCGCAAACGAACTCCGCGCCCTGCTGCTCGAACACTTCAAAGGTGGCAGCACCGCGCCACGAAATCCGTTGATCCGTTGTCCGACCGTGCGCCCCTTTCACATTGGGCGCAACAACTCGTCGAGTGTCAGCCACAGCGGCTCCCCGGTCGATATCTGAATTCGGTCCGCTTCGGACCTGGGTATGCCATGCAGGTGAATCAACAACGTGCGCAACACGTTCCCGTGAGCGACCACCAGAACCGTCTTTCCCGACCGTAAGTCCGGAACAACGGAGTCCGTCCAGTGCGGCAGCAGCCTGGTAGTGACGTCGTGGAGCGATTCTGTCATCGGTACGTCCACACACGACGACCGATAACGGACGTCGCGGTCCTGCCCCCAGGGCGATCCCGGTTCGAGCGGAGGCGGCGCCTCGTCGAACGATCGACGCCATCGCTTGAATTGGTCCGCGCCGAACCTATCTCGAATATCCCCACGACTGCACCCCTGCAGTGCGCCGTAGTGTCGTTCGTTGAGCCGCCACGTGCGGCGTACCGGAATCCAATGACGATTCGCCGTGTCGAGAACGGTATTCGCGGTCGAGATCGCCCGCCGCAGAAGCGAAGTGTGTACGACATCAGGAAGAAGGGTAGCCTCCGCGATTGCGTTACCGGCACGGATCGCCTCTTCACGACCGCCATCGGTGAGTGGGTTGTCCACCCATCCGGCGAACCTGTCCTCGGCGTTCCACGTACTTTCACCGTGGCGCAACAGGATCAGACGTGTGCAGGTCATACTGAATCTCCTCGTGTCCCACCGACTTCGACCGTCACTGTGCCGGGTCGCGGCGGGTTCTCTCGAATCTTTTCAAATTGAATCCGGGCATGAAGCTTTGACTCACGACGCGGCACTCTCTTGCCAGTTGCATACTTCACCCGTTGTAAGTCGTCACCGCATACGCGGGACCCTGTTGGACCGAGGTGATCCCAGATCACTATGCACCTTAAGATGGCGACAGGAAATTGGTCCGACATCAGTACTGCTGCAACGCCGATACGCCCCTGCCGATGTAGTCGCTACGGGTATTCACCGAAAGTTCTCCAGAAAAGCTGCACAGCAGGTGCGTTCCCGTAACGGAGATGCAGACGGCTGAGTCCCGATCAGCTACATCTCGTAGTCGTGGCACCGACATGCTCCGACAAAGGTCTCGAACTGCAATACACTGGAGAAACCGTGAACCCGTGAGGCCATCACGGCTACGTCGACATCCGAGGACGGAGGCACGTTCGAGTTTGTTGTCGGTACCGCGACCGTCTACTCGGGAGACGTGCAAGCCGTGACTCGCCGTGCTTTAACCCTGGCTCTCCAAGACTTACCCAGCCGAACGATCAGGTATATCCCCCCACGTAGCCAGGTGCGTCTGAAAGGACACACGACAACACTAGAGTTGCACCCATCGGAGGACAGTCGGATGAGGGTTCAAAGATCCATCTCAAACGGGAGATCATCACGTGGGCACGTCTCAAGTAGCCGATCCAGTCACAGTCGACACAGTAGGCGAACAACCTTTCAGGCCGGACCCCCTCAGTAGTGGAATTCGGATCTTCCCGTCGTCACTAGTGAACCTCGGTGGCACCGGTGGCCTCTCGGGTATGAAGCTGCTCCCGGCAATCTACGACCAGGTGAACAGTAAGCTCTCCCATCTAACTTCTTGTTGGTCGGCTTCGATGACCCGAACCCGACCGAGTCATCGAGGCTGTCCAAGCCACGATGATTGCCGGTGCACACAGTTCCTTGCGGATCGACACATGAAGCCAGCCTGCATGAAACTTCCGCTATATCCGAGGCGTATTTCCCAACCAATCAGCCTTGAAGACCTGAAAGGCCTCATAGCACTACGGAGCACAGAGTGACCAGGTTCGACAGTATCGAGCGCGCAGTAGCAGATATCGCTGCAGGTAAAG